>JAHEDH010000155.1 GCA_024641285.1 bacterium | reverse complement strand
AAGCGATTCCTCCGTGAGAACCCGGAGATCGCCATGCAATTGCAGGCGCACGTCTATGACGAGGCCGGACTGAGCCCGTCTCTCGACCCCGACGACGACTCCGATGTCGAGGACGAGTCGATGGAGGACATGGAGGACTACGAGGATTCCGTCTCCGAGGATTCCGTGTCAGAGGATGTCGACAGCTGATCGATACCCGTCTACCGGCGAGCGTTGCGCTAGCATGATCCCCAAGCACATACCAAATATCACCTAACGAACCAACACATCAGATGAACCACACCAAACAGGGAAGAAGAGGGTCTCCACAGTCGGAGTGACGACTGGAATCGGTTGACCCCATCACTTTCACGGTATGTGCCGGGCCCCAACGGGGTTCGGCATTGCCTTTTTGGCCCCTGATGTGCCGAAAGTGAGATCACATGGACTCAACAGCAACCATCGCAGTGGCGGTGGCGCTGGCCGTGGTGATCGCCGGTGGGGGAGGATTCCTCATCGCGACTCGCTTCGCCCGGCCCGCGAAAGGCGACCCGGATTCTCAGGACGCGGTCTCGGAGGCGAGGCTGGAAGCCCAGCGCATCCTGACGAGGGCAGAAGAAGAGGGTCGCGCCAGGGCCGAGAGCTACCGAGAGCGCGAAGAGGCGGCGCTCGAGCATCGCAAGGTCGAGATAGACACCGTCGAGTCGCGCCTCACCCAGCGTGAGGAGACCCTCGAACAACGCGCAGCCAATCTGGCATCTCGGGAGCAACTGCTGCTCGAGCGTGAGCGCGAGGTCACGTCGGTGCGTCACGAGACCGAGATGATGCGCGAGCAGGCCCGGGGAGATCTCGAGCGGATCGCCGGCATCGACGCCAAGGCCGCCAAGGAGCAGCTCCTGTCCGAGGTCGAGGACGACGCCAGACGCGATGCCATGCTGCTCGTCAGGGATCTCGAAGTGCGTGCCCGGGAAGAGGCCGACAAGCGCGCACGTCGCATTCTCGCCACCTCGATCCAGCGGCTCGCCTCCGAGGTCGTCACCGAGACGACCGTGTCGGTCGTGGCGCTTCCGTCCGACGACATGAAGGGAAGGATCATCGGCCGGGAGGGTCGCAACATCCGAGCGCTCGAGGCGGTGACCGGTGTCAACCTCATCGTCGACGACACCCCCGAGGCGGTGTCGGTGGCTTCGTTCGACCCGGTCCGCCGCGAGGTCGCCCGACTGACCCTGGAGCGGCTGATCGCCGACGGGCGCATCCACCCGGCGTCGATCGAGGAGTCGTTCGAGAAGGCGCAGGCCGAAGTCGAACAGAGCGTGCGGGATGCCGGCGAGTGGGCACTCCTGGAGGTCGGGGTCTCTCGGATGAATCCCGAGCTCGTCACCCTGCTCGGTCGGCTCAAGTACCGGACGTCGTACGGCCAGAACGTGCTCAACCACTCGGTCGAGGCGGCGCATCTGGCGGCGATGCTGTCCTCCGAACTCGAGATCGACCCCGCCCAGGTGCGACGGGCCGCGCTACTGCACGACATCGGTAAGGCGGTCACGCACGAGGTCGAAGGTTCGCACGCGCTCATCGGTGCCGAGATCGCCCGTCGGTTTGGCGAAGATCCCGCGGTCGTGCACGGCATCGAGGCCCACCACAACGAGGTGGAGCCGAGAACGGTGCTCGCCATCCTGGTTCAGGCCGCCGACGCCGTCAGCGCCGCCAGGCCGGGCGCCCGGCGTGAGGCGCTCGAGTCGTATGTGCGCCGGCTTGAGAAGCTCGAGAACGTGGCGATGGAGTTCGATGGTGTCGAGCGGGTGTTTGCGATGCAGGCAGGACGCGAGGTGCGAGTGATCGTCGATCCCGGCGTCATCGACGACCTGGCCGCCGCGGATCTGTCCCGTCGCATCGCCAGGAAGCTCGAGGACGACCTGCAGTATCCTGGCCAGATCCAGGTGACGGTGATCCGGGAGTTCCGGTCCACCGACTACGCCCGCTGACCGCTGCGAACATGACCGAAACGTTGCTTCCCGCTCCCAAACGTCGACCGCGCCCCTATCGGGCTCCTTCGCGCGTCGGCAAGGAGTTCCTGATCCGAACGTTCGGATGCCAGATGAACGAACACGACTCCGAGCGGGTCGCCGGGCTGTTCGAGTCCGACGGGATGACGATGACAACGGATCTGGGCCGGGCTGACGTGGTCTACATCAACACCTGCACGATTCGTGAGAACGCCGACAACCGGCTCTACGGCACGCTCGGCCAGCTCAAGGCGATCAAGGACGTCAATCCCGAGATGACGCTGATGGTGGGCGGCTGCGCCGCTCAGAAGGATCGTGACTACGTGCGGGAGCGGGCTCCGTGGGTGGATGTCGTGATGGGTACCCACAATCTCGACCGGGTCCTCGATCTGCTCGACCATGCCGAGCATTGGGGCCCGATCACCGAGGTCGTGGATGAGCTCCAGGCGATGCCGTCTTCGTTGCCGGTCAAACGCGAGCTGCCCCACTCGGCGTGGATCACCATCCAGGTCGGCTGCAACAACAGCTGTACGTTCTGCATCGTCCCGAGCGTCCGTGGGCCGGAGATCAGTCGCAGACCGGGCGACATCCTCGACGAGGTCCGACGTCTGGTCGATGACGGGGTCGTCGAGTTCACACTGCTCGGTCAGAACGTCGACACCTACGGCCGGGACCTGGCGCTCGACGGAAAGCGACGCCCGATCTTCGCCGACCTGCTGCGTCAGGTCGGAGCCATCGACGGTGTCGAGCGGATTCGATTCACCTCGCCACATCCCAACGACTTCCGCGAGGACGTTGCGCTGGCGATGGCCGAGACCGAGGCGGTCTGTCCCCAGTTGCACTTCCCGCTCCAGTCGGGAAGCGACCGTGTGCTCCGGCGAATGCACCGTGGCTACACCGCTGCGAAGTACCGGGACCGTCTGGCGATGGCGCGCGAGACCATCCCCGACCTGGCCGTGTCGACCGACATCATCGTCGGCTTCCCCGGCGAGACCGATGACGACTTCGATGAGACGCTCGAGCTGGTGTCGGAAGCCCAGTTCGATTCGGCCTTCACGTTCATCTTCTCTCCGAGGCCGGGAACTGCAGCTGCCGACTACGTGGGCGAGTTCGTCGACGACGCCGTGATCAAGGAGCGATTCGGCCGGCTGCAGCAGGTCCAGGATCGGGCGTCGCTCGCCCGCAACCAGGCGCTGATCGGTTCCGTTCAGGAAGTCATCAGTGAGGGCCAGTCCAGGAAGAACTTCTCGATCGCCACCACCAGGGCGCGCAACGGCAAGCTGGTGCACGTCCATGGCCATCACCCGGCCGGAGAGAAGTCGATGGTTCGCATCGAGTTCGCCGGACATCATCACCTCGGCGGGGTGCTCATCTGACGTTGCTGGCCATCGTCGGGCCGACCGCCTCCGGCAAGAGCGAGCTGGCGATGGAGATCGCCAGGCGCGTCGGAGCCATCATCGTGTCCGTCGACTCCATGCAGGCCTATCGGGGCATGGACATCGGCACGGCGAAGCCGAGCCTCGCCGAACGCTCCGAGATCACCCATGAGATGATCGACGTCGCCGATCCCGAGACCGACCTCTCGGTGCATCACTTCCAGGAGATGGCCCGGGAGCGGATCGATGCCCATGATCGCCCGGTCATCGTCGTCGGGGGGAGCGGACTGCACTTCCGCTCGGTCGTCGATCCGATGACGTTCGCCCCGAGCGATCCCGGAGTGCGAGCCGAGCTCGACGAGCTCGAGCTGTCCCAAGCCGTTGCGAGGCTGATCGCCATCGACCCCGAGGCTGGAGCCCACATCGATCTGATGAACCCGCGACGGGTCGTCCGGGCGTTGGAGATCGCCGAACTGACCGGTCTCGGTCCGTCCGAACGGGCTGCGACGCCGGAGGCCGCGGCGATCCGGCACTATCACGCCGAGCGGGCGTTCGTCGGGATCGGCGTCGATGCAGGTGACGCACTCGCCGAGCGAATCGAGCGGCGCGTGGCCTACATGATGGATGTCGGTCTGATGGCCGAGGTGGAGGCCATCGCCCCGCGCCTGGGCCGCAACGCTTCGCTGGCGGTCGGGTACTCCGAACTGCTCGACGTGCTGGCGGGTCGAGCCGAGCTGTCCGACGCGGTCGAGGCGATCGGTGCGAACACGCTCGCCCTGGCGAGACGACAACGAACCTGGTTTCGGCGGGATCCGAGGATCGACTGGCTCAGGCCCGACGTCGACATCGATTCGGCGGCGGCGTATTGTCTCGAACGATGGCAGACGTGATTCCGTTCGTGAAGATGCACGGCCTCTCGAACGACTTCGTGGTGGTCGACGGCCCGTTCGAGCCTGCGCCTGGCGAGGTGGCTTCGATGTGCGACCGGCGGACCGGCATCGGTGCCGATGGCCTGCTGGCCGTGAGCCCGGGTACCGATGGGGGAGCGATCCGCATGCAGTATTGGAACGCCGACGGGAGCTCGGCGGAGATGTGCGGCAACGGCTTCCGTTGCGTCGTTCGGTATGCGATCGACCGTGGAATGGTGCCTGCCGGCGAGCTGATCGTCGAGACACCGGTCGGCCTCAAGCAGGCGCGGGTCCTCGACGGAGGCGACATCTCGGTCGATCTCGGCCCCGTGAGCGTCCATCAGGCGACCATCGAGATGCACGGGCGTCCGTGGAGCACGGTCGATGTCGGGAACCCGCACGCCGTCACGATCGTCCCCGACCCGGCCGAGGCTCCGGTCACGACCGAGGGCCCTCAGATCGAGAACGACCCGAGGTTCCCCTCCGGGACCAACGTCGAGTACATCGCGGTCGACGCCGACCGGATCAACATGCGTGTCTGGGAACGCGGCGTCGGCGAGACGCAGGCTTGCGGGTCTGGCATGGTTGCGGCGGCGGCGGCTGCACGACTTCAGCACCCAGACATCGCACATTGGCAGATCACCGTGCCCGGCGGGACCGGATCGGTCGAGTTCGAAGACGGGCACGTGTGGTTGACCGGCCCGGCAGTTTCGGTCTTCGAGGGTGTCTGGGCTCAGTAGAGCTTTCTGAGCACCGAGACGACCTTGCCGATGATCTCGACGCCGTCCTCGAACACCATCGGCTCGAGGGCAGGGTTCTCCGGGATCAAGACGACCTTCCCGTTCTCGCGCTTGAGCCGCTTGACGGTGGCCTCTTCGCCATCGACGAGGGCGGCGATGATCTCGCCATCCCGGGCGTCTGGCTGGCGGCGGATCACCACGTAGTCGCCGTGAAGGATCCCGGCGTCGATCATCGAGTCGCCTCGGACCTCGAGCATGAACACCGGGTCCGACCCGACGAGCTCCTCGGGGAGCGGCATGATGGTCTCGATGTCCTCGGTCGCCAGGATCGGTGATCCTGCGGCGATGCGGCCGACCAGCGGCACGTCGCGGAGCCGATCGTCGGTGTGGGGAGCTCGGGTCGGTGCCGCCCCATCGGATTCCGTGAGAATCTCGATCGCTCGTGGCTTGCTGGGATCGCGCCGGATGTACCCGGCCTTGACCAGCGACGACAGATGTGAATGGACCGTCGACGGCGAGGAGAGCCCGACAGCATCACAGATCTCGCGGACCGATGGCGGGTACCCGCGTTCGTTGACGGTCGAAGTCAGGAAGTCCAGGACCTGCTGTTGTCGATCCGAGAGCGGACCGGATCCTGACGGCGTCTGTTGGGCCATGTCGTCTCCTCTGGTCGCAGACGAGCGTACTCATCCGACCTTCGCGTTCCAAACATATGTTCGACTTGACGATCGAACAACTGTTCGATTAGTATACCGAACACATGTTCGAAGTCAACGACCCCAACAGCAGCGAGATCGATACCTGCGGACCAGGTGGCCGGGCAATGGCGGGCGTGGTCCTCGCCACACCCTGCCGGTACGTCGTGATCGGTGTCGCTGGACCGAGTGCCAGGAGCTCCAGATGACCGCCCGAACCGTTTCTGTCACACCCTCCTCGTACGTTGAGTTTGCACCTGCCGGCCAGGTGGGTGCGCACCGTCCAAGGGGAGGAAGATCGATGTCGAAGAGCGCTCAGAACCTGTCCACCAGGGTGCTGATTCTCCTCCTTGCGCTGACATCGATCTTCCTCCTCCTGGACAACATCGGTGCCGCCGACGAGCCTCAGGCGGTCGGCTCCTATGTCGTGCAACCCGGCGACACGCTGTGGTCGATCGCCGAGGGAATCTCCGAGCCCGGCACCGACATCCGGGAGGTCGTGTCCGACGTCAAGACCCTGAATGCGATGTCGACGTCGTCACTGCAGATCGGACAGGCGTTGGTGGTCCCCGCCGGCTGACCTCGCCTGCGGGAATTCCGGCATCCGAGGAACGCTGCGCCCTCGCCAGAGCACGGCCCGGCCACGTTCGGTGTCGGGCGCCTCGACAACGAGCACAGCGGGTGGCCGGCGGTATCCTGCTGCGATGCGTTGCCCAGAGTGCGGGTTCGATTCCAGCAGAGTGATCGACAGTCGCCCATCCGAAGAGGGCGTGGCCATTCGTCGTCGCCGAGAGTGCGAGTCCTGCTCGTTCCGCTTCACGACGTACGAGCGATCCGAGTCGGTGCGCAGGGTTCGAAAGCGCAGCGGACATCTCGAACCGTTCGACTCCGCCAAGTTGTCCGCCGGCCTACGGTCGGCGCTCGCCGAGCGCCCGGTCCCCGGGCACGCCATCGAAGACATCGTCACGAAGGTCGAGGCGACAGTGTTCGCGGGTGTGGGCCCGATCGAGTCATCGAAGATCGGGGCTCTCGTGCTGGAAGGGTTGAGAGAGCTCGACACAGTCGCGTATCTGCGCTTCGCCTCGGTGTACGAGGACTTCGAAGGCGCCGAAGACTTCGAGCAGGCACTCGCCGAGCTCGGCGAGACCGTGGATCTCGCCGACTGACTCAGCCTCTCAAGTCGGCCATCAAGGCCGCCCGCTGCCCTGTCAGCTCGGCTGCCACCTCGGCCACGGCCTGGTCGAGATCGGTCTCGAGGAACGCAATCGACGTTTCGAGCTCGCCGACGACCTCGCCCGCAGCGTCCACGTCGGATGCTCGCAGAGCGTCGAGATAACGGCTCTGCCAGTCGGGCAGGCGGCCCGCGAGATCGACGATCGCCGATTGATGCGTTTCCAGAGCGTTGATGGTCGGCAGACTCGACGAGGTGGCGATGAACCGTGACACCCAGGTCGCCGTCATCTCGGCGACCTCGCCCAGGTCGGCATCGCTGACGGTCAGCGGGTAGTCCGGCCGGTTGAACATGACCTCGACGGTGGCCACGTACGCCGTCGTGCGAGAGAGCAG
>JAHEDH010000154.1 GCA_024641285.1 bacterium | reverse complement strand
CCCCGGCGCCGCAGGCCGTACACGACCGTGTGACGGGTGTTCCACAGTGGGAACAGAACCTCGCCTCGTCGGGGTTCGAGCCTCCGCATTCCGAGCACGTGACTGACACGAATCGAGTGTAGAGGTCGGGATCGAACGGCTGCTGCGACGCTCGGCCCGACGAAATCGGGCCGCCGCCACCGCAATCCCGGCACAATGGAACGATGTCCTCCCCCTACAACCCGTTCGTCCCACCGCCGCAGGATCGTGAGCCGCTCAGACGGTTTCGCGGCCGGCTGGCGGCACCGGTCACGATCGTCACGGCCGGCGATGGACGCCGTCGGGCCGGCCTGACCGTCTCGTCGCTGTTCGTGATCGAGGGCGAGCCCGGCAACATCCACCTGGTGGTCGGACCGGTGACCGATCTCTGGGACGACATCGTCGAGACGGGACGCTGCGTCGTCCACATCGCCCGGGAGCGCCATCGCGGGACCGCCGACGTCTTCGCAGGGCTGCGTCCCAGCCCGGGCGGGCCGTTCGCCGCTGTCGAGGTGACGGATTCCGACTGGGGACCGGTTCTCGTCGACCTACCCGATCGCGCATATTGCAGCGTCCTCGCCACCCGCGAGGTCGGATGGTCGGGTGTGGTCGAGACCGAGGTCGACAGGGTCGACCTCTCCGAGAGTGCCGACCCGTTGATCCACCACCGGGGCAGCTACCGCGCTCTCGGGCATTCGTTGTGAACCCTGACCGACGGCACAGCACCGACTGCGTGATGGACATGTCGGCAACCCCCTGAGACGGAGTCGTCACCCTGGCTACAGGTCGATCCGGTGCTCGAGGGTCCTGCGACGGTCGACATCGATCGGATCGAACTCGACACCGACTGACCCGGCTGGCGTGCCACTGGTATCTCGAAACCTCCTGCGTACTCTGTTCAAAGTCCGATCAGGAGACGAAATGCTCACACGCAATCGCATTGCGACCCTGCTGCCGCTGGTGGCGATCGTCGCGCTCGGCGCGGTCTGGATACAGCCGTCGGAACCGGTCGACGCCCAGACCAACGGGTCCCCGGTCTCGACCTTCGTGCGCTTCGACGACATCGAAGGCGAGGCAGTGGAGCAGAACCACATCGGATGGTCCGTGGTGGAGTCGATCAACACCAGCGTGCTCCGCCCGGCGACGACTTCGGTGTCCGGCCGAGCGCGGTCCCGTGCCGACTTCGAGGACCTCATCCTCGTCAAGCCCATCGACGCGGCCAGTGTCTACCTCGAGAAGAGCGCATGGACGGGCAAGGTGTTCCCGACCGTGGAGATCGAGATCGTCCGCAGCGGCGAAGCAAGTCACGTCCTGTGGAGCATCGAGATGCGCAACGTCGTGGTGACGTCGTACTCGATGGGAACCACCGGACAGGACGACCTCACGCCCAACTCGCTGCCACTGGTGGCGACGTCGATGCAACCGACCGAACAGGTCACCCTGAACTTCGAGGAGGCGACGGTCCGCTACTTCGATATGAGCGACGACGGCGGCCCAGGCAGTGAGCACGAGGTGGAGTTCGACATCGCCGGCGGCAAGTAGCAGGACGCCCAACACGCGGGTGAATTTGGGAGCTTCGGGTTTCGCTCGGAGCGACGCCAATCCAAATTCCGGCCAGACGAGGACGAGGGAGCGTGTGCCCCTCGTCCTCGCTGCACTTCCGGCCTCGATCCCGGCCGGTGGCGTCAGAGCGTCACCGGGCCGGGATCTGTCAGCCTTCGACGATCACCTTGGCACGCATCCACGGATGCGGCAGGCAGTAGTACTCGTACTCGCCGGCCTCGGTGAAGGTGTATGACCAGCTCTCGCCCTCGCCGTAGTAGCCCGAGTCGAAGCTGCCGTCCACCGCCGTGACGGTGTGCATCGTCGTGTCGTCGTTGGTCCACGTCACGGTGGTCCCGACCGTGACGGTCAGGACGTTCACCGAGTAGTCCGCCGGGTCCTCGGTGTCGGCGAACTCGTCGGGTGCGTCCATGTCCTGGACCGTGCCGGATCCGGCGACGATCGCCAGCTGGATGGCGTCGGCGGGTGACGCCTCGTCGGCCGGTTCGCTGGTCGGTGCTTCTGCTCCGGCTGTCACCTCTTCGAAGATCTCGGGGTTCGGTTCGCCTTCGACGACGATCTGGCCGATCGCGCCCTTGTCGAACGTCCTGCTGAGCGCATGGTCGACGAGGATGATGGTGCTCGGAACCTGGCCGACCAGCTCGGCCACCACGCCGCCGCCTGCCGGCACGAGCGTGGTCTGCGATCCGAGGATCGGGGCGCTGAGCAATGCCGCTTCCTGATAGACGACGTCCCAGTGAGAGCCGATCGGGTGGAAGTTGGAGTCGAGGTTCAGTCCGGCGTTGACGAAGTAGATGCGAGCACGCTCGCCGGTGGCCATCTTGAGGGCGTTGTCGCCGGTGAGCGAGCCACGGGCACCGTTGAAGACGACGAACATCGGCTCCTCGTTGGTGATCGCCGCTCGATCCGTGCCGACCAGCCCTGGCTCGTCGGCGTCGGTGTAGTACTCGGACTGGACGATGTACCACTCGTGGTCGACCTCGGGGAGCGGCTCGGCCGGATCGACGAGGATGCCGCCGTACATGCCGTGGCTGATGTGGAGCGGGACGTCGCCGTAGGCGCAGTGATACATGTACAGCCCGGGATACAGCAGGCGTGCCTCGATGGTGCGCGTTTCTCCCGGGGCGACCACGGTGTTGGCGGCGCCGCCGCCCTGCCCGGTCACCGCGTGGAAATCGACGTTGTGGGGGTGGGTGTTGGTCTCTGGGTTGGTGACGGTGAACCGCAGCACGTCGCCCACTCGTCCCCGGATCATCGGCCCGGGTGCACCGATGCTGACGTCCTGGCCGTCTCCCATGAGCCGGTATCCCCACGTGTCGTATTCGACGCCGGTTGCCGGGTCGATCTCGACGACATTCTCGACCACTTCGAAGTGCACATCGATGATCGCCTGACTCGTCCGCCCAGACGGCGCCGGCACGTTGGGCGCGTACGAGACGTTGACCTCATCGGCGGGGACAGCAGGGAGCTGGGCCTTGGGGGTGAGTTCGGGCAGCACGGCGGCACGCTGGATCTCCGGCTGCAGCACCTCGACGGGGGGCGCCTCGACAGGCGTGTCGTCCACCGGCGCAGGAGTCTCCGTCGCCGGCGCGGCTACCACCGTGGAGGCTCCTCCAGCCGTACCGTTGTCATCGGGTATCAGCATGACGGCGCCGACCGCGATCGCTATCGACAAGACGCCCAGGATCAGGGCGATGAGCCCTGCGGTCGCCACGATTGGGTGATAGTGGCTCGGGAGGAGCGAACCGAGACCCGACTTGGTCACAGTCGACTCCGCTCGATCCTTGAGTTGGGTCATGATGCCTGCCTTTCGAACATGCCCTCGGCCGACACCGCTTGCAGTCGCTTCTTCAGCTCTGACCTGGCGCTCAGCCAGGCCTCGTGCACGGGGCAACTCTCGGTGCCGGGACAGGGTCCTTCTGTCAACACGCACTCTCCGGTCTCCGTCGGCCCTTCGACCGTCTCGACGACCTCGAGGAGCGACACGTCGGCGAGCGACACCGCCAGCCGGTAGCCGCCGCCGGGACCGGGCTGGGATTCGACCCACCCCGCCTTGACCAGCGGCCCCAGCACCTGTGGGAGGAAGGGCGTGGTCGTGCCGATCCTGTCGGCCAGGACGCCCCCGGCGAGTTGGCCCTGGGCATGGAGCAACTCACGGAGTGCCCGCATTGCGAGATAGGTGCGACGGGAGAATCTCAAATCCATGAGTTGCATAGTAAGGAACTAAGGATTAGACGTCAAGACCAGAATTCCGAGCAGTCGAGAGGTCTTGGGAGGTCGCCTGGCCGAGGTCGCCAGCACCGAGACGGGAGATCAGGCGAATGCGAACAGCGGCGGGAGCACCACCACGACCACCGCAGCCCAGATGGCGAAGACCGGCAGATAGGTCGTCTGCCAGCGCTCGAGTCGGTGAAAGGTGCCGCGGCCGGACAGGAACCGGGCTGACAGCCAGGCGGCTCCCCCGAGGTTCACCAACAGCAGCAAATTGAGACCGAGCGCTGCCGTCCGATTCGCCGTGAACCCCAGATCGCCGATCCGGCCGGCCATCGCGGCCAGCACGATCAGATCGAGGGCAAGCGCGCCTCCAACGGCGACCAACTGGATCCGGTCCATCCAGCCCGGCGACGTGGACGAATCGCGCGCAGACATCGCGTACAGCACCAGCCCGAGGACCACCACCATCAACGCGTCGAACACCCCGAGCAGCTCGCGATCGAACCCGTCGCCGAGCCCGGTCACCGCATAGACGACTGCGGCGGCGGTGAGCATCACTGCGAACAGCGGCGTGAAGAGCATGGTGAGCACAGGTGCCATGTTCTCGACGACCTTCTGCTTCGCCTCGACGAGCCAGGCAGCGACGATCACCGCACCGGCCGCCCCCGAAGGCAGCACCCATTCGATCACCGTCTCGATGCTCGCCTCACCCATCGGCTCGAGGATGAGCGCCGTCAACGCCATCAAGACCCCGCCCCCGAGCGCGATCAGCACGTAGTAGATGAACCACTCGCCGGTGAATCGCACGAAATCCATCCGTCGCTCATGCGATCGCAGCTCGCCACCCATGTAGGGATAGGCGACCGCGAACCAGAGCAGAACGGGGAGATGGACTGCCACGAGCAACTCCGTCGCGGATCCCTCGGAGTATCGATACAGGTTGACGACCAGCGCCACAATGACGAACGGAACGGCCGCCAGCAACCACCGGCGAGTGGAAAGCCGGCGTCGGCGTCCGAAATAGCCCGCGAGGAACGGCAGCACCAACAGGCCGGCGTTCCGCCACAGCCACGAGGGCTCCTCGCCCGGGAACCCGGCGGCCAGCCGTGCGACCTGGACCGCGATGGCAGCTCCCACGGCGAACCCCACCGCCGCGCGCCACCGGCTGTCGGGCGGTTGATCATCGTCCCCACCGGCGAAGACGAGCTGGCTCCAGAGTCTGCCACTGTGCTCGCGGGCGAACTCCCGGGACAGCTCGTCGAGCCTGCCCATCCGCTTCACTGCGATGAGGAATGCCTCGTCTTCGGCGAGCCCCGCCGCTTTCAGGTCGGCGATCTGATCGCGCAGGTGGGCTTCCAGCTCTTCGACGTCCCGGCCATCGACCGCCTCGGCACGCTCGACGAACGCCCGCCACTCGGCGATCTCCGACTCCAGTGCCTTCATCACGCCCTCCCGAGCGACAGTTGGGCGATGCCGCCCCAGACGTCGTCCAGTGCCCGCGTGACGGTCACCCACTGTCGCTTGTGCTCCGCCAGTGCTGCGAGCCCTTGGCCGGTGATGGCGTAGTACCGGCGACGTCGCCCCTCCGACGGGGTCCGCCACTCCCTGGTCAGGTACCCGAGGCGGTGCAGCCGGTGGAGCAGCGGGTAGAGCATCCCGTCGGTCCACTCGATCTCGTCACCGGAGAGCTCCCTGACCCGCTTGAGAATGGCGTAGCCGTAGCTCTCGCCCTCGGCCAGGATCGCCAACACCAATGGCGTGGCCGAAGCCGCCACCAGGTCCTTGTCGATCTGCATCAGCGATACCTCGCACCGTCATGCATAGAAGTACAAGGTATACCTCCTGTGAGCATCTGGCAAGGCCCCGAATGCGGCCAACTTGGTCGATCCCGATCCATCCGACCGGCAAACGGGGTCATTGGTCCCTGGCGACACGGTCGCCGGCTCCGCGACAGTTGAGCGAGCCGGAGAGAACATGACCACGACGAACGACGTCTCGACAGAGCAGCATCCATCGGGCGACGACCGGTTCGCGCTCGTCGACAAGCACCTCAAGCGGGTCCGCTACGAACAGGACCAGCTGATCGAAACGCTGCACGTCGCCCAGGACGTCTTCGGGTATCTGTCCGAGGACGTCCTCATGTACGTCGCCCGGGCCCTCATGCTGCCGCCTTCGATGGTGTATGGGGTCGCGACGTTCTATCAGCTGTTCACCTTCGAGGCACCCGGCGACCACGCCTGCACCGTCTGCACCGGCACCGCCTGCTACGTCAAGGGCGCAGACGCCATCGTCGGGTCGGTCGCCGAGGCGTACGCCGTCGCTGCCGGAGCCACCTCCGAGGACGGCCGGCTCACGCTCAAGATCGCCCGGTGTCTCGGATCCTGTGGTCTCGCTCCGGTCGTCGTCCTCGACGGCGCCGTGCATGGCCACCTGGACGCTGCCGAGGCGCTGGACCTGGTTCGCGCAGCACTCGGGGAGACGGTCGGCTGATGGCGACCCCGATCGATCTCCACGAAGTCGCCGAGCGAGAGCTCGAGGCCCGCAGTCGCTATCCGTGGCGGCTCAAGGCGTGCGCCTCCACGGCCTGCCTCTCGGCCGGCGCCGGGGCATCGATGACCGCGATGGAGCGAGCCGTCGAGGCCGACGACCTTGCACTCGACGTCCAACTCATCCCCACCGGATGCATGGGCCTGTGCAGTCGCGGCCCCCTGGTCCGTCTCCTCCAGCGCGGTGGCGACGAGACGATGTATCAGAACGTGACCCCCGAGGTCGGCGCCGACATCGTCCGACGCCACGTCCGCGACAACCAGATCGTCGACGACAGCGTCCTGGACGAGCACATCCCGTTCTTCGAGAGTCAGCAGCGGATCGTGCTCGCCAACGGCGGGATCATCAACCCCGACCGGATCGAGTCGTACGTTGCCCACGGCGGATACGCCTCGCTCCAGAAGGCGCTCACTTCGATGACCCCCGAGCAGGTTCTCGAGCAGGTGCGGGTGTCGGGGATCAGGGGACGCGGCGGCGCCGGCTACCCGACCGGCAACAAGTGGGCGCTGCTCGCTGCCGCTCCCGGCGACACCAAGTACCTGGTCGCAAACGGCGACGAGGGCGACCCGGGCGCCTACATGGACCGGACGGTGATGGAGGACGATCCCCACCGGCTCCTGGAGGGGATGGCGATCGCCGCCTACGCCACCGGCGCGTCTCAGGCATACATCTACGTGCGGGCGGAGTACCCGCGGGCGGTCGAACGGCTCGACCGCGCCATCCGCGTCGCACGGCGCAACCGGCTGCTCGGGCGCCGGATCCTCGACACCGACTTCGATCTCGAGATCGCCGTTCGGATCGGCGCCGGCGCCTTCGTCTGCGGCGAGGAGACGGCGCTCATGGCCTCGATCGAAGGCCGGCGCGGGACCCCGCGGCTCCGCCCGCCCTACCCCACCGAACACGGCCTGTGGGGCGCGCCGACGATGATCAACAACGTCGAGACCCTCGCCAACATCCCGGCGATCATCAACCACGGAGGCGAGTGGTTCGCCTCGATCGGAACGCCCAACAGCACGGGGACCAAGGTGTTCGCACTCG
>JAHEDH010000153.1 GCA_024641285.1 bacterium | reverse complement strand
AGCTCCGGAGCGATGCAGGGAGAGCGCCGCACGGTCACGATGCTGTTCTGTGACGTGCAGGGATCGACCACCGCCGCCGAGCAACTCGACCCCGAGGAGTGGGCCGAAATCATGAACGGCGCGTTCGAGCACCTCATCGCCCCGGTCTACCGATACGAGGGCACCCTCGCCCGCCTCATGGGCGACGCCATCCTTGCGTTCTTCGGAGCTCCCATAGGCCACGAAGACGACCCAGAACGAGCGATCAGGGCGGGTCTCGAGATCCTCGAGGCCATCGGGCCCTACTGCAGCGAAGTGACTCGGAAGTGGAACGTGAGTTTCGACGTCAGGGTGGGGATCAACACCGGGCTCGTGGTGGTCGGGGCCGTCGGGTCCGACATGCGAGTGGAGTACACCGCAATGGGCGACGCCGTGAACGTCGCCGCCCGGATGGAACAGACCGCCGCTCCCGGGACCGTGCAGATCTCCGAGTCGACGCGCGCGCTCGTCGCCAAGCTGTTCGAATTCGACCCGCTCGGGGCCATCGACGTCAAGGGCCGGTCGGAGCCGGTCGAGGCGCACCGCGTCGTCAAGGCGCTGCCCCGCCCGGAGAAGATCCGCGGGATCGAGGGCCTCGATGCTGCGATGGTCGGTAGGGACGTCGAACTCGACCGGATCATGGGATCGTTGCGGGCCGTCGTCGGCGGTCAGGGCAGGATCGTGTCGGTTCAGGGCGAGGCTGGGCTCGGGAAATCGCGTCTCGTCGCCGAAGCCCGATCGGCTCTGGCTGCCGAAGAAGGCCGGTTCACCTGGGTGACGGGCCGGGCTCTGTCCTACGAGACCGCTGTCCCACTCGCTCCGGTTCACCGCATGATGCGCCAGATCGTTGGTGCGGCAGCAGACTCGGACGCCTGGTCGCTCTGGCAGGCGATCGACACCACCGTGCGGGACGTGCTCCCTGGAAGGTCGGGCGAGGTCGCTCCATACATCGGCTCCTTGTTGGAGGCAGCGGTGCCGAACGACCTGCGAGCCAGAATCGACTATCTCGAGCCGGGTCGACTCCGCAGCGAAGCCTTTCGAGCCGTCAACGAGCTCCTCGCCGCCATGGCCGAACAGGCACCGATCGTGGCCGTGTTCGAGGACCTGCACTGGGCGGACTCGGCATCCATCGATCTGGCAATGGACCTGCTCGGCATCACCGAGTCCGAACCTATCGGTCTCGTCCTGGTGTTTCGGCCCCGCCGAAACGAACCGTCGTGGGAAGTCCACGAGGCAGCCGCGCGAGATCATCGATATGCGTACGAGGCGATCGAGCTCAGCCCTCTGGCACGCGACGAGGCCCGCTCACTCGTCTCTGCACTGCTCGACATCGACGGGCTGCCCGACAGGGTGAGGGAGCTGATCCTCTCCAAGTCCGAAGGAAACCCGTACTTCATCGAAGAAGTGATCAAGTCACTCATCGATCGGGCCGTCCTGATCCACTCGGAGGGTCGCTGGGTGGCGACGTCCGAGATCGTCTCGATTTCGGTCCCCGACACGCTCTCTGCCGTCATCACGACACGGCTCGACAGTCTCGAGGACAGATCGAGACGGGTTGCCCAGGTGGCAAGCGTGCTGGGGCGCGAGTTCCGGTACGACGAATTGGCTGCCGTACTCGACGACGTCTCGAGCATCGACCAGAGTCTCGTCGATCTCCAGCGCAAGGAGATCCTGAGCGAGACCGCCCGCATTCCCAAGCGGCGATACCGGTTCCGCCACGCCCTCATGCAGCAGGCCGTCTACGACACGGTGTTGCTCCGCAAGCGAACCGAGACTCACGCCACCATGGCCGATTTCCTCGAGCGGCTCCATCCCGAGCGGGTCGAAGACATCGCCGACCACCATGTAGCGGCTCGCCAGCCGGAGCGCGCACTACCTCACCTCGTCGAGGCCGGCGCGCGGGCGCTCTCCACCTATGCGCTCCCCGAGGCCGTCAATCGGCTGGAACAAGCCCTCGCGATCCTCGACAGTCAGGGCGAGGCCGATGGGACGACCCTTCGCGTGGTGCTCGAGGGCATCGGCCGCGCCAAGGAGATGCGGTTCGACTTCGAAGGTGCCTCGGAGGCATACGCCCGACTGAGGCGAGAAGGAAGTGAACGCGGCGATCTGGCGATGAGCTTGTCCGGGAGCAACAAGTCGGCGCTGATCTCTGGGATGATGTTCGCCGACACCGAAGGTGCGCTCAGCGAGTTGGCTGCAACGGAACGGGCTGCCCGCGCCGCCTCGGAGCAGTCGGGTCTGGCCGAGGCGTGCATGTATCAGTGCTTCCTGCGCACCGCCCGAGGCGAGTTCGAGCAGGTCGAGTACTACATGGCCGAACTCATGTCACTCGGAGAACAACTCGGCGACTCCGAGACGATGCTCTTCGGCATGGTGCACCTCGCGAACACGCTCATGCTCGCCACGAACGCCGACCTCGCGATCGTGAGGGGCGAGGAGGCCCTGGCGAAGGCCGAGGAGTTCGGCAATCTCCGCTACCAGGCCGAGATCCTGACATGGGGCCTTGCCTTCTCGCACCTGCAACGCGGAGAGGTGGAGACCGCGCTCTCGTGTGTGGAGCGCGGCCTGGAGATCGCGACCCAGATCGGACATCACATTGCCGAGGTGCTTGCTGCAATCGTGCAGGGCAAGGTGGCGATGGCCCAGGGCTACTACCGGGATGCGCTGGCGTTGTTCCGTCGCGCGGAAGGTGCGGCGCAAGCAACCGGAATGCCGGCGTTCATCGCTCTCGGCAAGTGCATCACCGGGACCTGCTACTCGGCGATCGGCGGTCCGTATCGGCAGAAGGCCACCGAGCTCCACACCGAGACGATGGAATTGTCGGACATGCCGATGGGCGACCAGATGGGAGCGTGGGTTTGGGCCGAGATCGGACACTGCGCGGTCGAGACGGGCGACATCGACATCGCCGAGGAGCTCTTCCGGCGAGCCCTCGACCGTCGCACGGTCGCGATGTACATCAGCAGGCCGGAGGCGCTCCAGGGGATGGTCGACGTCGCGGTCGCCCGAGGCGAGCTCGAAACTGCGAGGGAGGGCCTCAAAGAGCTGCGGGACTTCGTGCACCAGAGGGCAATGAGGAACGCCCTGCCGATCCTCCTGATGACCGAAGCCAAGGTGGCGACCCTCGCCGGCGAGCACGCCACGGCTGTCGAGTTCCTCGACGAATGCCTCGACGAGCTCGCAGGCAAGGGCTTCTCACGAACTGAACTCGATGTCCACTCGGCGAGAGTTCGGGCACTGCAGGCACTCGACGACCCGGCTCGGGTGCAGTCGGCGCGCGGCCTCTTCGAAGACGTGGCAGGCGTGGTCCTGTCCAGGATCGGGGACGAGGACATGCGGGCGGCGTTCGGTCAGTCGGTGCTCGACATGGTCGACGAGGTCTGAGAGCCGATGGCCGAGCACAGCGGGGGGTTTCGATTCCTCTTCCTGGCCGACACCCAACTGGGTTGCTACGCCACGTTCTCCGGCTTCACCGCAGAGCAGGTCGAGCAGTACGCCGAGATGGGAATGAAGGTCGAGCCCGTTCCCCCCGTGACCGGGTACGAGTGGGACGCCAACCGTTATCGAGAGGCGGTACAGATCATCAACGCCACCCGACCCGAACTGGTGATGATCGGCGGAGACCTGATCGACGATCCGAACGTCGATGACCAGATCGACGAGTTCCTGTCGATCACGTCACACATCGACGACGGGATCACCGTCCGGTGGGTTCCCGGCAACCACGACATCGCCAACGACTTCATGGCCCCGACCCCGGAATCCGTCCGGGCCTACCGCGATGTCTTCGGGCCCGATCACTATTCCTTCCGAATGAGCGACACCCTGTTCATCGCCCTCGACACGCCCGTGATCGACCACCCAGAGCATGTCCCCGAGGAGTGGGAAGCCCAACTGGGGTTCCTCACCGACGAGCTCGCGCATGCCGCGCGATCCAACCTGGACCACATCATCATCGTCGGGCACCACCCCTTGTTCGTTGCCAGGCCGGACGAGCCGGACACCTACTGGAACCTTCCGCTCGAGCGCCGCACGGTGATACTCGAGTTGCTCCACTCCGCCAAAGTGAAGATCGGTTTCGCCGGCCACTGGCACCGAAATGCCATCGCGACCGACGGTTCGTTCACCCAGGTCACGTCAGGCCCGGTCGGCTACCCGCTCGGCGACGACCCCTCTGGCTACCGGATCGTGGACGTCTCGCAGTCCGACGTGAGGCACGAATATCTTCCACTGGGCTAGGTCCTCGACCTCGAGACGCAGTCCAGGAAGGCGGGAGGTGCCAGGCATGGGACCCCGGTCGACACATCGACCAGGTCGTCAGAGAAACAAAGGCGGAATCTGAGGCGGAGGGCGAGAGTCTGACCCTAAGTTGGCGTCCGGCGAAAGGGAGTACATGGTTCAGGGCAGGGTTCGAACGGTGTCAACCATCTGCGCGCTCGTGATGATCATCACGGCGTGTGGTGGCGGTGAGAGCGGTGATGCAGCGGCTTCGGAGGGAGACGACGTCGCGGTGACGACCACTGCGGGTGCCGAAATGGCGACCCCGACGATTCCCGATGATCCGGGGACGGCCGCGCCGGCAGAGACTGCGGTCGAGGAAGACTCCAATGCCGGGCTCGAGTCGTACGCCACGGTCACGATCGGCGACCAGACCTGGGAGTTCGCCCCAACCGGTTTCATGGCGGAGCGATGCGACACGGACTTCTTCGGTGGCTACTGGGTCCTGTTCACCACGGGAGTCACCATCCTGTTGCCGGGACCCAACTGGGAGGAGCAGGGCGTCGACCAGACCCCGAACATCGAGGTGAAGCTCGACGACGAGAGCGTCGAGTGGATCGCCGACCCGGACACGGGCCTTCCCGGCGTGGCTGCGGGTCAGAGCCAGATCGACTCGTTCGAGTTCGAGGGCGGCCGGGCGTCCGGCACGGCCACGTTCGTCGAGGCGAACGCCGCCTATGCGGGAACGGTCGAACCGGTGACCGGAAGCTTCGAGGCGTACTGCGCCCCCGAGGAGTAGCGAGGCAGGCAACGCCAGTACGTCGCACCGTGTTCGAACCGCCATCCTTCGTAGAGTTCACCTCGTGACCCAAGGAGCGTGTTGAGCGACGAAGAGCGGCGACGCTGGGACGAGCGGTACGCCACCGGCGGATACCAGGCCCGCGCCTTCCCGACCGCCTATCTCGAGCAATGGGTTCCCACGTTCGAGCAGGGTCGGGCATTGGTGGTGGCGTGCGGGCCCGGTCGCAACGGGCTGTACCTCGCCGAACAGGGCTTCGAGGTCGTCGGCGTCGACATCTCCGGGGTGGCGATCTCGCGTGCCCGGGACGCTGCAGTCGAGCGCGGCGTCGAGGCGGAGTTCCGGGCCACCGATCTCGACGACTTCGACCCCGAGCCACGGTCGTTCGATCTGATCACGGTGATCAGGTATCGCAACCCGGGCCTGTGGCCCCGACTGGTCGAGGCACTGGCACCCGACGGTTGGATCCTGGCTGAGCACCACATGAAGACCACCGCCGACGTCGCCGGCCCGAAGTCGGCGGACTTCCGACTCGATCCCGGTGAGCTCTTGCGAGTCTTCGCCGGCCTTCGCATCGTCCACTACTCCGAGTCGATCGAACCCGCCGACGACGAGACCAAGATCTACGCCATCGAGCGGGCGGTTGCCTGCAACGGTGACCCCGGTTGGTGACGTCAGCCGATCCCTGCGAGCCCGACGGCGGATGGGCTGCGCTCGGTACGATCGACGATCATGACCGACTGTCCTTCATGCTCCGCCCCGGTGACCGCCGGCCAAAAGTTCTGCATGGAGTGCGGAAGCCGCCTGGAAACGCGCTGCCCGTCGTGTGACAGCACCGTCGTTGCGGGGGCTCGGTTCTGCGGCGAATGCGGGATGGCTCTCGCCGAGAAACCCGAGCCCACAGCCGCTGGGGCGAACGAGACCATTCCCGAGCGGCGCCTGGTCACCGTGCTGTTCGCCGACATGGTCGGCTATTCGAGCATGTCGGAGTCCCGGGATCCCGAGGAGGTTCGAGACTTCCTCTCCACCTACTTCGCAGTCGCCCGCGATGTCGTCGGGCGATATGGCGGTACGGTCGACAAGTTCATCGGCGACGCCGTCATGGGTGTGTGGGGAACCCCGATCGCCCGCGAGGACGATGCCGAGCGGGCCGTGCGCGCCGCCCTCGATCTGACTGCCGAGGTCGGTTCACTCGGAGAGCAGGCCGGCATCCCCGACATCGCCGTGCGGGTCGGAGTCGCGACCGGCGAGGCGGCTGTCTTCCTGAACGCCCCGGCCGGTGAGGGCATGGCCGGCGATCTCGTCAACACCGCATCCCGCCTCGAAGGTGCCGCCGTCCCTGGCACGGTGCTCGTCAACGACGGCACCTACCGGGCGGCGAGCAGAGCGGTCTCCTTCGAGGACGTGGGAGATCTCATGCTCAAGGGGAAGTCGGTTCCGGTCCACGCCTGGCGCCCGTTGCAGGTGACGGCGAAGGTCGGCGGAGCGAGAGGGTCGACGCTGCCCGAGCCACCGTTCGTCGGCCGCACTCGGGAGCTGCAGACGCTGCGGGACCTCTTCAAGCGATCGGCCGCCGAGGGGCGTGCCCATCTCGTCTCGGTGATCGGCGTTGCCGGGATCGGCAAGAGTCGGCTCGTCGACGAACTGGAGAAGCATCTCGACGGCCTGGTCGGGACCACGTATTGGCACCGCGGCCGGTCGCCGTCCTACGGGGAGGGCGTGACGTTCTGGGCACTCGGCGAGATGGTGCGCACTCGGGCACGGATCGCCGATGCCGACGACGACGACACCCAGCGATCGAAGCTGGCCTCGGCAGTCGACGAGTTCGTCGAGCCCGACGACCGCTCCTGGGTCCAGTCTGCGCTGGAGATGCTCCTCGGTCTTCAGCCACCAGGCAGCGTCCAGGCGGGTGAGGCCGAGTCGGCATGGCGTCGGTTCTTCGAGGCGATCGCGAGCCGCGCCCCGACGGTGATGGTCTTCGAAGACATCCACTGGTCTGACTCGGGGATGGTCGAGTTCGTGGAATCGATGCTCGGGTGGTCGCGTCGGCACCCGCTGTTCATCGTGACGCTCGCCCGTCCTGAGCTGCTGGAGCGACGGCCCACTTGGGGTGCCGGCCTCTCCGGATTCACGGGACTGGCACTCGAGCCACTGGAGGATCACGAGGTCGACGAACTCCTGGACGGGTTCGCGCCGGGTCTGCCGATGGAGATCCGCAGCGCGGTGAGGGAACGATCTGAAGGGATACCGCTGTACGTCGTGGAGACGGTTCGCATGCTCGCTGATTCCGGTTCGCTCGAGAGTGTCGACGGCGGCTTCACGGTGCATGCGCGAGTCGACCTGGCGGTGCCCGAGTCGT
>JAHEDH010000152.1 GCA_024641285.1 bacterium | reverse complement strand
GTTCTTGACCCACGTCGTGATGATGCCGGACTCGACGTTGTAGAGCATGTCGCCGGTGACCGGCCGATTCGACGGCTGGGCGACACCGGACAGATCGGCGACCAGACGAGCGATTTCGGTGAACTTCGTGGTGTCGATCCCGGTGTCGATCCCGTACATCGTGAGCAACGCGAGGACGGTCTCCTCGGTCGGCGCATTCCCGGCACGCTCACCGAGACCGCTCACGGTGGTGTGGATGACCGACGCCCCCTCGGCAACCGCCAGGATCGAGTTGGCGACGCCCATCCCGAAGTCCATGTGGAAGTGGGTCTCGAGCGGCACCGCGAGGCGTTCCCGAACCCGCTTCGTGTAGTAGCTCACGGCGTGCGGCGAGATGACACCGAACGTGTCGACGAGCGCGATCTTGTCGACGTGGCCATGAGTGGCGACTGCCTCGAGATCATCGAGCAGTTGGGTCATTGTCGACCGGGTGGCGTCGATCGGGAAGAAGGTGACCTCCAGCCCGTTCTCGTGGGCGAACTTCGTCGATTCGATTGAGGCTTCGATGGCCTTTTCGACCGGCCAACGGTATGCCTTCTCGATCAGGTGATGGCTCGCGGGGACCTCCATGACCACGCCCTTGACACCGCAGTCCAAGGCCAGCTGGACGTCGCTCACCATGCAGCGCGAGAACGCGTAGATTTCCGCATCGAGATCGAGTGCGACCATCCGCCGGACCGCCTCTGCATCGGCAGGCGACACCGCGGGCAGTCCTGCCTCGATGCGGTGGACTCCGGACGCCGAAAGCGCCTCGGCGATGCGAACCTTGTCGTCGGCGGTGAACTCGACACCCGCCTGCTGCTCACCGTCTCTGAGCGTCACATCGTGAATCTCGACCTTCTCGGGGAAGGCAAACCCCTGAGTGACTTCTGGCAGGTAGTTCCACGGGCTGGAAAACCAATCTCTGGTCTTCCACGGCTGATCGGACACGACGACTCCTCTGCTCCAATTCCGCGATCCTACATCGTATAGAATCCAGCCTCATCCTATGCGGGACTCCCTGTCCGCGTCGGACGAATGCGGGCCTATGACCGACGTCACATTCAACTTCGAGAACCGAGTCGCCGTGGTCACGGGTGCCGCCGTCGGGATCGGCGAGGCAACTGCACGGGCGTTCTCAGCCGCCGGCGCAATGGTCTACCTCCTCGACATCGACGCCGATCGGGCATCGACGACCGGCGACGTGGGCACATTCCTCGAAACCGATGTCACATCGATCGACTCGCTCGCCAGGACGTTCGAACGGATCACCGGCGACCACGGCCGGATCGATGTGCTCGTGAACAACGCAGGCGGATTCGGAGTCCAGGCGACAACCGAGACGATCGATCCGTCCGAATGGGCCGGCCTCATCGAGCTCAATCTCACCTCCGTGTTCCTCGTATGCCGCGCTGCGCTGGCAGGCCTTCGTAACTCTGAGGCCGGTCGCATCGTCAACATCGGATCGCTCGCAGGTCAGACCGGCGGATATCGAACGTCTCCCGCCTACGCCGCTGCGAAGGCCGGCGTTCACTCGTACACCCGAGTGCTCGCCCACGAACTGGCCGCCGACAAGATCACGGTCAATGCCATCGCGCCGTCGGCGGTCCTGACAGAGCGGATCATCGCCGTTCGTGACGAATCGGAACGGCAGGCAACCGCAGAATCGATCCCGCTCGGCCGCTATCAGACTCCGGAGGAACTCGCGGCCTGGGTGCTCTTTCTCGCATCTGCCGAATCAGGGTTCATGACCGGTGAGACCATCGCCGTGAACGGCGGCAGGTTCATGGCATGACAGCCACCTCCTCGGTGGCTGCAATCGATTGCTGGACAGGGGGTCACCTCTCTACAGTGCGAGCAGGCGGACGAAGCGCCGCAAAGGAGCTGAAACCATGGCACATCTGATCGTTTTCGGTGACCAGGAACCGGTGGCACGGGGCGACGGAATCGAGAGCATTCGACTCACGCCGGAGCCGCTCGACGGACAGCACTTCGTCATGGGCATCACCAGCTTCCCGCCGGGCACCAGCATCCCGCTCCACAGCCACAACACCATCGAGCAGGTGACCGTGATCGAAGGATCCGGCATAGCGCTCCTGAACGGTGAAGAACGCCCGGCGGTTCCATATGACACCACCCAGATCCCACCTGGCGAGTTCCACCGCTTCATCAACACCGGGGACACCAGGATGCGGATTCTCTGGGTCTACGGGTCGACCGATGTGACCCGGACGTTCGCAGAGACCGGCGAGACCGTCCAGCAATTCGCCCAGAATCGATGACCGACCGCTTCACCTTCGATCGACTCGTCGGCTTCACGGCGTCGATCCTGGAGGCACAGGGGGTTGAACCCGCTCACGCCGAAACCTGCGCGCGGCGAATGGTGGAAGCGGACCGGCGAGGCAGGACGGGGCACGGGCTCATCAGGCTCGCCGCCTACAGCACCAGGATCCGAGCCGGCGGCTACAACCTCGCCCCGGACATCCGGACCCTCCACGAGACACCGGTGAGCGCCCTCGTCGATGGCGACAACGGACTCGGTCAGGTCGTCATGACCCGTGCGGCCGAGTTGGCGATCGACAAAGCGGCCACCAGCGGGATCGGTTGGGTCGGCACGACGAACTCCAACCACGCCGGCGCTGCGGGCATCTATCCGGCCATGGCGCTCGACCACGGGCTCGGCGCCTTCTACTTCGCAGTCGCCAACGGCAACGGCATGCCGCCTTGGGGAGGCATCGAACGGCTCCTCGGAACGAATCCCATCGCGTTTGCCATGCCTGCCGGGCACGAGGTCCCATTCGAACTCGACATCGCCACCACCGTCGCCTCACACGGCACCATCAAGGTGACGGCCCAGGCCGGGGAACCGATGCCGGAGGGATGGGTGGTGGACGCCGACGGCAACCCGATCACCGACCCGAACCGGGCAGACGAAGGATTCCTCATGCCGATCGGCGGGTACAAGGGAGCGGGCCTCAACATCATGATCGGTCTCCTGGCCGGCGTGATGACCGGCTCTGCGTTCGGGCGGGACGTCGTGACGTTTCGGACCGACCACACGACACCGACGAACACGGGCCAGGCGATGATCGCCTTCAGACCCGACCTCTTCTCACCGCTCGAGGATTACCGGAACAGAGTCGACGCCAAGCTCACGGAGCTGAGAACGTCGAGGACGCTCAGCGGCGATCCGGTCAGACTCCCGGGCGAGCGCTCACGCTCCTTGGCCCTTGCCTCGGACCAACAGGGGATCGAAGTCCCACCGGCCCTACGCGCAACGCTCGCCGATCTCGCTGCCGAACTGGGGGTGGCTCCGCTTGCTTGATTCACGGCATCGTCGGGAGCCGAGGCCATGAATCGGGCTGCCACGGCTTTGGGATCCCGCCCGATCTCAACCGCCATCGCATACACCGTGGCGGGAGTGCTCCCGCTGTATCTGACCGCAGCCCAGTCCGTTCGACTGCAGGAGGAGCTCGACTTCGGTCGAACGCGGTTCGGCCTCGTGATCGGATCGTTCTACCTCGTGTCGGCGATTGCCTCCAAGATGATCGGGCCGGTCCTCGACCGGAGGGGCCCGGACTTCGGGCTGCGGTACTCCGGAGTCGTGACCCTGGCAGCGGCTGGGCTGGCGGCGGTTGCGACCGGCTGGGTGACCTTGGCGATTGCAATGGCGATCGCCGGTCTCGCCAACGCGCTGGGGCAGATCGCTTCGAATCTGATCGTCGCCACGAGAGTGTCATTCGACCGGACGGGCAGGGCCTTCGCTGCCAAGCAGGCGGCGGTGCCCGTGGGCGCGATGCTGGCCGGCCTCGCCGTGCCATGGGTCGGGCTCTCCACGTCGTGGAGAGTGCCGTACGCCATCGCCGCGGCGGCCGGGTTGATCATGATGGTGATCGCTCCCCGATTCGACACCGGCGATCGGTCGACCGTCGATCGCGAGAACCTCAAGATCACGCCGGCGCTCCTCGCATTCATGGTGATGGCAGCCATCGGCGGGGGGATAGGGAACTCGCTCGCCTCGTTCGTCACCGACGCGTCGGTGACCGTCGGGTTCAGTCAGGGAGCCGGCGCCCGGATCCTGACGATCGGCAGCATCGTCGCGGTGGCTGCCCGGCTGGCGGTGGGTCAGATCGCGGACCGGCGCCAACAGACGGGCGTGTCCGAACTCGTCTCTCTCCTGGGCGTCGCCGTGGTAGGTCTGGGGCTCCTGGGGCTCGCAGGTGACTCCTCGACACTCTTCGTGATCGGGGTTCTGCTGGCGTTCGCCGGATCGTGGGGATGGCAGGGCGTGATGTTCTACTCGGTCGTACGGCTGATCCGCATGCCTGCGGCGACGTCCACCGGCGCCGTTGCTGCCGGTGTGTATCTGGGAACGATGATCATGCCACCGCTCGTCGGCTTCGGCGCCGACCGATACTCGTATGACATCGTGTTCACGCTCGAAGCGGGCCTGGTGCTCGTTGGGATTGCGGCGGTGTTGCTCAGCAGGCGTCTGGCTCTTGTCGAGTCGACGCCCGATCGATCCACGGCCAGCTTGTAGGGAGGACGAGAACGAATGCACATCGACATCACGGTCAACGGCAAAGCCCACACGCTCGACATCGAGCCGGAGACACCTTTGCTGTACGCGATCCGCAACGACCTCGGACTGAAGGGAACGCGATTCGGTTGCGGGCACGGGTCATGCGGCTCCTGCATGGTGTTGATCGACGGCGAGCCGGTGAATTCCTGCGACATCCCGGTCTCCGAGGTGGGCATCCGCGAGGTTCGGACGGTGGAGAACGCCACCGAGGGCTCTGCACTCGCCGCCCTCCAGCAAGCGTTAGTGGCCGAACAGGCGGCCCAATGCGGCTACTGCACGTCGGGCGTCCTCATGTCGGCGTGCGCGCTGCTGGAACGTTCCCCGCATCCGTCGCGAGATGAGATCTGTCAAGCACTGGACGACAACCTCTGCCGGTGCGGCACGCACGCTCGGATGGTGCGAGCCGTACAGCGGGCGGCGGCATCGGACGGGGACGCAGTCCCCCTGAAGGTCACCAGCCACATCAGCGACCACCGCGACGATGGGATTGCCAACGAGCATCTCTCGGTGCTCGACGACGGCACGGTGCTCATGCGGTCCGGCAAGGTCGACATCGGGCAGGGGATCTCCACTGCGCTTGCGCGCATCGCCTCCGACGCGCTCGACGTAGCGGTCGGGCGGATCCGGATCGTGCGAACGGATACCGCGATCAGCCCCAACGAGGGCATGACGGCCGGTAGCTACTCGGTCCAGCAGGGCGGTGCGGCGATACGCCAGGCAGCCGAGGAGTTGAGGAGTCGGCTGCTGACCCTGGCCACCGAGGATCTCGGATCATCGGTGGACGAGTTGTCGGTCGACGATGGGGTGATCACGGCGCCCGGTGGCGAAACCACCACGTATTGGGAGCTCGCCGGTGGATCCGACGGCCTCGAGCTCGACGGCGCGGCCCCCGCCGGCCGGGTCGATCTCCCCGGCAAACTCGCCGGACGGCCGAGCTACATCCAGGACCTCGAATTCGACGGAATGGTCCACGCCCGATTGGTGCGCCCACCGACGCAGACCGCTCGGCTCGAAAGCGTGGATCCATCGTCGGTGTTCGAACTCGACGGTGTGATCGAGGTCGTGCGGTCGGGGAGCTTCCTGGCCGTCGTCACCGAACGCGAGGAGCAGGCGATTCGAGCAGCCCGGCGGCTGTCGGGACAGGCGATCTGGACCGACGCGCCGGCACCCGACTTCGATCCAGGCGACCCCACCTACCTCATCGATTCCGACGACCGCGACGTCTACACGATCGAAGGTTCCGTGCCGATCGAGAAGAGCCCGGATCGGATCAACGCAACCTACACCCGCGGCTACCTCGCTCACGGCTCGATCGGGCCTTCGTGCTCCCTCGCACGAATGGACGCGTCCACGCTGACCGTGTGGACCCACAGCCAGGGCGTCTACCTGCTCAGGGCGAGTCTCGGCACTGCGTTGGGGATGTCGGAGGAGGCCATCCGCGTGATCCATGTCGAAGGAGCTGGTTGTTACGGACACAACGGTGCCGACGACGCCGCCCTCGACGCCGCCCTGATCGCCAGGGAAGTCCCCGGAAGGACCGTCCGGCTCCAGTGGTCGCGTGAGGACGAATTCGAATTCGAGCCATACGGTTCGGCGATGGTCGTCGAGCTGAGCGCCACGCTCGACGACAGCGGCAAGATCGCCGACTGGACCCATCGCGGCTGGAGCCATCCCCACTCGGCGCGTCCTCAGAACACCGGAGGGGTGAACCTGTTCGCCGCTCAACTCATGGAGAATCCCATCGAACCGACCCGGCTGACACCCATTCCAGCCGCTCGGGGCGCGTGCGTGCTTCGGAACGCCGTTCCGGCCTACGACGTCGGGCCCTCCAACATCGACGCCATGTTCATCCCGTTCGGCCCGGTCCGGACGTCGGCGCTGCGAGGACTCGGCACGCAGCCGAACACCTTCGCCATCGAGTCGTTCATGGAGGACCTGGCCGAGCATGCGGGCGTGGATCCCGTGGAGTTTCGGCTCCGGCACCTCTCCGATCCACGGGCGATCGAGGTGATCGAGACCGTCGTCGAGCGGGCAGGCGTGACCGTTGGGGGCCAGAGCCCCGAAGGCCACGGCTACGGGCTCGGATTCGGTCGATACAAGAACGTGGCGTCGTATGTGGCGGTGATCGCCGAGGTCGCGGCGGAGCGCGAGGTCGAACTGGTCCGCGCATGGGCCGTGGTCGACGCCGGAAACGCGGTGGAACCTGATGGTGTGCTCAACCAGATCGAGGGTGGCATCATCCAGTCGGCCAGCTGGGCGCTCACCGAGGAGATCAAGTTCGTCGACGGCAGGCCCGACCTGCACGCCTGGCTCGACTATCCGATCCTGGGATTCGCTGGCACTCCAGAACTCGACGTGCATCTCATCGATCGGCCTGATGAACCGTCGGTCGGCGTGGGCGAAGGTGCCGCCGGGCCCACCACGGCGGCGATCGCCAACGCGGTACGGGCCGCGTTGGGGGTCCCGGTTCGCGAGCTGCCGCTGACGCCGGAGCGGATCATGAAGGCCATCCTGGCTTGATTGCAGTCAGGTGGCCATCGCTCGAACTCGGCCTTCGTCGACTTCGATACCCAGCCCGGGGCCGTCCGGCACCACGAAGGAGCCATCCTCGAACGCCAGGGGGACGGCACACACGTCCTCGGCGATCCCCTGATTGCCGGGACTGCACCCGAACGCGGTGTCGCTCATCGCAGCTGCACAGTGCAGGTTGGCCGCTGCTGCGATCGAGGACTCGGCGATCTTGCCTGCGAGGTTGATCTCCAGCCCGACCTGGTCGCACAGAGCAGCACCGCGCATC
>JAHEDH010000151.1 GCA_024641285.1 bacterium | reverse complement strand
TTGGTAGCCGATGCCCGGCTCACGATCGAAGAGCGAGACCTCATCGTCGGCGGGAGCGCTCGCCGGTTGTTCGGAATAGGAGACTGACATGGCGAGAATCGAACTGCTGACGGAACGCGAACAGCTGCATTCCGATCCACAACGAGAGCTCTTCGATCGGATCGTGGCGAGTCGCGGAGAGATGATCAGGCCATACCAGGTGCTGGCGCACGCTCCGGCGGTTGCGAGCGCCATCGGTGACGTCGGGGCAGCGATCCGATTCGGTGGGACATTGGCAGACCACGACCGCGAGCTCGTCATCATCACGGCGGCAGTCATCAACGACTGCCAGTTCGAGTGGGACAGCCACCACCCCATCGCGTTGCAGGCCGGGGTGCGGCCCGAGACGGCCGAGTACCTCCGGTCGGGTGGCGATCACGAGCTCGATCATCGCGAGAGCACGATCATCGGCTACGTACGCGAGCTGTGCGACACCGGAAATGTCTCCGACGAGCGCTTCGCCGAGATGGTCGACCTGCTCGGCACCGAAGGAACGGTGGAACTGACCGCGACCGTCGGCTATTACACGATGCTCGCCTATGTCATGAATGTCGCTGGCGCGTGTTGATCGAGATCGTGGCTCGGTGAGACGGCACTCGATCAGACGCGTCGCGGCGGTGGTCGCGTTGGGGCTGCTCGCCTCGTCCTGCTCGACGGGCGGCCCGGCGGCAACCGTCGACGGCGTCGAGATCACGTCGGACCGGATCGACATGTTGCATCCCGCGGACAGCGAACTCGACGAACAACAACGAGCGTCGACCCTCTTCTTGATCATCCTGCACCACCTGGTGACCCGGGAGGCAGAAGCGCAATTCGATCTGGTCCCGTCGGAGGCAGAGATCGAGGCCGCCCTCGCGGTGAGGTTGGGTGATGACGAAGCCATCTCGGCCGCCAGACTCGCCGAACGCGGCGTCACGAGGGAGCGCGTTCTGCTCGAAGCCGAACTCGACGTGCTGCGAGAGAAACTCCAGCGTGCCTTCGTAGAACGGGGTGGTCCGGAAATCGACCTCGATGCGGCGTATCGAACGTTCCTCAGCGTGAACTCCCGGGCATGTGTGACGATGCTCGCCCCCGCATCCGAACAGGCGATCGCCGACATGGAGCGAGCCACGACCGGAACGATCACGCTCCAGGCGGTGCAGGAGCAACTCGGTGATCTCGTCGAACCGGTCGACCTCGGATGCGACATCCCCGCTCAGCTTCCGGGCCCGGTACAGCCGCTCGCCCTCGACGGCGAGGTCGGACGCGCCTACCTCAGCACCTTCAGTGATGGCACCGTGTACGTCGCTGCCGTGACCTCTCGCGACGCGCCGCCCCTGGAGACGGTCATCGACGAGGTCAAAGGCATCGCATCGGATTCACAGGGCTCCGACTTGTTCGACGAGTGGGCGTTCGACCTCCTCCGCACCGCCGAGGTCGCTGTCGATGAGGACCTGGGCGTGTGGGAGCCTCGAGACGGAACCGGTGACGTCCCGACAGTGGTGCCGAACGGCGACCGTTCGGGCTGAGGCCATCCGGCAGCACCCGTCGGGGCACCCTATATTATGTCAGATCTCGTTGAAGGGACTCTCTCGTGCTGACATCCTGTGCGCTCCGGGCGCCGATGACCGACACCGCCGCCGGTTCCGGCCGGATGGCCAAACCCGGCGGTCTCGTCGTCGACCTGCACTGCCACTGGGAGTCCAGGCCGGTCATGGAGCGGATGCACGCAGAGGCCGACCGGCTCGGCAAGGTCTCGCTCAATGTCGGAAGCGATCTGACTCGCGAGGTCAACAAACGCCAGATGGCTGCCATCCGGCCGCAGATGGAGTCCATCGATCGCCGGCTCGAGGACATGGACAGGATGGGCATCGACATCCAGGCGGTGGCCAACTTCCCGCCGCAGATGTACTACTGGGCCGACACCGAAGTCGCCGCCGAGGTCTTCCCCCAGATGAACGACGACATGGCTGCCAATCTCATCGCCCAGGTTCCCGACCGGTTCGTCGGAATGGGCAACGTGCCCCTGCAGGACACCGAGCTCGCCATCGCCGAGCTCAGACGCGTGATCACCGAACTGGGGTTCCGGGGGATCCAGATCGCCTGTCGCGTCGAGGACGAGGAACTGGGTGCCGTGCGCCTCGAGCCGTTCTGGGCCGAGGTCGAGAAGCTGGGTGCCGTCGTTGTGATCCACTCATCGGGTCACGACAACAAGCGGAGGCTGAACCACCACTACCTCATCAACGTGGTGGGCCATCCCATCGAAGGAGCCATGGCGGCCAGCCACCTGATCTTCAGCGGCGTGATGGAGCGGCATCCCGATCTCAAGATCGTGCTGGTGCACGGCGGCGGGTACCTGCCTGCATATGCCGCCCGCATGGATCACGCCTATCACGCCAGGGAGGACGTCCGAGAGAACCTCCCGAGGCCGCCGGGCGAGTACCTCCGCCGGTTTCATCTCGACACCGTCGTGTTCGCCGAGGATCAACTCGGATTTCTCATCGACAAGTACGGGGCGGACCACATCGTGCTCGGCACCGACTACCCGTACGACATGGGTGAGACCGACCCGATGGGCCTCATCCGTCGCACGGTCGGCGACGACGAGCAGACGGTGGCTGCGATCGCCGGTGGCAACGCCGCCCGGTTGCTCGGCCTCTGAACCATCCCCGATCGAAGGAGCAAGACGACATGAGATCCGAACCGATAGGCCTCGCCATCATCGGGTGCGGGACCATCGGGCGGATCCGCGCGGTGCTCGCTCGCGAGACGCTGGCCGTCGGCTGGTTGGGACTGTGCGACATCGATTCCGATACCGCCCGCCGCCTCGGTGAGGACACGGACGCCGACTTCGTGACCGACGACTACGCCGAGCTGCTCGCACGCCCCGACGTCACGGCCGTGATCATCGCCACCGCCGAGAACGAGCACGTCGACCCGATCCTCGCCGCCTGTGAGCTCGGCGTCCCGCTCTTCATCGAGAAACCGCTGGCCACCGACCCGGTCGATTCCGCACGTGTGCTCAAAGCGATCGAAGACGCCGGCATCGACGCCGTCATCGGTTACACGCAGCGGTTCCGCCGCCGGTTCCAAGGTGTCAAACAACGGCTCAGGGATGGTCAGATCGGCGACGTGACCAGCGTCGTCACCCGTGCCTTCATGAATCAGATGGTGCCGGTCGCCACCCTCCAGAAGACCGACGATCGCGAGGGGCTCACCCCGATGGTCGTGTCCGGCACGCACAGCCTCGACATGTGCATGTGGTTGATGGAAGGCAAAGAACCGGTTGAGGTCTACGCCCGATCCGTCTCGGTCACGCTGAAGGAGCTCGGTACCAAGGACGCAACGTTCGGGTTGTTCACCATGGATGACGGCACGATCTGGAGCATGAACATCAGCTGGGCGCTCCCAACCGAGTGGCCTGGTGCCGTGTACGGGCTCGAGATCGGCATCGTCGGCACCAAGGGCATCATCGACATCGAAGACACTCACCGAGACGTCATCATGGCAACCGAGATTCCACAGCCGGCCGGGTACACCTCGAAGGGGTTCAAGCCGGCGGCGCCCAGGCATGTCGACTTCCTCGGCAGCTATCCGCCGGGCGATGTGTCCGACCACCTGCTGTGGGGGCCGATGCGTGAGGAGACACTCATGTGGTACAACCGGCTGACCACCGGCGTCAAGACGCCGCATGCCACGGCGGCGGACGGACATCGCAATCTGCTCCTCACCATGGCGATGGACCTGTCTGCTCGAACCGGCAAGCCGGTTTCACTGCCCATAGAACCCGAAGCACTTCGTCGATGAGAGGAACCGGAATGAAGCAGTTGAACGTTGGAGTGATCGGCACCGGATGGTGCGGGGGAATCAGGGCGATCGCCTGCGCCAAGAGCGGTCACGTCGACCAGTTGCACATCGCCGAGACGAACCTCGAACGCCTCTCGGAGATGGAGTCCCTGGTCACTCCCACTTCTGCGACCACGGACTGGCTCGAGATCGTCGCCAACCCCGAGATCGACGCCGTGATGATCTCTGCGACCCCGGAGACCCTCCACTACCCGATGGCCAAGGCTGCGCTGGAGAGCGGGAAACACGTGCTTCTCGAGAAGCCGATCTCCATCACCCTGGACGAGGCTGACGAGCTCATCGAGCTCGCCGAGTCCGCCGATCTCAAGTTCACGATCGGCTACTCGCAACGCTTCAACAACAAGCAGTCGCTCATCAAGCGGAGCATTGCCGACGGAACCCTCGGCGACCCCGTGAGCGTTTTGGTGAGCCGCCACATCAGCCGTTCGCTCGGCGCCAAGATCGGCAACCGCATCAAGCTGTCGCCTGCTGCGATGGAGGCCACACACGACATCGACTTCGCCCTGTGGTGCCTGGAGCCGCGCCGGCCCGTCAGGGTCTATTCACAGTCGGCCTACGGCGTCCGGAAGGAAACCGTCGGGCTCGCCGACACGCAGATGATCGTGATCACCATGGACGACGGTGTCGTCGTCACCGTCGGCGCCGGCATGAACCTCCCCCCGATCTACAAGAACGCAGCAACGACGTGGATCGAGTTCATCGGTACCGAGGGTGCGGTGTTCGTCGACGACTCGCACAAGGACATCCTGGTGCAGACCATGGAACGGGGAGTCGAGTTCCCGCTCTCGACGATGCCGGGCGAGTACGTCGGAGAGATGTACGCCGGCCCGATGGAGCGCGAGACGACCCACTTCGTCGAAGCAGTGCTCTTCGATCGTCCAGTGATGGTCCAGCCCCGACTGGCCCGGCTCACCATGGAGGTCTATCTCGCTGCCGACCTGTCGGCTGAGAGCAACCAGGTGGTCGAGCTTCCGCTCGACCGGGCCGACGTCGAACGACTGCTCGCCGCCGCAACTGGCTGATCGGGCGTCAGCTCACCGACTCGTCCCACCACGTCCCTGCAAGTGCGAGTCGGAGAAGATGCAGAGCGGCGATCCTCGCGTACGCGGTAGCGCGCTCGCCGACTCCGAAGAACCGCATCGATCGCTTCCGGGTCCCGTCTGGGGTGACGACGCTGAACTCGATGACGCTGGCGGTCTGGCCGGAGTCCTCGACCACGTCGGCATCGCCGATCCCGATCGCAACCTCTGATCCGAACATCGACATCGCAGATGCTGCGAGGTCAGCGGCCGTCCCGTGGCGTGCACAGATCGACCCGGCGAACGTGTCGCCTCCGTTGGCTGCCAGCGCGGCTCCGACGGATCCGGTCGTGCCCGCCTCCCCCACCGAGATGCTCCAGCCGTGTTGTCGAGCGAGACCGGACACGACGTCGAACACCGTCTCGTCATCGGAGGCGAAAACGGCCGAGCCGAGCCGCTCACGGACGACGGACTCCACGGGCGCGATGAGGCGCTCGGCTGCGTCTGCGTCCTCGGCTTTCGCACTGATCCGCACCTTGACTTCCATGTCGGAGATGAGGAATGCAACGCTGGGATTGACGGTGACGTAGAGATCGTCGAGCAGCTCGGCGATCTGAGATTCACCGAATCCCCAGGTGCGCAACACCCTGTTTCGGAGCACGGCCGGCTCCCCGGACGCGGCTCGCAGCCTCGGCATGATCTCCTCGTCGAGCAGTGCCAGCATCTCCCGCGGCACTCCCGGAACGGCGAAGATCAGCGTCCCTTCGTGTTCGAGCGCGACGCCGAGCGCGACTCCCTGCGAGTTCGGCAGCGGCTCTGCACCCTCGGGATGGTCGGCCATCCGGAAGACGTTGTCGGCAACCGAGCCCCGTCTGGCAGTGATCCGGCGTCGAATTCGCTCGGCGTGCTCGGCGTCGCGGACCATGGCGCGGCCGGTGACCTCGCAGATCGCCTCGCGTGTCATGTCGTCCTGAGTCGGCCCGATCCCCCCGGTGAGAATCACGGCGTCCGCCCGCGTAACAGCCGTCCGGATCGCCTCGGTCAACCTCCCGAGGTTGTCGCCGACGACGACCTGGTGGTGGGCGTCGAATCCTTCGGCGGCCAGCCGCTCGCCGATCGTGGCGCCGTTCGTGTTGACGATCTGCCCGATCAGCAGTTCGGTACCGACGGCGATCACTTCAACGATCATCTCGAGCCCCGCGTCTCACGTCACGCCTGCGTTGTGCGTCATCTGTCATCCGTCACCTGTCATCTCAGTTCCCGGGCTCCCACAGTCCGAACTTCCAGTTCGGGTCGCCGGCGACCATGGTGTTGTGCACCTGTGATCGCTCTCCCATCGCGACCGTGTTGGCGACCGCCGCCCGCCCCAACGTCAGCTGTCGCGGCTCCCACCGCGCCAGCGCGCGATCCAGATCGTGATCGGCCTCGAGAAGGGCGTCGCGCAGCGCCCAGGCATCGGCACAGGCCTTGGCCTGCCCTGCAGCGACGTGCGGGCGCAACCCGAAAGCGGCGTCGCCCAGGATCAACACCCTCCCGAACACCATCTGGTCGACCTCCAGATCGAAGATGGCCTGGATGAGCGGCTCGCGACAGGAGAGCACGACCTCACGGAGAGGTGGGGCCAGCACGCGGGCGGCGGTCTCGAACGTCTCCTCGAGGAACTCCGGTCGAATGCTGCCGGGCGGCATCGTGCCTGCTCTCCGGCGGCCCTCGATGTCGGTCATGAGGGCACCGAATGCCCCGTCGTCGGGGTAGTTGCGATACCAGACGGCGTTGATGATCCGCTCCCCTGGGCTGGTCGAGCCGTCGATGTCCGGAATGGCGTAGACGAGGATGTGGCTGTGATCGAGGATCTGGTAGATCATGGCATCGCGGAGCGCATCGAGCGTCTCGCCGGTCAGCTCGGATTCCGGGGTCACGAACCTCCAGGCAACGTAGCCGGCATACGTCGGGTCCGTACCCGGTAGGAGAATCGATCGGGCGGTCGAGGCGAGGCCGTCCGCGCACACCAAGAGGTCTCCCTCGACGGAGCGGCCGTCTCCGAGACGCAGCACCACGCCACCGTCGGTCTGCTCGAATCCGATCATCTCCGAGTCGAGGTGATAGCGATCGTCGTCGAATGCATCCAGAAGCGCCCGATAGATGGTGCTCCACCCGCTGAATCGGAACCGATCGGCGTCCGCGGCGATGACAGTGCCAGAAGAGTCCACGTACGCCCAATCCGTCAGCTCGAGACTCACCCGCTGGTCGTCATGGCCGCACTCGGTGAAGTATCGCTCGGTGATCGGGAGGACGACGATGCCGGTTCCACGCTCTTGCAGCTCCCGGCTCGAACGCTCGAAGACCTCGACGTCGTATCCGAGATCGCGAAGCAGGACCGCGGTGGTGAGTCCTCCGATCGAGCCACCCGCGACGAGCACCCGCTTCATCGCAATGTCAGATCGATCGTGGTGGAGCGAGGATCACCTGCGCGACCCGTCGAGGAGCTCGACCGTGACGAACCGAAGCGTTGTGTCACCGACGTTCTCGAGATCGTGGACCAAAGCCGTTTCCGGCGTGTGCTCGAGGAACTTCGTGTCGCCGACCTCATAGTCACGGACTGCGAAGGTGCCATCGTCGAAACGCTGCAATCCCCGGCCGGCCTCGA
>JAHEDH010000031.1 GCA_024641285.1 bacterium | reverse complement strand
ACGGGGACGCCGAAGCGCTCGGCGAACGGGCCAAGCAGGTCGGCACCGCTCCAAAGCGGCTTCGGGGTCCTCGTGATGTGTCCGTATTCGGGGTGGGATGGTCGGAGCTCGAGCGGACCGAATGAGGCGATTCCGATCGATCGGATGCCGCCGTGGCGGTCGAAGAAGTCGAGGCATGCCCGGAGCGTCGTTTCGGGATCGGTGGTGTCGACCCGCACCCGGTCGAGGATGCCGTCGGGGCCGCTGCCCACCACGGCGACGAACTTGGTGCCGCCCGCCTCGATCCCTCCGTACAGCTGATCCGTCATCGGGCGCAATCGTACCTCCGGGCCCTTCGGGCGGACCGCCCGACTCGGTTTCCACCGTCAAGCCGTCCCGAAACGTCTTCGAGGGCTGCCGTTGGACCAGGAGGAAACCGTGCCGCCGGGCCCGGTTTGGTGGGGTGAGGCCCGATGTCAGCTGCTCTATACGGCAGCGACCGTCCGCTGACTGGCGAGGATGGTGCCCGGCTCGGCTTCGTCGCACAGGCGTGATGCGAGATCGACGGTTGTCGGATGGGCCGATCTACCAGAGCGTCTTGCCCAGCACCCGGTCGGTCGCTTCGTCGACCGACCCGGTGAAGACACCAGTGGAGAGATACTTCCAGCCGGCATCGCACAGGACCGTGACCATCACCGAACCCGGTTCGAGGCGCCTGGCGACCTTGAGGCTGGCATGAACCGCCGCACCCGCAGAGGGGCCGACGAACAACCCCAGTTCCGCCAGGAGCCGGCGGGCCATCACGATCGAATCGCGAGTGCGAACCAGGATCTTGCCGTCCAACTGTGCCCCGTCGAAGATCGGCGGGATGTACCCGTCCTCCAATGATCGGAGTCCGGCGATCAGCTCACCGGCCGGTGGCTCGGCGGCCACGACACGAACCTCTCCGAACACCGGCCTGATGGCGCGGGCGACGCCCGTGAGCGTGCCACCGGTTCCCAGCGTGGCAACGAACGCATCGAGCCGCTGGTGTCCTCGCCGGCCGAGTTGTTCGATGATCTCGGGGCCGGTGGTCGCCTCGTGGGCACCGGGATTCGCCTGATTCTCGTACTGGTGGAGCATCAGGAAGCCCGTGTCCTCGGCGATGCGCTCCGCCCTGCGAACCGCTCCGTTGGAGCCTTCATCCCCCGGTGTGAACACGATGTCGGCGCCGAGCGCTCGGAGGAGATCGATGCGCTCCGACGAGACGTTGTCCGGCGCAACCACGGTGAGCGGCACCCCTTCGAGCGCTGCGATCCTCGCCAGTGCGATGCCGGTGTTCCCAGAGGATGGCTCGAGGAGCCTGGTCGTCGAGTCGATGAGGCCCTCACTCCGGGCGCGCGCCATCATCGACGCGGCGATGCGATCCTTGAGCGAGCCCGTCGGGAGGTGCCACTCGGCCTTGCCGTAGAGGGTGATGCCCTCCGGCGCCAGCTTGCTCAGGTCGACCAGCGGCGTGGCCGAGATCCCGTACCGAGCGAGGTCTGCGCGGCTCGGCGACTCGGTGGCGATCATCGCCCTCCGGCAACTGCCGGCAGGATCGTGATGTCGGCGTTCTCGTCGACCACGGTGTCGAGACCATCGAGATAGCGGATGTCCTCGTCGTCGAGGAACACGTTGACGAAGATGGGAAGTCCGCCGTCCGGGCTGGTCAGCTGCTCACCCAGCTTGGGATACTCACTGCCGATCGCGGCGAACACCTCGCCGACGGTTCGCCCGCTCGCCGTGATCTTCTTGGCACCTCCGGTGTGTTGACGGAGGATGGTTGGAAGGTTGATCGTTGTCATGTCATGCTCTCCTCGAATTCGAGCTCTTCTTCTGTGATGACGCCGTCGCTGATCCGGAACGCCCGCACCGTGGGCGAGCCGTACTCCTCCATGCCGACGAGGACGTACAGCCACGTGGGATCCGGTGCCAGGGTCACGTCGGTCACCGACGGGTAGCCGACCGTGTGGGGGTGGGAATGGAACACCCCGACGATCTCGAACCCCTCTTGATCGGCAGCCCGAATCGCAGCCAGGTGCTGTTTGGGATCGATCGTGTAGTTGGTGGACGAGTGGAGGATGTTCGTGGTCGGGAACACCCGCTGGACGTCGCCGTCGACCGGGCCGGCGAGCAACCCACACGCCTCCTCCGGATGGCAGTCATAGGCGTGCTGCAGCATCTGCTGACGGGTGCCTGCGGCGAGTCGCACCGTCATGCGACACTCCGCGCCATCGCGATGAGATCCGACATCCCGCTGATCGCCGATCGCCCAGATCGGCTGGCGAGGACGACGCCGCTGCGGTCGGCGACCAGCGCGGTCGGCAACGACTTGATGCTCGGGTCGTTCACCGAGCCGATGTCGACGATCCTCACCGGGATGCCGGCACCGGCGGTTGCGGCGACCGCCAGAGGGCAGAGGCGGCAATCCGGTCCGGTGATCAGCGTCAGCCCCGGTCCGATGACGTCCGATCGCCCGACGGCGCGACGCTCCCAGAGATCGACGATCAGCCAAGACAGCGCACCGACTGCGGCGAGGATCAACAGCCGCCAGATCAACGTGCCACCGTCCTCTCGTACACGATGCAGCCCAGGCAGATGCGGGTCGCAGCGGCGAGGGCTGCCAAGGCCGTGACGATGAGCGACAGCGCCCAGCCGATGAGCGTCCAACCCGCCACGAGCGCAAACGAGGCGGCGCCGAGGAAGACGGTGCCGATCAGCTGGGCGAACCTGGGTGGGGCGGCGGGCTCGAATTCGTTCGGCCCGTCGGGCTGGATGCGAGGGCGAACCAGTCGCACGTACAGCTGGGTCAGCGGTGCAACGGCAGGCCCTGCCCACGAGATCGCCAGCACGGCAAAGGTGACGACGACCAGCCAGGGCTGTTGGAACACGAACCCGAGCGCCGTGAGAACGGCGACCACCGCCTGGTTGAAGCGGGGCACGTTCACATCGACGGTGCTCTCGGACATTGGTTGTGGGGTCATGGGGATTCCTCTGGATGAGCGCGGACGGCCGGGCCGCAGGGCGGCGGTGGGACGTGGCCGGAAGGCGCTCAGGTGGTGCGGGCGACCGTTCCGGCCGGCATACACAGGTCGTCGTATTCGACGATCGCCGGCGGCTGTTCGCGGTCGCCACACGCCGGACACTCGGGATTCCGACGCAGCTTCAGCTGGCGGAACTCCTGCTCCAGGGCGTCATAGGTCAGCAGCTTGCCGACGAGCGGCTCGCCGATCCCGAGGATGAGCTTGATGGCCTCCATCGCCTCGATCGATCCGACGATGCCCGGAAGGACACCCAGCACCCCCGCCTCGGCGCAGGAAGGCGCCAGCTCGGGCGGCGGCGGCTGGGGAAAGAGGCATCGATAGCACGGGCCTTCGTACGGATGGAAGACGCTGGCCTGGCCCTCGAAGCGGAAGATGGCGCCGTGCACGACCGGGATCTCGAGATGAAGCGAGGCGTCGTTGATGAGGTAGCGCGTCGGGAAGTTGTCGCCACCGTCGACGACAACGTCGTAGCCCGACATGATCTCCAGGATGTTCCCGGCCGAGAGCCTGGTGTTGTGCATGCGGATCTTCACGTCGGGATTCAGGGCGATGAGGGTCTCTCGGGCCGACTCCACCTTCGGCATCCCGATGCGGTCGACGTTGTGGAGGATCTGGCGCTGAAGGTTCGACGAGTCGACGACGTCGAAGTCGACGATTCCCAGCACGCCGACACCGGCAGCGGCGAGATACAGCGCAGCGGGCGAACCGAGGCCGCCGGCGCCGATCAACAACACCTTGGCATCGAGCAGCTTGGCCTGGCCCGCCTCGCCCACTTCCGGAAGCAGCGTATGGCGGGAGTAACGAATCTTCTGTTCTTTGGTGAGGGTGACGGGCTCGGCCCAGTCCCGTCCCTCGGACTTCCACCGGCCGAAACCACCCGCCATCGAGACGACGTCGGTGTAGCCCATGTCCTGGAGCACTTTGGCGGCGAGCGCTGACCGAGCTCCCGCGGCGCAGTAGATGGCGATGGGCGTCGACCTGTCGGGGATCTGCATGGCGATGTTCGATTCGAGCAGGCCGCGGGGGATCAGCCGCGCGCCACGTATGGCTCCCTGTTCGAATTCGTCCGCCTCGCGGCAGTCGACGATCGCGGTGCCATCACCGATCCGCCGTTCGAGGGTGGCGGGATCGATCTCTCTGATCTCGGCCTTCGCCAGAGCGATCATCTCTTGATAGGTCATTGCCATGGGTTCACGTCCTGTCGCCAGGGAGTCTATGGGCACGTCGGAACAAGCGGAAGGGGCGACCTATTCCGCCATCGCGTCTGTTCTGGCTCCTTCGGTCAGGAGCTCCGCCCCGAGCCACACCCAGGCGATCCACAGGGCGTCGGCGAGCAGCAGGTGGATCAGCTGGACGGCGATCGGGGTGAGCGTCCACACGTTGATCACGCCGACCACCAATTCCACGAGGACGACGCCGACGACCGCCCGAGCGGCGATGCGTCCGGTTCCATCGACGTCCCAGGCATGCGACCTGACCCACCTGGCCGCGGCGAGACCGACCAGCATCGCGACGATCGGGTGCAGGACACGCAGTCGCACGAAGAACGATGCCGGTCCGGAGAAGTCCTCGACAATCCCCTCAAACAGAGACTCCGCGGGAAACAGCGTGTCGGCGAGCGCCGTGATCGCACCGGTGGCGGCGATGAGGAGCATTCCTGCCCCGAATCCGAAGATGGCCCGTCGGGACGGCCGGTTCAGCCGCACGATGCGCTCGCGGTCGATCCAATACACCGTCAAGGTGAGGCCGGCCAGCAGCACGAACGTGTTGACGAGATGGATCGGCACCGAGACCGCCCGGGCGACCGAGGCGTCCTGATCGACCCACTCGTACAGGACGATGACCGCTCCGATCGCCGACTCCGCGAGGATCCCGATACCTGCGAGCACTGCCGCCTTTCGTGCCGGTCGACCCTTGGGGGTGGTGCGAAACACCTGAAAGACGAGCAACGCGAGCAACACGAGCGCGATGCCCGAGGACATCCGGTGGGTGAACTCGATCGCCGTCGCACCGCGCATCTCCGGCACAAGGACACCATCACAGGTCGGCCACGACGCTCCACATCCGGCACCGGAGCCGGTGGCGCGCACCAACGCACCCAGGAGGATGACACCGACGTTCCAGGCGAGCGCCGTCCAGGCAAGTCGACGGGTGGTGATCACCCCGGAAGATTACCCCATCCGTCGCTTGTCCTCCGAAAGGACACCCGCCGCGGGAACAGGCTCGCGCCAGCAAGCCCCTGGGGGGTTGACCTGTTCTACTCGATCCCCCCTGGCTGCCCCAGAGGCCGCCTGTCCCCCCTATCGGGGGACATACAACACGCCGGCGAGATGTCGAGGGTTGGCAGGTGTTTCTCGAGATCTCCCTCCGTTTGTTCCCCCTTCGGGAGAACATGCTTGCGCCGGGAACGGGCGCATCTTCCGACCGAGCACGCCGCGTCTCGAGCGTGCGACCAAGGCGCTCACTGCCTGAGATAGAGGAGCTCCTCGAGGACGGCGACGACTCGCCGCGGGTCGGGGACGCGGTGCCGTGCGATGCTCGGTGCGGGGCCGACCTTGACTCCGACATCCTCGCTGCCGAGCACCTCGAACACGCTCTCATCGGAGACGTCGTCGCCGAAGAACAGCACCGCATCGGCACCGGAGGTGCGTTTCACGGACCGCACCGCATCGCCTTTCGTAGTCGACAGCAGGGAAACATCGACCACACCGCGCCCGTATTCGACGCGGGGAGTCATCCCGAGATCCGATGCTGCCTCTCGCAGGAAGGCCGCGGTCTCCTCGAGGAGCTGCTCGATGCGGCCGGTCTCGACACCACGATGGCGCAGCGTGATCCCGAAGAGCTTCCGTTCGATGATCGCCCCCGGAATCGCAGACGCGATCTCATCGAGTCCTGACGCCAGGCGCTCGACAGCGGGGTGTTGGGTCGGCTCTCGATCGGGCCACTCCGATCCGTGCTCACCCACGGCGACGACGTCGGCTGCAAGGTCGGGAAACCGGGGAAGGAGATCGCCCAGCCGTCGACCGGACACGAGCATGACCGTCACATTCGAGAGCCGGGCCACCGCGTTGATGACGGCCTCGGCTCCCGGCACCGGCGCAGAGGCGTCGAGGTCGGGGCCGTGATCGGACAGCGTTCCGTCGAAGTCGGAGGCCACCAGGATCCGGCGATGCCCGGCGAACAGGGCAAGGGCGTCAGAGAACTGCGTCACCCACGCCCTCGATCGACTCGAGGCAGTGCGATGCCCACCGGTGCACATCCCAACGCTCGACACGCCGTCGCAGCATGCGCATGGCCGAGCGCTGCTCGGAAGCGTCGGCGTCGATGGAGGCGCCGAGTACGTCCGCCAGTTCGTCGACGTCGTAGGGATTGACGATGGTTGCGCCTTTCAATTCCTCGGCTGCTCCAGCGAACTCGGACAGGACGAGTGTGCCGGTGTCGTCGGTCCTCGCCGCCACATACTCCTTCGCAACGAGATTCATGCCGTCACGTAGCGGTGTCACGAGCATGACGTCGGCCGCCAGATAGTGGGCGATCAGCTCGGTCCGCTCGAGGCTGCGGTAGTAGTAGTGGACCGGAACCCAACCCGAACCCCCGTACGCGCCGTTGATCCGCCCGACGATCCGTTCGATCTCCTCGCGAATCACCTGGTACTCCCCGACGTTCTGGCGGCTCGGCACGGCGACCTGGATCATCACCACCCGGCCCCTGAGGTCCGGCCGGTCGGCGAGCAGCGTCTCGAAGGCCCGGAGCCGCTGGTCGATGCCCTTGGTGTAGTCGAGGCGATCGACGCCGAGGATGATCGACTCGGGGTTGCCGAGCTCCGACCGCAGCTCGGTGGCGGCGGCCCTGGCGACTGCGGCGGACGCCTCCTCGACGTACTTGGCGGAGTCGATCGAGATCGGCACCGTCTCCGTGGTGATCGTCCGGGTGCCGAACGAGAGCGTCTCGGCAGGCCCGGTTGCGGCGGTGAAGCTTCGGGCGCATCTCCCGAAGTTCACGAGCGAGCGATGGGTCTGGAACCCGACCACGTCGGCTCCGAGGAGGCCTTCGAGGATCTCTTCCCGCCACGGCAGGCGACCGAAGATCTCGACTGGCGGAAACGGGATGTGGAGGAAGAACCCGATCCTGTTGGAAAGCCCCATCGACCGGAGCATCCCGGGTACGAGCTGCAACTGATAGTCCTGCACCCAGATCGAATCGGAGGGCTCGGCCGTCGCGGCGACCACCTCGGCGAATCTGCGATTGACCTCGACGTAGGGACGCCACCAGTGACGGTGGAGCTCGACGGGCCTGATCGCATCGTGATAGAGGGGCCAGACGGTTCCGTTGCAGAACCCCTCGTAGAACAGGTCGATCTCGGACTCGGTGAGGGGAACGGGTACCTGGCTGATCCCATCCACCTCGAAGGCGTCGGGCGATCCACCGGCAACGCCCGGCCAACCGACCCAGACGCCGCGCCGGCTCTGCAGCACGGGGCTCAGGGCGCTGACCAACCCGCCCGGGCTCGTCACCCACTGCCCCGAGTCGTCGTCCCATCGCACCGGCAGGCGGTTTGCGACCACGACCAATCCCCCTCCGCGAGTGGACCTGGTGACGTTGCCTTCGAAGCTCATCTCGGTTGCCCCCATGCCACCGACGATAGGCGACCGGGCCACCGACGACCGAGCCTGGATGCTCCGGGGGGTCGGTAGGCTCTCGGGATGGACATCTTCGAGAACGTTGTCGAGGCGATCGGCAACACCCCGTTGATTCGATTGTCGCGGCTGCACACCCCGGGGAATCTGGTTGCGAAGGTCGAGCACATGAATCCGGGCGGGTCGATCAAGGAGCGAATCGCCGTGTCGATGATCGACGCCGCCGAGGAACAGGGCCTGCTCCGGCCGGGTGGGACGATCATCGAGCCCACTTCTGGCAACACTGGTGTCGGGCTCGCGCTGGTTGGGGCCGTCCGCGGGTATCGGGTCATCTGCACCGTCCCCGACAAGGTGTCTCAGGAGAAACGCGACCAGCTCGCCGCCTATGGCGTGGAGGTGATCGTCACTCCCACCGACCGGCTGCCCGATGACGACGACAGCTACTACGGCGTCGCCAGAACCCTCACAGCCGAGATCGAAGGCGCCTTCAACCCGAATCAGTACTTCAATCCGGCCAACCCGGCTGCCCACGAGGCAACCACCGGGCCAGAGCTGTGGAACCAGACGGACGGGAAGATCGACGTCCTGGTGGCCGGCGTCGGGACCGGCGGGACGATCACCGGAGCCGGCCGCTATCTCAGATCCCGCAAACCTGAGATCGAGCTGGTCGGCGCGGATCCGGAAGGATCGATCTACACCGCCGGTCCCGACGGCGACATCCATCAGTACTACGTCGAAGGCGTGGGCGAAGACTTCTACCCCGAGACGGTCGATCTCGACCTGATCGATCGCTTCATCGAGGTCAACGACACGGAGTCTTTCGCCATGACCCGGAGGCTCGCCCGTGAGGAGGGGCTCCTCGTGGGCGGGTCATGTGGCATGGCTGCGCACGCTGCGATCCAGGTTGCAGCCGAAGACACCTCCAAGCTCGTCGTCGTGATCCTTCCGGACTCCGGGCGCGGCTACCTCTCGAAAGTCTTCAACGACGACTGGCTCCGCTCCCACGGCTTCGGAACCCTCGTCGACGGCTGACGCGGAGGGGTCCGCGCCGGAGCCGGACGCGCTGTCAGCTCTCCGCCGTCAGCCGTCCGCGCAGTCGTCGGTCCTCGTCTGCGGACACGCCTGCGAAGCAGAGACACGCCGCCGAAGGCGTTGACACGCCCCAATGCGAGCGTCAGCGAGCGAGCGAAACACGCCCTCGCAGGAGGCTCACACTCGATCGAGGGCCTGGGAGAGGTCGGCGATCAGATCCTCGGCGTCCTCGAGGCCGACCGAGAGCCGTACCAGGCCGTCGGTGATGCCGACGGCGGCGCGCTCTCGTGGGGTCATGTCGCCGTGCGTCATGGTGACCGGATGGGTGATCAGCGACTCGACCGATCCGAGGTTCTCGGCAAGCGACCAGAGCTCGACGGCGGCCATCAGCTTCTTGCCCGCCTCGACGCCACCCTTCACCTCGAACCAGGCCATCGCCCCGAAGCCGCTCGCCTGTCTGGCGGCCAGCTCGTGTTGGGCGAAGGACTCGAGTCCGGGGTAGGACACCGACTCGACCTTCGGGTGCGACTCGAGGAACGTTGCGACCTCCATGGCATTCGCCGACTGCGCGTCCATGCGGGCAGACAGCGTCTTCGTGCCTTGCAGCGTCAACCATGCGACCTGCGGCGACATGATCATGCCGGCCGATTTCTGCATGAACCTGAGACGCTGCTGTAGCTCCTCAGTGGCGGCGACGACCCCTCCGCCCAACGTGGCGTTGTGGCCATCCATGTACTTGGTGGTCGAGTGGATGACCAGATCAGCACCGAGTTCCAGCGGTCGCTGGTAATACGGGGTCAAGAAGGTGTTGTCGACCACGTGGGGTATGCCTCGAGCCTTGGAGATCTCCGAGACGGCCGCCAGATCGGTCAGTTTCAGGGTCGGGTTCGCCGGGGTCTCGGTGAACACCAGCTGGGTGTCGTCCCGGACCGCCGCAGCAACGTTGGAGGCATCGGAGGTGTCGACGAAGGAGAACTCGACACCGAACCTGGACATCACCCGGGTGGCGAAGCGATGCGTGCCGCCATAGACGACGTCGGAGACCACGCAGTGGCTCCCGGCATCGAGGAGCGCGAGCATGACGGCGGTCGTGGCCGCCATTCCGGTGCCGTACGCCGTCGCCCCGACGCCGCCTTCCAGCACCGCGAGCTTCTCTTCGAAGGCGGCGACCGTCGGATTGCCCGCCCGGGAATACGAAAACCCCTTCGCCATGTAGTCGTCGACCGAATCCTGGACGAACGTGGTCGACTGATAGATCGGCGTGAGGATGGCGCCGGTGACCGGATCGGGGGTCACGCCTGCATGAATCTGTTTCGTTCGAAATCCCATGGGCCCATTCTGCCTCGCCGCGGCGCCGTTGGTGCAAACGCGGTCGGGCCCCCACCGGAGTGGGGGCCCGACAGAACCTCTTGAACGTTGACGGCTCGCGCCGCTGCGGGGGGACCAGCTCCGCAGATTCCAGAGGCCGGTGGTCCGAGGTTGAAGTCGCTACCTGATGCCCCGTGTTGGGCGAGTAGCGCCTGTGATAGCCGGTGCGCTACTCAGCGCTCGGCCACCTCCAGAGTCCCAAAACTACCTACCAAATGGACCACCTCCTTTCTCTGGTGACCACATTGTGCCATCGATCGCGAGTTTTGGCGTGGAATTTCGGAGTTGACGATGTCACGCCTCCCGTCGCCGGAGTCGGCTGCGGTCTCTGCCGATGGCGAGGGTTCGTTGCGGGAGATCACCCGACCGTAGGCTCGCCCCGATGTTCGATGTCGGACTGAGCGCACCGGAACTTGTGATCGGCCTGGCCGTGATCGTCGTCGCCGCCGCCCTGCAGGGATCGATCGGGTTCGGGCTTGCCGTCCTGAGCGTCCCGATCCTCACGGTGGTCGACCCGGTGTACACCCCCATCCCGACCCTCATCCTCAGCCTGATGACGGCGGCCGCCACGCTGGTGCGAGAGCACGGTGACCTCGATCTCGAAGGCTTGGGCTGGATCATCGGCGGACGGATCCCCGGGGCGCTCGTCGGAGCCTGGATTCTCACGGTGATCACAGAACGACTGCTCGGCATCGTGATCGGCGTGATCGTCCTGCTGGCCGTCGGTGTGCTCGCCGCCGGGTTGAGCGTGCGACTCACCCGTGCGTCCCGGCTCATCGCAGGTGCCATCTCGGGGTTCAGTGGGACGGCCGCCGGCATCGGGGGACCTCCCCTTGCCCTGCTCTATCGGTCGCAGTCGGGGCCCGTCGTGCGGTCGACGCTCGGCGCCATCTTCACGATCGGCATCACCATCAACCTGGTCATCTTGGCGGTGGTCGGTGTCATGACCATGACCGACGTCGCCGTAGCGCTGCTGCTGACGCCTGCGATGATCGTCGGGTTCGGTATCAGCGGACGTCTACGGCTTCATGTCGACGGCGAGCGGGTCCGCAGGGGCATCCTGATCGTGTCGGCCATCGCGGCGGTGAGCCTGCTCGCCACATCGATCGCCCGGTGATCAGACGATACGGTTCACCCATTCCCCATGACCGTTGCTGGCGGCGAGGTTCGCGCGAAAGATGGCGACCAACCTGGATCCGTAGTGGGGTGAGAGCCCGGCGGTATGACTCGTCATGACCACCCTCGGGTGGCTCCACAGCGGGGATGTGGCAGGAAGCGGTTCGGGATCGAACACATCGAGGCCTGCCCCTGCGAGCGCCCCCGAGGCGAGCGCATCGAGCAGATCCTGCTCGCTGACCGCCGTTCCCCTCCCAACGTTGACGAACCAGCCTCCATCCATGGCGCCGAGGCACTCGTCGGTCACGATCCCGCGGGTCGCCGGCGTGTCGGGAAGCACGGATATCACTGCGTCGGACACGCGGAAGACCTCGATCGTCGCATCGGGAGCGAACACCGCCGACGCCACTCCGTCGTACTCGTCGGGACGGGACTTCGTCCCGACGACTGTCATCCCCCACGCCACGGCCTTTCGGGCGATCTCCTCACCGATGGTCCCCAGCCCAAGCACTCCGAGGGTCGACCCACCCAACTCGGTTCCAGGGATCGGCTTCCAGATGTGAGCCTCGGCGTTCCTCATCGAGCGGCCGACTCCTCTCGTCAGAGCGAGCAGAAGCGCAAAGGCGTGCTCGCTGACCTGCGGCCCGTGACAGCCACGCGCCGACGTCAGCGCCACGCCCGAGGCCTCGAGATCGGCGACGGGAAACTGGTCGACGCCCACCGAGACGGACTGGATCCAGCGGAGGGAGTCGGTGAGATACCGGTCTTCCCAGAGGAAGCTGACGAGGATCTCGGCGCCGACCAGCGCTTCGATCAGATCATCGGCATCGGGGATGACGACATCGAGGTCCTCCTCGGCGAGGAACGCCTCGCCGACGGATCGAGGATGGCGAGGGTGTACGACGATCCTGGGCGACGTCACAGTCCGGCGGTGAGGGCGTTCCACACGTCGCCGAACGCCGAGAGAAGTTCGGATGCCGCCCAGAGCAGTATCAGGCCGAGCGCACCGACGCCCGAGATCGTCAGGATCGACCGGATCCGATAACTCCAACGCTCCTCGACATCCTCCATGTACGACAGCTGCGCCATCGGACGCTTCCGGTTCGAGGTGTAGGTCGCCGCCGCCGGCTGCTGAGGTAGCACAGGGCTCGGCCGAGCCGCGTCGCCGCGTCGCCGACGACTCCGCGAATCTGCGACAGACCCGGACACGGTCTCGATGGCGGTCCGAAGCCGATCGACGGCAGACTCGCGGTCGTTCAGCTTCCTGTCCTCGAGCCGCCGTGCGTGCCTGCCCGACGCGTCGTCCTTCGACTCGGGTATCTCGACCTGTTCGGTTGCCGACGGCCGTGACGAAGGGGCGATCGCCGCCAGTGTCTGTTCGAGCGAGAAGGGAGCCGATGCCCTCGGCGGTTCGAGACCTGCCGAGATGAAGAGCTCACGTTCGTCGATGCCGAGCACCGCCGCGAGAGAGCTCACGACGATCGGGTCGTCTGGACTGGATCGCCCCTTCTCCCAGGCCCTCACCGTCCCGGGAGACCGCCCGACGAGCTCCGCGACGCGTCCGCTCGAGAGACCGAGCCGCTCGCGATGCTCAGAGATGAGGGAGCCGAACTGCGCCATGGAAACCAGCGTAGCTCTGATGCCGATTTTGCCGCTCACCGAGAAACCGACTGCAAGGCTTGGAGCCGCGCCCCCTACGCTGACCGGTGGAGGCGTCCGAACGCCTGGTGGGTTCCGCAGTCTTCAAAACTGTCGAGAGGCCGAGAGGCCTCTGGCGGGTTCGATTCCCGTCCGCCTCCGCCATCGAGTCTTGAGCCCTCAGCCACGCGCCGCGGGGGCGATTGCGGGTGTCGCACGATCCCCCTGGCTCCCCCGGTGGGCAGCCCTCCCCCCACAAGAGGGACAAACACCACACCAACAAGCCAAGCGAGTGGTTTGTCGGTGTGTTCCCCCTCGGGGGAACAGGCTTGCGCCAGCCAGCCAAGGGGGGTTTCGACGGTGTCCCAACCGATCCCCAAGGCTGCCCGAAAAGCCGGCCTGTCCCCCTTCGGGGTCAACTGTCACGTGTCTTGTTTGGCCTCGCGGCGTTGGGCGTCGGCGACGGCGTAGGCGGTGAGGTTGACGACATCGCCGACCTCGGCGTCGCGCTGAAGCACATGCACGGGCTTGGCCAGACCGGTCAGGATCGGGCCGATCACCTCGGCATCACCCAGATAGTGCAAGAGCTTGTAGGCGGCATTGGCCGCCGTCAGTGTCGGGAACACCAGGACGTTGGCGGAACGGCCGAGCGAACCGTGGGGTCTCCGCCGTTGGATGAGATCGGTGACGACCGCCGTATCGGCCTGCATTTCTCCATCTGCCGGGATGTCGGGATGCATCTCGCGGAAGATCTCGACCGCCTGACGCACCCGTGCCGGTTCGTCCCCCATCGCCGACCCGAAGTCCGAGTACGACAGGAACGCCACGCGTGGTTTGCGATCGAACTGGTGCTCGGCGACCTCAACGGCCGCGGCGGCGATCTCGGCGAGTTCGTTGGCGTCGGGCTCGATGTTGACGGCGCAGTCCGTGAAGAACAGCGGGGTTCCCTTGGTGACGACCACGTAGAGGGCCGAGGCGATCGTGCGCCCTTCCTCGAGTCTGATGATCTGCAGCGCGGGTCGGATGGTCTCGGGATAGAAGGTAGTGAGACCGCCGAGAACCGCGTCGGCGTCGCCCTGTTCCACCATCAGTGCAGCAAACACGTTCGGGTCGAAAACCTGACGCTCGGCCGTGGCCTGCGACATCCCCTTCGAGCGGCGCAGTTCGACCAACCGCTTGGCATAACGTGAGCGCAGATCGCCGTCTGTGACGGGATCGATCACCGTCAAACCCTCGAGATCGATTCCCAGCTCGGTCGCCAGCTCGCGTATGAGACCGGTGTCGCCGAGCAGAACCGGTGCGGCGATCCCCTCGTCCAGGACCCTGCGCGCGGCGCGCACGATCCGCAGGTCGTCGCCGTGGGGGTAGACCACCGTCTTCGGTCGGGCTTTGGCGCGCACGGTGACCAACTGGATCAGGCCGTAGCTCGATTGGAAACGCGCTCGCAACGCCTCCCGGTAGGCGTCCAGGTCGACGATGGGGTCACGTGCCAGACCCTCCTCTGTCGCCGCCTGAGCGACGGCCGGTGCCACCGTCCACAGCACCCGGGGGTCGAACGGCTTCGGGATGAGATAGTCGCGACCGAACTGGAGTCGGTCGAGGCTGTAGGCCTTGAGCACCGAATCCGGAACGGGCTCGCGTGCGAGATCGGCCAGGGCTTTGGCTGCTGCGATCTTCATGCCCTCACTCACACCGGTTGCGCGAACGTCGAGCGCACCGCGGAAGATGAAAGGGAACCCGAGAACGTTGTTCACCTGATTCGGGAAGTCACTTCGCCCAGTTGCGACGATGGCGTCGGGGCGAGCTGCCTTGGCGTCGTCATAGCTGATCTCCGAGTCGGGGTTCGCCAGCGCAAATACGATCGGGTCGGCAGCCATGGACTCGACCATCTCTTTGGTGACAGCGCCTGCGACCGAGACCCCCACGAACGCATCCGCGCCTACGAGGGCATCGGCCAGGGTCCTGGCCTCGGTCTCGCGGACGAACTCGAGTTTGATCGCCGAGAGGTCATCACGCTCCGTGTGGATCACACCACGGGAATCGACCATGAGCAGGTTCTCGGGGTTGACCCCCATCTCCTGAAAGAACCTGGCGGTTGCGATGCCGGCCGCGCCCGCTCCGCTGAAGACCACTTTGACATCCGCGATGTCCTTACCGATGACATCGAGAGCGTTGACGAAGGCCGCCCCTCCGATGATGGCGGTTCCGTGTTGGTCGTCGTGAAAGACCGGGATGTCGAGTCGCTCCCGAAGGGTCGCTTCAATGTGGAAACAGTCGGGGGCCTTGATGTCCTCGAGGTTGATGCCGCCTACCGTGGGCTCGAGGAGCTCGCAGAATCGAATCACGTCTTCGGGGTCCTGCGAACCGACCTCGAGGTCATATACGTCGATGTCGGAGAAGCGCTTGAACAGCACCGCCTTCCCCTCCATCACGGGCTTGGACGCAAGCCCTCCGATGTTGCCGAGCCCAAGCACGGCCGTTCCGTTCGAAACGACTGCGACGAGGTTCCCTCGATTGGTGTATTTGAAGGCATTGAGCGGGTCTCTGGCGATCTCCATGCACGGCTCGGCGACACCCGGTGTGTACGCGAGACTGAGATCCGCCTGAGTGGCTGTTGGTTTGGTCGGCCGGATCTCGAGCTTTCCGGGACGGCCGCGCTGGTGGTAATCCAGCGCCTCGCTGAACGATGAACTGTCTGGCATCTCTGGCACCTCGTTGTCGTGACCATGACCCTACCCTCCGATCCGATAGCCGCGCCTCGAAGGTGGACCCCGTTCGTGGACATCGCCAAGCTCCTGAAGATCGCTGCCTGGATCGCGGTCATCGGCTTCACCGTCGCAGTGTTCGTCGTGGGCGGGGCCGCCGTCATCGCTCTGTTCTGAAGCAGGAAGGTATTTGGCAAAGCCGGGCGGCGTGGCACACTCACCTCAAATGGCTGACAGCACCGACGACAACGGATACAGGGTCATGGCCGGCTGGAGAGTCGGCTTCTCGCCCGACGAGGCGACCACGAAGTCAGGGCTGCTGGTGCCGGCGGGCGCAAAAGAGGGCAATGACGCCTTGGTGCTGGTCGACGTCAAGACCGGCCAGAGGTTCTGGGCGGTTCCGTCCGGCGCCTGGCGGTTCATCTGGCCACCGACCGGTCGACCGGTGACCGCCGTCCGCGACTCACAGATCATCGCCGAGGAAGAGTTCGAGCACGTCGGCGACGAAGGCCAGTATCTCTAGACGTTCCACGTCCTACGTTCTACGTCTGCCCGCGCCCGCCACCGGCCCCGCCCGTCGAAAACCAGACGACTCAAGGCCACCAGATCGTTAACTTGTGTGTCATATGACGTATGACCATCAGGGACGGCGCGGCAAGCGCCTGACCGCAACCGTGACCGACCTCGAAGTCGAGGTCCAGAAGGCCTTCCTCATCGGGGTCCTGCTCCCCGACTCGGATCTCGAGACGGAGGAGCGGTCACTCGACGAGCTCGAACTGCTCACCGATACCGCCGGATCCGACCCGATCGGACGAGAGCTGGTGCGCAGGGATGCACCGGACGCCGCCTATTACATCGGCTCGGGGAAGGCGAAGGAGCTTCGAGGAGTCACGCAGGCGCTCGACATCGATGTCGTCGTCTTCGACAACGAACTGTCCCCTGCCCAACAACGAAACCTCCAACAGGTCTTCGAATGTGACGTCGTCGACCGCGAGGCGCTGATCCTCGACATCTTCGCCCAACACGCCACGAGCCGGGAGGGTGCCCTCCAGGTCGAGCTGGCGCTGCTCCGCTACCGACTCCCGCGTCTCCGCGGCATGGGTAAGCAGCTCTCCCAGCAGGGGGCGGGGATCGGGACTCGCGGGCCGGGTGAGACCAAGCTCGAGACGGACCGCCGCCGCATCGAGAGCAAGATCGCCAAGCTGGTGCGGGAGCTGAAAGCACTGGCTTCCACTCGCACGACGCAACGAAAGGCCCGCCGCCGCGCTGCCATGCCGCAAGTTGCGCTGATCGGCTACACGAACGCAGGGAAGTCGACGCTCCTCAACCGGGTGACGGAGGCGGACGTGCTCGCCGAGGACCGGCTCTTCTCGACACTCGACTCGACAGTCCGCCGCGCCGACCTGCCCGACGGCCAAACCGTGTTGTTGTCGGATACGGTCGGTTTCGTCAGGCGGCTGCCACACCACCTCGTGGAGGCATTCAGATCGACGCTCGATGACGTGAAGGACTCGGACCTGCTGCTCCATCTCGTCGATGCGTCGGATCCGGATCCCGAAGGCCAGATCGCCGCCGTGCACGAGGTCATCACCGAGGTCGGAGCCGATGAGGTTCCAGAGTTGATCGTCTTCAACAAGATCGACCTCGCCGACCCGATGGACATCGGCCGTCTGAGAAGGCTGTACCCCGACGCTCCGACGATCTCCGCGCTCACCGGTGAGGGGGTCGAAGACCTCCTGGCGTTCCTCGGCGACCGGCTGCACGCCGAGACCGTGCTGCTGAGGCTCTCCATCCCGTACGAGCGGGGCGACGTGCTCGCCGCCGCCCACCGCCTGGGTGATGTGCTGGTCGAGAAGCACGAGGACACCTCCACCGTGATCGAGGCCAGGATCCCGGTGATCGATCAGTCACGCTTCGCAGAGTTCGTCACGGCGTGAGGGGTGGGATCCGCTGGACCCCACCCCTGGTGTCACCCCCGGCTCAGGCTGCGTCGGCCCCGACGACGTCCTTGAGGAGTCTCACGGCTTCACGCAGCGTGTCTCGAGCGCTCCGATACGCCTGCCGCCCGTCGACCATGTCGTCGTGCGCCTGCTCCATGACGGCTCGGGCAGGATCGGGCACGTTCTCCGGCTCGAGCGGAAGGACGGTCTCGGCGACCGGTTCCACCGCGGCGAGGCCCTGGGCGATGGTCGATCTCGCCCCGTCGATCAGGGCTTCGACCTGGCCGACGTCGTAGCCGGCTTCTGCGGCCCGCGCCGCCGCTTTGGCGACGCTGTCTGCGACTGAGCCGAGGCGACCGGCGACGGCCACTCCGAAATCGGAGGCGAGCACGAGCCGGGTCTGCGGCGTGCGCAATGCGAAGATCCGGTGCTCGTAGACCATGTCATCGACGATGGCGCCCAGCTCCTCGATGGTCTTCGCCGACCGGGCCCGTGCCTCGAGAGCGGTCAGCCCGCCGTGTGAGGCCGAGAGATCGGCGGTGAGGTGCGCGGCGTTCTCGGGTTCAACGGTCTCGCTGGCTCCGATCTCGAATTGCAGACGGTCGATACGATCGAGCCGGCGGTCGAGTGCGATCAGGACGCGCTCGCGCATCTTCTCGACAGCGTCGCCGATGCGGTCCTGCGACTCGGTCGTTGCAGGCCGGGTCGTCTCGGGTCGGGCATTCTCTGTCTGCGCCGTGGCGGGCAGCGCGACCGCAAGCATCAGGGCCGCCACCAGACCGGCAGCCGTTCTCGTCATTCGCTTCATGGGGTTTCTCCTTCGTCCAGATCGATTGAGCCCACTTGGCTCTCGAAAGCACCGATCAGATCGTCGAGGCCGTCCAGCGCTTCCTGGACGGCCTCGAGGTAGATCGTTTCGGCCTGTGTCGTCGTCGTTTCGCGACGCACGAGTTTGGTCGTGGTGGTCGTCACCCGATCGGGCTCGAGCTCACTCGGCGAAGCCGGGCTCGTGGTCGCGTCGAGCTCCGTGGCGTCGTCGACCGGTTGAACCGATTCCACCGGCCTCTCGGTCACGGCGGCGTCCGTCGGGGCCGGAAGCTCGGTCGAGCCGGCATCCGGTCGCGTCACTCCGCCGCAGGCGCTCACCGCGAGCACACACACGAGGGAGACGACTGCTCTGATCGATGTCATTCACGGTCCCTTCTTCAACCGTGAACACCTTCGTCGCTGGGGATCAGAGCAGAATGAGGAAGATGTAAGAAGAGTGTGTGGCGCGTTTCCGTCGCTCAGCGACGGGTTGCGGCCATGGCAGCGCCGACGATGCCGGCTTCGTTCTCGAATTGGGCGGGAACGGTCTCTACCTCGACACCGAGACCGGGCTGGATCCGGTCCCACCTGCGGGAGACGCCGCCTCCGAATACGAAGAGATCCGGCGAGAACAACCTGTCGAGGTGCCTGAGATAGGCCCCCGCGCGCTCCGACCACTCCTCCCAGGTGAGTCCCTCGTCCTTCTTGACCTTGGCTGCGGCCCAGTCCTCGACCGGCGCATGCCCGTCGAGCTCGAGATGTCCGAGCTCGGTGTTGGGGACGAGCACACCGTCGATGAACAGGCCCGAGCCGATGCCCGTTCCGAACGTCACCATGATCACGACGCCCTTGCGCCCTTTCGCCGCGCCGAACTCCAACTCGGCGATCCCGGCGGCATCGGCATCATTCAGCACGGTGAAATCGTTGCCCGAGGAGTGTTGTTCGAAGAGCTCCTCGGCGTTGGCGCCAATCCACGACTCGTCCACGTTTGCTGCGCTCAACGTCACGCCCCGGCGGACGATCGCAGGGAACGTGCATCCGACAGGCCCGCGGTAGTCGAAATGGCTGACCATCTCGGCAACGACGTCTGCCACTGCAGAGGGCGTGGCCGGCTGGGGTGTGGCGATCTTGTGCCGGTCCGACTCGAGGTTTCCCGAGAACGGATCGACCAGGTTGCCTTTGATTCCAGATCCGCCGATGTCGATCCCGAGTACTGCCATGGAACGAGGATAAAGGACAACCGCGAGCGGACGTCAGCTCCGGACTCGATTCAGGATGGCTCGAACGACTTCTCGCCTGCCGGGATCGGTATCCGCAGCCAGTTCTCCACCGGCGGAAGCGGGCAGGAATACGCCTCCGAATACGCGCAGTACGGGTTGTAGGCGAGATTGAAGTCGACCGTCACCGTCCCGTCCGTATTGGGCTCGATGTCGAGATACCGCCCGGCACCGTACGTGCCGTTGCCCGATGTGACGTCGCGGAACGGGACGAAGAAGCCATCCGAGCCCTCGACGGTGAACAGCGACAGCCCCACCGCTCCGTCCGGCGCCGGCAGCGTCACCGTGGCCGACCTCCGGTATTCGCGTTGACTGCCGTCGGACGTCTGGACCACCACGATCTCGCCGTTCGCCGGCATTGGATCGACCCGGAATCGATACGCCGGGTCCGGGACGTAATACGAGAGGCCGCTGAACGACGCCTGATCCACGATCGGCGAGTGATCGTCCATCTTGAAGAAGGTGTCCTTCCGACGGCGGAACTCGATCACTTCTTCATCGGTCATGCCACTCCAAACGACTATGCGTCGCGGTTCATTCCCCCGCTCCAGGCATCCCGCCCGGGGCGATAGGGTGTTGTCATGGCATCTGACATCGGATTGATCGGGCTCGCTGTGATGGGCCAGAACCTCGTTTTGAACATGGCCGACCACGGCTACACGGTGACTGTCTACAACCGGACCACCGAGACGATGACCGAGTTCATCGAAGGGCCGGCCAGGGATACGACCGTGCTCGGCTCAGAGACGATCGAAGCACTCGTCGATTCACTGGAGCGCCCCCGGCGGGTGATGCTGATGGTCAAGGCGGGAGCGGCGGTGGATGCGGTGATCGAGTCGCTCGTGCCACTGCTCGACGAAGGCGACATCATCATCGACGGAGGCAACTCCGAGTTCACCGACACGATCAGACGCGCTCGGGAACTCGAGGACCGCGGGCTCAGGTTCATCGGCACCGGCGTGTCCGGCGGCGAAGAAGGCGCGAGGAACGGGCCGTCGATCATGCCCGGCGGTACCGAGGCGGCGTGGCCGTTCGTGAAGGACATCTTCCAGGACATCGCCGCCAAGGTCGCCGACGGCACACCGTGCTGCGACTGGGTCGGCTCCGATGGCGCCGGACACTATGTGAAGATGGTCCACAACGGCATCGAGTACGGCGACATGCAGGTCATCGCCGAGGCCTACGCGTTGATGAAGGCGTCGGGGATGACCCACGAGGAGATGGCCGAGGCATTCCATAGGTGGGGCGAGGGAGTGCTCGACTCGTTCCTCGTCGACATCACCGCCGACATCCTGGCGTTCCGGGACGACGATGGAGAGGTCGTGCTCGAGCAGATCCTGGATGCCGCCGGTCAGAAGGGAACCGGGAAGTGGACGGCAATCAACTCGCTGCAGTTGGGTCAGCCGGTCACGCTCGTTGCCGAGGCCGTGTACGCCCGGATCGTGTCGGCATTGAAGGACCAGCGGGTCGAGGCCGCGCCGCTCCTGGAAGGACCGTCTCAGAGCATCGACGGAGTGTCGCTCGCCGACATCGAGTCGGCGATGTACTGCTCGAAGATCGTCTCCTACGCCCAGGGATTCCTGCTGTTGAGCGCTGCAGCTGCCGAGTACGACTGGAACCTCGACTATGGCCGCATCGCCTCTTTGTGGAGGGAGGGCTGCATCATCCGGGCCGCGTTCCTCGACGACATCACAGCCGCATTCGATCGTGACCGCGATCTCACCAGCCTCCTGATCGACGGCTTCTTCTCGTCGGCGATCGCCGAGCACCAGGAGGGGTGGCGGCGAGTGATCCAGACGGCGGTGGCCAACGGGATCCCGGTGCCTGCGTATTCGTCGGCTCTGGCCTTCTACGACGCTTATCGGAGTGAGCGGCTGCCGGCGAACATGATCCAGGCACAGCGTGACTACTTCGGGGCCCACACGTACGAGCGGATCGACCGCCCTCGCGGCGAGCACTTCCACACCAACTGGACCGGCACGGGCGGCTCCACGACCGCCGGCTCCTACGACGCCTGACCCCGGTCCGGGAACCCAGGGTTGCTGACCACAATTGTTGTGGAACTCAGGTCACGATTCGGGGGACCGAACGCGACAGTCGAGCATGCGACGGACGGTTTGGACCACTCGATCCGGGGTCTCGGTGACGTCGACCCACGTGAAGCGAAGAACCCGCCATCCGTGTTCGAGAGCGGAACGATCCCTGTGGCGATCCGCCTCAAACGCATCGCGCTGGCCGTGGAACCGGAGCGAGTCCCATTCCACTGCGAGCCTGTGCGATGGGAAGGCGTCGTCAAAGCGCCTTCTCGGAGACCAAGGAATCGGATACTCACTCTCGAAACCGCACGGACACTGCGCTCGATCCAGCAGCCGCCGACCACGACGCTCGAGGGGGGAACCATCGGACTCTCCGAGATCCAAACTCTCGAGCAGCTCGCGCATCCTTGCGGTGCCAGGCTTCCCTCGTCGACCGATCTCGGCCACCACCTTCTCCAGTGCGGGGTAGAACACCCGACCCTCGGTTGCCAGATGGACGACGGCCCACGACAACCGCCCGAGGCTGTACGTCGATGCGAGATCGAAGATGGTGCGTTCAGGGGTCGTGACTCGGAGGTGCTCGATCTGCGTCACGTGGGTGTTCAACAAGTCGTGACATCTGTGGACCTCGACATCGGGCAGAGCATGGGTCGTACGCGAGTGAACGCTGATCGAGGGGCGCTCGGGCCAGTGCTTCTCGATTCCATGGATGAAGGAAGCCGACCCATGGGAGACGACCGCGTCGGGGATCAGAATCGTGGAAGCCTGCAGGAGTTGCCTCGGATCGGAAACTGGGATCAACCGATATCCCAAGTCGCCGACCCGTTGCCATCGCCCGACTGAGAGCCGATAGTCGATCTGTCTGTTCGAGAAGCCCAGCTCGAGCGCCTGGCTCCGCGTCAGCACTCCGCCCTGGGTGCTCGAGACGTCGATCGCTCGTTTGTCGAGGTGTGCCATGCGGCAACTTGCCAAGGTTTGCCGATGGATGGAACCCCCCTGTCAACGTTGACCCCAAATCCACATCAATTGTGGTGAGGAACCCTGGGTTGCGCTCCTCAGTCCCAGATGTCGGAGGAAGACAGGCCGAGGAAGAACAGGATGGCGTCGAGGTAGGGCACCGACACGGCCGTGTCGGCGGCCTCCTGGACGACGGGCTTGGCGTTGAAGGCGATCCCGAGGCCCGCTGCGGCCAGCATGTCGAGATCGTTGGCGCCGTCACCCACGGCCACGGTCTGCCCCAAGGGGATCCGCTCCGCCGATGCAACGATGCGGAGCACATCGGCCTTGCGCTCGCGATCGATGATGTCACCGACGACCTCACCCGTGATCACACCGTCGACGATCTCGAGCTCGTTGGCGAAGGCGTGATCGAGCCCGAGCTCGGACTTGAGGTGATCGGTGAATGCGGTGAAGCCGCCCGAGACGATCCCGACCTTCATGCCGATGCGCTTGAGGGTCGCGATGAACGTCTTCGCCCCCGGCGTGAGCTTGATCCGGGCGCGGGCGTCTTCGATCACGGATGCGTCGAGACCTGCCAGCGTGCGCACCCGCTCTCGCAGTGACGTCTCGAAGTCGATCTCTCCGGCCATCGCTGCTGCGGTGATCTCCTTGACCCGTTCGGCGGTTCCGGCGCTCTCGGCCAGGAGCTCGATCATCTCGTTCTGAATGAGGGTCGAGTCGACGTCGAGCATCACGAGGCGCTTCGAGCGACGGTTGATGCCTTCGGCCTGAATCGCCAGGTCGACGCGCTGCTCCCGGGCGACTTCGAAAAGGGACGCTCGCATGGCGTCGAGGTCGCCATCGGTGACCGCCAGCTCGTAGCTCGTCACGGGCTCGCGCGACAGACGCACGATCCGATCGATGTTGCCGCCACCCTGGGCGATGGCGTTGGCCACCGCGCCGAACGCGGCCGGCCCCACTGTCGTGCCCATCATCGTGACGGCGGACCTCGAGAGCACCTCCGTCGGCTTCTCGTCCACGACGTCGAACTCGACGTTGAGCCCGCTCTCCCACCCGTAGAACAACAGATCCTTGATCGTGGCCTGGCCTTCGGCGACTGAGATGAGGACGTCGAGTGACAGACGTCCGCGTACGAGCACCTGCTCGACATCGTGGATGTGGGCGCCGCTCTCGGCGAGCACCGCCATCAGGCCGGCGGTGATTCCGGGTCTGTCCATCCCCGATACGCGAACCAGGACCGTCGATTCCATCGTCGTGAGGTTACGCCGGCGCGTCACCGGAGCGAATCGCCCGAAGCGCTCTGCAGCGATGCTTGTACGATGTCCGCCGATGACATCGACCACCGAGAGCGCAGACACCCAGAACCCCCACCGGCTCCCCCGTACCGTCGTGCCCAGCCGATACGACATCGAGCTGGCACCCGATCTCGACGAGTTCAGGTTCACCGGTCACGAGACGGTCACCGTCGAGGTCGTTGAGCCGGTCGACGAGATCGTCTTGAACTGCGTCGAGATCGGCATCTCGGCTGCATCGATTGCGATCGGAGGTCGAGTCCACGAGGCCTCGGTCTCCTACGACGAAGCGATGCAGCGAGCCGTTCTGGCGTTCGCCACGGAGCTTCCCCCCGGCCCGGCGACGTTGGAGATCGATTTCACCGGCACGCTCAACGATCAACTCCACGGGTTCTATCGCTCGACGTTCACCGACGTCGACGGCAACGATCAGGTGATCGCCACGACCCAGTTCGAGGCAACCGATGCCAGACGTGCATTCCCGTGCTGGGACGAGCCGGATTTCAAAGCGGTGTTCGCCATCACGCTTGTCGTGCCCGATCACCTCTTTGCAGTGTCGAACATGGCGGAGGTGTCTCGAGAGCCCGCCGGGGAGGGCAAGGTGCGGATCCGCTACGGCGACAGCATGGTCATGTCGACATATCTCGTGGCGTTCGTCGTCGGGCCGTTCGAGTCGACCGAGACCGTAGACGTCGACGGCGTCCCGCTCCGCATCATCGCCCCGAAGGGCAAGATCCACCTGACCGACTTCGCTCTCGCATGCGGCGCGTTCTGCCTGCGCTACCTCAGCGACTACTACGGCATCCACTACCCCGGCGACAAGGTCGACATGATCGCCATCCCGGACTTCGCCTTCGGGGCGATGGAGAACCTCGGAGCGATCACCTATCGAGAGACGGCGCTGCTGGTCGACACCTCCCAGGCCTCGCAGGCGGAGCTGGTTCGCATCCTCGATGTCATCGCCCACGAGCTTGCGCACATGTGGTTCGGCGACCTCGTGACCATGAAGTGGTGGGACGGCATTTGGCTCAACGAGGCGTTCGCCACCTTCATGGAGATGAAGGCGACCGACGCCATGCGCCCGGAGTGGAAGAGGTGGCTCGCCTTCGGTGCCACGGAGCGCCCATGGGCGTATGGCACCGACTCGCTCGCCTCGACGCGACCGGTCGAGTTCGAAGTGATGTCACCGGACGAGGCGAACGAGATGTTCGACGCACTCACCTACGGCAAGGGATCGTCGGTGCTTCGCATGATCGAGCAGTATCTGGGCGAGGAGGTCTTCCGGCAGGGGGTCGGGTCATACCTGAGGCGACACTCGTACTCCAACACGGTCACCTCCGACCTCTGGCATGGGCTCGACGCGGCGTCCGGAACCGATGTCGGCGCCATCATGGACACCTGGATCCTTCAGCGAGGTTTCCCGCAAGTGGAGGTCTCGCGCACGGCGACCGGCGTCCGCCTCGAGCAGCGACGGTATCTCACGATCCCGGACGAGACCGACACGACCCTCTGGAAGATCCCGGTCGTCCTGCGCGGAAGCACCGCTGGAGCAGAGTTCGAACGCAAGTTCGTACTCGACTCGTTCGTCACGGAGATCGCCATCGATGGTGAGATCGAATTCGTGGTCGCCAACGCAGGAGGACATGGCTTCTATCGGGTCGACTACGTGGGCGAGTTGTTCCAGGCGGCCGTCGACAACCTCGACGAACTCGGTGCCCTCGAGCGGTTCTGTCTGATCGATGACGCCTGGGCGTTCGTCGAGTCGGGTCAGAAGTCCGCTGCCGACTGGTTGGCGCTCGCGGCCTCGTACCGGGACGAACAGGAGCAAGCGATCTGGAACGCCGTGCTGACAGGCATGGCGGGCATCCGGCACCACATCGTCTCCGACGACGACCTCCCCGCATTCCGTCGAGTTGCGAAGTCGCTGCTCGAACCGAGCGTCGAGCGTCTCGGTTGGGTGCCGGGCGACGACGACTCGGATCTCACCCGCCGCCTGCGGGGGGCGATCATCGGCGCCATGGGAAGGCTGGCCGAGGACGAGGAGACGATCGAGCACTCCCGAGAGGTTGCCGATCGTTGGATCGGCGACGCCGGCGCCGTCGACCCAGACATCGGTCAGGCCTCGCTGTTCACCATGGCCGCCCACGGTGACTTGGGAACGCTCAACCGGATCATGGAGGCGTACGACGCGGCTTCGACACCACAGGTCAAACTCCGACTGCTCCAGGCCGTCACGTTCCTCGATGCGAACGACACGGTCGACGCCACCTTGGGAGCCGTCAGGTCGGGGCGCATCAAGAGCCAGGACGGGTCCTGGGTGGTGGCCCGACTGTTCGGTGGCCGTGCCTCGGGACGGCATGCCTGGCAGGAGGTTCGCAAGGATTGGGACGACATCACTGCGGTGATGCCTCCGATGACTCTCCGGCGGCTGGTCGAAGGGCTGCCGGGACTGTCGCACGCCGACATCGCTCAGGATGTCGAGGCCTTTTTCGCCGAGCGCTCGCTGCCGGTGATCGAAAAGACCGCGAAGCAGAACATCGAGCGACTGCGAGCGAATGTGTTGATGCGGGCGCGAGAGTCGAGCCGCTTCTCGGGCGGCCTCCAGCCCTGACGAGACGCACACGCGAGACGAGGGGCCCGGCCGATTCGGCCGTGCCCCTCGCTGTTCGACTACACGGCGACCAGGAGTCGCCCGCAGGACTACTTCAGCTCGACGGTTGCCCCAACGGCTTCGAGCGCTTCCTTGGCCTTGTTCGCAGCGTCTTTGTCGACGCCCTCGAGGATGGCCTTGGGTGCGCTGTCGACGAGATCCTTGGCCTCCTTGAGCCCGAGGCTGGTGAGCCCGCGAACTTCCTTGATGACCTTGATCTTCTCGGCGCCGGCCGAGGTGAGCACGACATCGAATTCGTCCTGCTCCTCTTCGACGGGGGCGGCAGCAGCGGCTCCAGGGGCCACCGCAACGGCCATGGGGGCAGCAGCGGTCACGTCGAACTTCTCCTCGAACGCGTCGAGGAAGTCCTTCAGTTCGAGCACTGTCATCTCTTCGAAGACCGACAGCAGGTCTTCAGTCGTCATCTTTGCCATGTTCATTCCTCCTCGGCCGCGGCGGCCGGTGCTTCTTCAGCGGCGGCGTCGGGCGCAGTGGCGCCGACGAACTCGCCGGATTCTTTCTTGTCGAGCAGTTGCGAGAACATGTTGGCGCCGTTCCTTGTGAACGCGCCGAACATGCCGGCCGCCTTGTACAGCGGCGCCTTTGCCCCGCCGGCGATCTTCGCCAGCAGGACTTCACGGGGTTCGATCTCAGCGAGCTTCGAAACCTGCTCAGGGAGCAGGATCTCGCCAGCCATGATGCCTGCCTTGAGGACGAGCTTCTCGTTCTCCTTGGAGGCATCCTTGAGTGCCTTCGCCGTGGCGACTGCGTCGTCATGGGCGAAGGTCAACGCCGTCGGACCGACGAGGTGCTCGGAGATCCCTTCGATCCCGAGTTCGTCGGTCGCCAGCTTGGCGAGCGTCATCTTCACGACCTTGTAGTCGGCGCCGGTTTCACGCAGCGACTTCCTCAGGGTCTGAAGCTGAGACACGGTGAGGCCGCGAAACTCGGTCAGATAGACGGCGCGGGCGCCTTCGATCTGGTCCTTGATTTCGGCAACTGCCTGAACCTTCTCAGGTCTCGGCAT
>JAHEDH010000150.1 GCA_024641285.1 bacterium | reverse complement strand
CCGATCGTCTTCCGGGACCGGACACGAGGGACGTCGAAGATGAACGGTGCGATCGTCGCCGAGGCGATGAAGCTCGTCACCCAGTGGGGCCTGAAGCGGCTCGTCCCCGGCCGCTCGTCCCGCAGATGAGTTCCAAGCGTTAGGCGTCCCGTGCCCTGCGAAGACGTGAAACGCGGAACGTGAAACGAAGGGGCAATTCTCGACAGCCGCCCCCGGCTGGGTAACGTCGCCGGCATGAGCCAAGCGCCCCAGGTGTCGGTCAGACCCGCCAGATCAGAAGACCTCGATCGCCTCGTCTCGCTGTATCGCCTGCTCGAGGCGGAGATGGTCGCTCTCGAGGAGATGTGGCCGATCGCCGATGGGCTCCCCGAGCCGCTCGAGGAGTCGCTGACCGCCGAGATCCGATCCGACGACTCCGTCTTCCTGCTCGGGCTCGTCGACGGCCATCCCTTCGGATTCCTGATCGCGCGGGTCGAGGGTCTGCTTCCACAGGCCTCAGGGGAGCGGATCGGGGCGATCAGGTTCGTGTTCGTCGACCACGGCGCCCGTCAGATCTCGGTGGGTGAGCACATGCTCGGCGCCGCACTCGACGAACTGCGAGGTCGCGGGATCACGCGATTCGATGCCCACGTCCTTCCCGGGCACCGGCTCGTGAAGAACTTCTTCGAGTCGGGGGGCTTCTCGGCCCGCTCGATCGTCATGCACAACGACGGTGAGTGAGCGCCGTCCCGTTCCGGGCGTCGGCGTCGCCGTCGTCGATGCAGGACGCATCCTCCTGGTCGAACGTGGAAGGGGTGCTCTCGTCGGGAAGTGGGCTGTTCCCGGCGGCAGGGTCGAATGGGGCGAGACGATGGAGGATGCCGCCCGACGCGAGGTGCGGGAAGAGACCGGGCTCGTGATCCGGCTCGGGCCGGTGGTCTGGGCGGGCGAGTACATCGGCCCTGGAGAGCCGCCGGACTGGCACTACACGCTCGTCGACTACGTCGGCTACCCGATCGGCGGCTCCCTCGCCGCCGACGACGACGCCCGTGACGCCCGCTGGGTCACGGTCTCCGAGGCAATGGCACTGCCGCTGGCGGACGCCATGCCGGCGTTGTTCGAGAATCTGGTCCCGTACCTGTGAGCGGCGCGCTCCCACCCTCGGAGCGGCCGTTCACCGATGACAGGTACACCACGGCCGAACTCCCCGATACGCCGACGCGGACCTTCCGCATCCCCGCGCGGGGGTGGGCGGAATCCCCACAGGAGCTGCTTCGACTCGGCGACGACATCGATGAGCCGGTCGAATACAAGCGGAGAATCGGACGGTTCCTGCTCTGGCGGGCGGGGCCGCCGATCGGGCGAGCGATCTACCTGGCGATCGACGCAGCGGAGCTCGAGCGCCACTATCGATTCGACCTGGACGGTCGCACCGGCCGCGGATGGGGCCCGGACGGCCAGGAGCATGTACGGTTCCGCACCTGGAAGGAATCCCTGCTCGCGGAGCCGACGACCCAGTGACCCAAGCATCGAAGTCTGACACCGTCGACCTGCTTCGTGCACTCATCCGCAACGCCTGCGTGAACGACGGCACCGTCGGATCGGGACACGAGCACCGATCCGTCGAGACGCTGACCCAGTACTTCGGCGTGGCCGGCACGGTGTTCGAGCCGCAGCCCGGCAGACAGTCGCTCCTGCACCGCATCGAGGGCTCGGATCCATCGGCCCCGTCACTCCTCCTCATGGGACACACCGACGTGGTCCCGGTCAACGCCTCCGGTTGGTCGGTCGATCCATTCGCCGCCGAGATCTCAAACGGGTTCGTGTGGGGGCGTGGAGCCATCGACATGCTGAACGTCACTGCAGCGATGGCGGTCGCATTCAAGCCGTTCCTGACCGGCGAGACGCCCCCGCCTCCCGGCGACCTGCTCTATCTGGCGGTGGCCGACGAAGAGGCAGCGGGGACATACGGTGCCAAGCACATCACCGATCACGCCTGGGATCAGGTCGGCGCCGACTTCGTACTCACCGAGATCGCGTACCCGCCCATCGACCTCGGCGGCGGCGTCCGATATCCGGTCTCGGTCGGCGAGAAGGGACCGTTCTGGACCCATGTGCACTCGACGGGGACCCCGGGCCACGGCAGCACGCCGTACGGGTCCGACAACGCACTGGAGCCTCTGATCGGCGGCCTCGCATCGCTGTTCGAGACACCTGCCGTCGTCGGCATCACCGATGTGTGGCGTGACTTCATCAGCGGCCTCGGCCTCGATCCCGGGCTCGAGTCCGAGCTGTTGGACCCCGACCGGATCGACGGGGCGATCGACCGGATCAACGCATCGGATCCGAGGTTGGCCACGTATCTCCACGCCTGCACCCACCTCACCGTCAGCCCCAATGTCATCGGCGGCGGCGTCAAGTCGAACATGATCCCCGACACCGCCGTCGCCCAGATCGATCTCCGTGCCGTGCCCGGACAGGACCGCGACGATGTGGACCGTTTCCTCGGCAAAGCGATGGGCCGCTACGCCGATCGCCTCCGATTCGAGCCCCAAGCCGACTTCGCCGCCACCGAGTCCCGGCCGTCCGGGTCGTTGTGGGAGGTGATCGTCGACGCCTGCGAAGACGTGACCGGCTCACGCGCCGTCGTACCGACCCTCATGCCGGCCAGCACCGATGCCAGGTTCTTCCGCGAGCGGGGAGCCGTCGCGTACGGCGTCGGTATGTTCGATCGACGGGTGTCGTTCCCCGACTTCCTCTCCATGTTCCACGGCAACGACGAGCGAGTGTCCGTCGAATCCGTCGGCCTGACCGTCACCATGCTCGAGCGGGTGCTCGACCGGTGGCGCACGGCGTGAGCACCAACCTCATCTTCGACCTCGACGGGGTCGTCTACCTCGGTGATGAGTCGGTGCCGGGCGCCGGCGAGACCCTCGATCTACTGGACCGCGCCGGCCACCACATCCTCTTCTGCACCAACAATTCGTCGCGCACCAGAGCCCAGTGCGCCGAAAAGATCCGGCGCGTCACGGGATACGGGGCGAGAGCCGAGCAGATCGCATCGTCGGCGATGTCCGCTGGCAGGTTGATCGAACCCTCGGCGCGCGTGCTCAGGGTCGGTGGCGATGGCGTGGCCGAGGCGATCCACCTTCGTGGCGCTTCGGAAGTTGCCGACATCGACGCGGACACCGTGGTTGTCGGGATCGACTTCTCTTTCGGCTACGACCTGTTGGACCGGGCTGCCGCCGCCGTGCGCAGCGGTGCACGGTTCATCGCAACGAACCGTGACGTCACCTATCCGTCGCCCGAGCGTCTCCGACCGGGGGCAGGCTCGATCGTCGCAGCGGTCGAGGCGGCGTCCGGCGAGGTCGCTGTCAACGCCGGCAAGCCCGAGGCGCCCATGCGCCGGCTCCTCGCAGAGATGCTCGTCGCGGGACCGGTGGTGATGATCGGCGACCGTCCCGACACCGACCTGGCCATGGCGCACGCCGAGGGATGGCGCTCGATCCTCGTCGACACGGGCGTGACCCATCCCGACGCAGCGGTCCATCCTCCGCCCTCCAGCCGAGTTCCCTCGATCGTGGCCGTCCCGGACGTTCTCGACTGACCGGTCATCTCCGGAGCGAGCGCCGGGTCACCGATGCGTAGACGACGCCTGCGATGAATCCCCCGACGTGCGCCTCCCAGGCGACACTCCCTGTCGCGTCCGAGATCAGGAACTGAGTCGCAAACCAGATCACGAGGAAGATCACAGCCGGGACCCGGAACGGGAAGAAGAAGAACGGAGGCACGATCGCGGTCACGGTGGCCCGGGGAAACAAGATCAGATAGGCGCCCATGACCCCGGCGATCGCGCCCGAGGCTCCGATGAGCGGAATCGTCGCCGACGGGTTCATGAGCACGAACGTCAGGGTCGCAGCCACCCCGGTTCCGAGGTAGAAGGCCACGAACCGGAGCCCGCGCAGCCGATCCTCGACGTTGTTGCCGAAGATCCAGAGCGACCACATGTTCGCTGCGAGATGAACGATGTTGGCGTGGAGGAAGATCGAGGCGAAAACCGATTCGAGGATGTTCTTCGACGGGAACGCCTCGGTGCCGACGACGCCACAGTCGCCCGAGGTGATCTCGTCGATCGTGAGCGGCTCGAGGCTCAGGATCTCGCACGAGATCGCGGCGTTCTCATAGAGGAACTCGGCGGAGCCGATCTCGTCGGTCGGTTGGACGTAGAAGAAGATGAGCACGCACGTGGCGATCACCAGAATCGTCAGAATCGGCCGATGTCGCGTCGGGTTGTCGTCTCGGATCGGGAACAAAGAACCATTCCTGTCATTGCGTGCGGCGATAATGGTGGCATGAACCAGGACAGAGCGGACACACGACCGGATGCACCACAGGCCGACCTGCCCGAGCCGATCGATGATCGTCTCGATGAGATCGAAGTCGAACTCGAAGGGCTCGCAGAACTCGATCCTGCGGAGAGCGTCGAGGTGCTCAGCGACATCACCGCCAAGCTGAACCGCGAGATCGACCTCGACATGGAGAAGTCCTGACCCGGCGGCGGCTCGACAACGAACTGGTCCGGCGAGGCATGGCACCCAGTCGCTCCGCCGCCGCCGCCCTGATCACCTCCGCCGGGGTCACCGTACGGGGGATCCCGACGCCGAAACCGGCCTCGATGGTCGCCGCCGACACGCCGATCGAATTCGTCGGTGACAAGCCGCGCCACGTCGGACGAGGTGGTCTCAAACTCGAAGGGGCGCTCGAGTCCTTCGGCATCGACGTCGCCGGGAGGCACGCCCTCGACGCAGGTGCATCGACCGGCGGGTTCACCGACCACCTCCTCCAGCACGGGGTTGCGAGCGTCATGGCGGTCGACGTCGGTCACGGACAATTGGACGATCGCATCGCCGCCGACCCGAGGGTGACGGTGCGCGATCGGACCAACATCCGCCTTGCCGATCCCACCGAGCTCGGTACCTTCGACCTGGTGGTGGCAGACCTGTCGTTCATCTCACTGTGTACCGTGGCCGATGCGCTTGCGTCCCTCACCGAAGATGGAGCCGATCTCGTGCTGTTGGTCAAACCGCAATTCGAAGTGGGGAAAGGCCAGGTCGGCCGCGGTGGCATCGTCAAAGACCCCGCACTGCACGTCGCCGCGATCGGGAAGGTGATCGACTGTCTCGGTGCGGCCGCCATGCCGGTGCAGGCCGTGTGCGATTCGCCGATCACCGGAGCCAAAGGCAACCGTGAGTTCTTCGTTTGGGCGGTGAAGGGCGGCGAACGCGTCGAAGACCTGGCACTTCCCGTCGAACTGGAGGCGAGCTGAACGATGCGACTGGGAATGGTGGTCAACCACGAGCGGGAGCAGGCGATCGCATTCGAGGCGGAGTTCAACGCCGCCGCTCAGAGAGCGGGCTGTCAGGTGATGTCGCTCGATCAGGAGTCGGCGACCACGCCACCCGCCTGGGCCGAAGTGGACGCCGTCGTCGCAATCGGCGGTGACGGGACCGTCCTGAACGCCACCAGGCGCGCAATGGTCACCGGCACCCCCGTCCTCGGCATCAACCTCGGGACGCTCGGTTTCCTCGCCGAGGCCGAGCCGGGGCAGCTGTCCGAGGTGATCGACGCACTGACGACCGGGGCGTACACCGTCGAGGAGCGCAACACGATCATGGCCACGATCGGAGATGTCTCCGAGCCGGGACTCAACGACGTGGTCGTGGAGAAGATCGAGAGCCAGCGCCTTGTCGTGCTCGACGTCGAGGTCGACGGCGAGCGATTCCTCACCTATCGCGCCGACGGGATCGTCGTCGCAACATCCACGGGCTCCACCGCCTACGGGTTCAGTGCCGGCGGGCCGCTGATCGACCCGAAAGTCGAGACCCTGCTCATTGCACCCGTTGCACCGCACTCGCTCTTCGATCGCTCCCTCGTGATCCCGCCTGATTCCCGGATCGTCATCACCGTCACCGACGATCGGCCCGTCCGTGTGAGCGTCGACGGGCGCGAAATCGGCTCACTCCGCGAGGGGGAGTCCGTCCTGATCGGGCCGGCGCCGCGGCCCGCCCGGTTCATCCGGATCTACGACGAAGGATTCACGACCCGGGTGACCAGGAAGTTCGGGCTCGGCTGATGATCGACGAACTGATCGTTCGCAATCTCGGCCTGATCGAGCACGCCCAGCTGCTTCCCGGTCCGAAGCTCACGGTGATCACCGGGGAGACCGGTACCGGCAAGACGCTCCTTCTCGGAGCGCTGCGAATGCTGCTCGGCGAGACGACCAAGCCCGACCTGGTCGGCCCCTTTGCAGACGAGGCCACTGTGGACGGGCGCTTCCTGACCTCGGACGGCACCGAAATCGCGGCGTCGCGCCGCATGCCTCGTGAGGGCCGCAGCCGGGCGTACCTCGACGGATCCATCGCATCCGCCCCCGCGCTCGACGAGGCGACCCGTGGCCTCGTCGAGATCATCGGCCAGTACGACCAGCTCAGCCTCATGCGACCGGCCGAGGCCCGCCGCCTCGTGGATGCCGCACTCGACGCCGAGGGACGAGAGGCATACGCCGAGTACCGACGGCTCTGGAGCCTGCTCGGAGAGCTGCAGTCCCGTCAGGATCAGCTCGGCGGCGACCGCCGGGCCCTCGAGCGCGAGCGTGACCTCGCCGATCATCAGTCCACAGAGATCGCCGCGTCTGGCTTCTCCCAAGGCGACGACGCCGACCTCGAACGATCGCTGGCCCGTCTCCGAAACGCCGCCGAGATCGGAGAGCTGCTGGCCACCGCGCAGCGGGCGACCGAGCAGGCACGTGAGACGTTCGACGAGGCCGTTGCAGCGGTTCGCCGTGCCCAGCGGCTCGACGAGAGCCTCGGCGAGCTGGCCGAAGGCATGTCGGGTGTCGAACAGGGCCTCGGTGAGGCTGCCATCGACATCGAGGACGAGATCTCCGGGCTGGACACCGACCCTGGCAGCCTCGAGGAGGCGGAGGGGAGATTCAGCGTCCTCGCCGACCTGAAGCGCAAGTACGGCTCGACGCTGTCGGAGGTTCTCGAGTTCGGCAGGGGGATGTCGGAGCGAGCAGGCGCACTCACCGAGTTGCTCGATTCGGCAGACCGCCTGTCGGGGGAGATCGCCGACAACACCAAGGCCCTCCACGCCGCATCCGGTTCGCTCACGTCGGCCCGGCTGAGAGCAGGTCGAGTCGTGACGGACGCCGCCTCGGCGCACCTGCTCGATCTCGGGTTCCGTGAGCCGGTGCTCGATGTCCGCATCGATCCGGTCGAACCGGGCCCGAGCGGGACGGATCGGTTGACTCTCCAGTTCGCCTCCGACAAGCGACTGACCCCCGGAGACCTGTCGAAGGTCGCTTCCGGCGGCGAACTCAGCAGGCTCGTCCTCTCACTCCGGCTCGCCGGCGGCTCGGGTGACGTCGAATCGCTCGTGTTCGACGAGATCGACTCCGGCATCGGCGGCTCGACCGCAATCGAGATCGGACGGAAGCTGGCCGAACTGTCGAACCGCCACCAGGTGTTGTGCGTCACCCACCTTCCCCAGGTCGCGGCGTTCGCCGACGTGCACTACGTGGTCGATCGCAGCGAGCATT
>JAHEDH010000149.1 GCA_024641285.1 bacterium | reverse complement strand
ACTCGAGGAGATGGGCATCAGCGACGTCATCATCGACCCGGGGATCTCGATCAATTACCGGGGCGACTACGCCGCGTACACGCGCATGCAGCTCGAAGTCATTCGGGGCCTCGATCGGCTGAGGGGGCTCTCCAAGCCGATCCTCGTGCCGATTCCGCGCAAGCAGGAGGACCACCGGGTCGCCGCCTACATCGCAATGGCACTGGAGAACGGGGCGGACATGATCAGGGTTCACGACGTCGAGATGGCGTGTGACCTGGCGCGGCTGTACGACCGGCTCCCGGGCGAGCCCGAAGAGGCTTTCGACACCCCGGCGTCGTAGCCTGGAGACCATGGCGATTCAGCACGTTTCGGGGCCATCGGGCGCGGGCCCGGGGGAGCGGCAGCAGATGCTCGATGCCGCACGTTCCTTCTTCGATCGGGTCGGCGTCAACCCCAACGACGTCGTCCGGCTCGATGTCCCGGCCAGGGGCGAGAGCGAAGGCGCCACCGGTGTCCTGAGACACGAGCTCGAGCCGATGATCCCGGTGCTCCAGTCGGGATCGCTGTTCGGCGGGTACCAGGGCCTGGAACTGGTCGATGCCCAGCAACTGACGGCAGCCGAGGCCGACATCCTGATCGAGCTCCTCGAACAGGTCGACCACAACGCCCTGGCGATCGCGTTCGTGTCGGCGGGTGCCGTGCCGGCCAAGCTGTCGAAGTACCTCAAGGCGGAGGCCGACACGACCACGGTCAAGAAGATGTGGGAGTCAAATGCCGCATCCTGGCTGCACGACGAGATCGACCGCCGGGGACTGCGGCTCGACGCCGCCGCCGAACAGGCGCTGGTCCAGAAGTTCGGAGCTGACGTGGCCTCGATCGGCCAGGCGCTGGACCAGATCGCCGAGACCCCCGGGAACGTGACCGCCGCCCAGATCCTCGGCCGCTTCAAGAACCGTCCCAACGAGCCGATCTTCCACTACACCGATGCCGTCACCAAGGGCGACACCGCCGAAGCGCTTCGCCGGCTCAATGACCAACTCGTCCACCAGCATCCGCTGGTCCTGCTGGCGACCCTCGAGACCGAGGTACGTCGCCGCGCAATCGCCCTGGCGTCCCCCGACAAGGAGACGTTCCGGGAGACGATGAACGCCAAGGGCAACGACCGCTGGGTCGACCGGGTCTGGCGGCAACGTGGCAGATTGAAGGACTCGAACCTCCGTAAGGCCAACGATGCCCTGGTCCGCGCCGACCGCCTCCTCAAGAGCGCCCCCGCCGACCTCCACCACGTCACGATGGAACGCCTCACCATTGCTTTGTGCCTGTGGCTTCGTTGAGTTCACAGTTCACAGTTCTCAGATGACGTGGCGGACATACCCGTCGGCTCGGATCTGTAGGTATTGGAGACGGCCAAAACCACTCGATCCCGGTCACCTGACCGGGATCGAACTGTGAACTGTGACCCGTCCGCCGCGTAGATGAGCGACGGTCCTCGCTTATGAAACCGAGTTGACGCGCTTTGCGAGGCGGGCCTTCTTGCGGGCGGCGGTGTTCTTGTGGAGCACGCCCTTGCTGACGGCCTCGTCGATGCGCTTCTGGGCGAGTTCGTAGGCCGCTTCGGCATCGGCCGACGGATCCTCGATCGCCTGGAGGGTCTGCTTGACCCGGGTCTTCATCTCGGAGCGGACCGACTTGTTGCGCATGCGAGCCTTTTCGTTCTGTCGGTTGCGCTTGATCTGGGACTTGATGTTGGCCATGTTCGAAACACCTGAAAACGGTCGTCGGAAACCCGGGGCCACCGGAGGTGGGCGGGGTGGCGCCGGAACGGCGCGCAGCGGTACGGAAAGATAGCACTCTCCGGCGAGCGGGTACAATCCTGGTTGGACCCACCACCCGGGGCCACCTCGATCCCTCCGGAGCACAGTGACCGACCAGTCGCGTATACGCAACTTCAGCATCATCGCCCACATCGACCACGGGAAATCCACCCTGGCCGATCGGCTGCTGGAGCGCACCGGCGCGATCACCGAGCGTGAGATGCGCGAGCAGATGCTCGACACCATGGATCTCGAACGAGAGCGCGGGATCACCATCAAGGCACAGACCGTCCGGCTCAAGTACCAGGCGAACGACGGTCACGAGTACATCCTGAATCTCATCGACACTCCGGGTCACGTCGACTTCTCGTACGAGGTCAGCCGGTCGCTTGCCGCCTGTGAGGGAGCCCTGCTGCTGGTCGACGCTGCGCAGGGCGTGCAGGCGCAGACGCTCGCCAACTCCTACCTGGCGATCGAGGCGGGCCTCGAGATCGTCCCTGCGCTCAACAAGATCGACCTCCCGGCCGCCGACCCCGACGGCGCCGCCGCCGAGATCGTCGGCATCCTCGGTGGCGATCCCGACGACGTCGCTCGGATCTCGGCCAAGACCGGTGTGGGGGTCGATGAGCTCTTCGAACAGATCGTTGCGACGGTACCCGCCCCCAGCGGAGACCCCGACGCCCCGCTGCGGGCGCTCGTCTTCGACTCGTACTACGACGCCTACCGAGGTGTCGTTTGCTATGTCCGGGTCGTCGACGGTGAGCTCCGCGACGGGGACATGATCCGTTTCATGGCAACGAGGGAAGAGCATCCGGTCAACGAGGTCGGCGTGCTGACGCCGAGGTCGGTCGAGGTCGCCAAGCTCGGTCCGGGTGAGGTCGGGTATCTGATCACCGGCGTCAAGGAGATCGACCAGATCAAAGTCGGTGACACCGTCACCACCTCAGCCAACCGCGCGACCGAAGCCCTGATGGGCTACGAGGAGCCCAAGCCGATGGTGTTCTCGGGGCTCTTCCCGACCGACGGCGACGACTTCGAGCGCCTCCGGGAGGCGCTGGAGAAGCTACGTCTCAACGATGCCTCGCTCGTGTACGAGCCGGAGACGTCCAAGGCGCTCGGCTTCGGATTCCGCGCAGGATTCCTCGGGTTGCTGCACATGGAGATCGTCCGTGAGCGACTCGAACGCGAATATGACCTCGACCTCGTTGCCACCGCACCCTCGGTGGCCTACGAGCTCGTGCGCACCGACGGCCATCAATCGACCATCCGATCGCCGCAGGACCTGCCCGACCCGTCCGAGATCCAGTCGATCTCCGAGCCCTACGTGCGTGCGATGATCATCACCCCGACCGAGTACATCGGAACGATCATGGAACTCGTCACCAACCGGCGCGGCTCGGTGGGCAACATGCATTACCTGTCCACCGATCGGGTCGAGCTGACCTACCACCTGCCCCTCGCCGAGGTCGTGTTCGACTTCTTCGACAACCTCAAGTCGCGGACCCGCGGCTACGCCTCGCTCGACTACGAGACCGAGGGCTACCGGGAGTCGGACCTCGTGAAGGTCGACATCCTGCTGAACGGCATGTCGGTCGACGCCTTCAGTGCGATCGTGCACCGCTCGGCGGCTCAGGACTACGGCAGGACGATGGTGGACCGGCTCCGCAAGCTGATCCCGAGGCAGATGTTCGATGTCCCGATCCAGGCGGCCGTGGGCAGCCGGATCATCTCGCGCGAGACGGTCAAGGCGAAGCGCAAGGACGTGCTCGCCAAATGCTACGGCGGCGACGTGTCTCGCAAACGCAAACTCCTCGAGAAGCAGAAGGAGGGCAAGCGCAGGATGAAGATGGTCGGCTCGGTCGAGGTCCCTCAGGAGGCGTTCGTGGCGGCGCTCCAGGTCGATGACTGACCTGTCGATGCTCTCGGCGGATCGGCCCGACACCGTCGAGCTCGCCGCCGGATGGCGATCGGCCTACGTCCACATCCCGTTCTGCGCCAGGGTGTGCCCCTATTGCGACTTCGCCGTCGTTGGCGGTGCCGAGGATCGGATGACCGAGTACGTCGACGCAGTTGTCGCCGAGATCTCGATGGAGCCCGAGTGGCATCGGCTCGATGCGGTGTTCATCGGTGGCGGCACTCCCAGCCGGGTGCCTTCCGATCAGATGCGCCGGGTGCTCGATGCCCTCGCAGCTCGGTTCGGGCTGGCCGACGACGCCGAGATCACGCTCGAGGCCAATCCCGAGGACTGGACGTCGACACACTCCGACGCCCTGGCGGGGGTCGGGTTCAACCGGGTGTCCTTCGGGGTGCAGTCGTTCGACCCGGTCGTGCTGGTGTCGCTCGGCCGTCTCCACAGCCCGGTGCAGGCCGCCGAGTCGGTCGCAATCGCCAGGGCGTCCGGCTTCGCGTCGGTGAGCGTCGACCTCATCTACGGTCACCCCGTCGAGACGGAACTGTCGTGGCTCCACACCTTGGATACCGCGGTCGAGGTCGAACCCGACCACGTGTCGACCTACTCGCTGACGGTCGAGCCCGGAACGGAGCTGTGGAAGCAGGTGCGAAGCGGTGCCCCCGCTCCCGACTCCGACATCCAGGCCGACCGGTGGGAGCAGGCCGCCTCGACGCTCGGAGTTGCCGGATACACCCGCTACGAGGTGTCGAACCATGCTCGGCCGGGCCACGGCTGCCGTTACAACCTCTCGGTCTGGGGTCAGGGGGAGTACCTGGCCTTCGGGCTCGGGGCACACAGCTTTCGCGACGGGGTGCGCTCGCGACGGGTCAGGCGTCTCGACAGCTACATCGAGCGGGTGCGGTCGGGAATCGGCCCGATCCAGGCCTCGGACGTGATCGAGGGTTGGGACGCCGAGCTGGAGCGGCTGATGCTCGGGCTGCGTCGAGCGGCAGGCGTGAATGCAGGCGAGGCCGGGCAGGCGCTGCTGGCCACCGCCGACGGGGCTCGTCTGATCGAGGCGGGCGTGCTCGCGGTCGTCGACGACCGTCTGGTGGCTGCGAACCCGCTGCTCACCGACGAGATCATCCGTGCGGTGCTGGCGCTCGACGGGCCGCAGCGCTGACCTGCGGCTTGCACATGGCGCAAATCGCCTGGTGCACTACCGTATTGGCCCCATGGAGGATCCGCGCGAAGAACGCCGCAACGAAATCCTGCGGGCTCTGGTGGAACTGCACATCAAGACCGGCGAGCCGGTCAGCTCGAAGTCGGTGCTCGAAGCCACCAACCTGCACGTGTCCCCGGCAACGGTCCGCGCAGAACTGGCTGCGCTCGAGCGCGAGGGCTACGCCCAACAACCGCACACGTCTGCCGGTCGCGTGCCGACATCCCGCGCCTATCGCTACTACGTCGATCATCTGAGACCGGGCAAGTTGCGGACACCCACCCAGGCTCGCATCGAGACCTTCTACGCGTCCATCCACCACGAGCTCGGCCGCCTGCTGCAGGCGACCACCGACCTGCTCTCGGACATGACCCGGTATCCGGCGGTGGCGGTCAGCCCCGGGCCGTCCGGAGAGACGGTCAAGTCGCTTCATCTGGTCCAGGTGGCCGACACGACCGCGTTGACGGTGGTCGTGACCGATTCGGGACGCATCGTCCAGGAGCTCACCCGGCTCCCCAAACAGCTCACCGCCCATGAGATCGAGATGACCGAGCAGGTGTTGGCCCGCGCAGTGGTGGGCAAGGAGCTGCTCACGGACCCGGTCTCGTTGGCCGGCGACCCCGAGCTGGCTCCGGCGGTGACCGAGGCCGCCGATGCGGTGGCGGCGGCGATCGCCCGAACCGGCGATCGTTCAGCCGACATCTACGTCGGTGGCGCCACCCAGATGGCCACGGTGTGGGACAACATCTCGACGGTGCATCGGGTCCTGGAGGTCCTCGAGGCCGAAGCCAAGCTGTTGGACATCCTCGCCGGTGAGCGGGGTACCCACGTGCAGATCGGCGACGAGCTCCCGATCGGCGCCGACCTCGATGTCGCGGTCGTGTCCACGTCGTACGAGAGCCATGCGGGCGACGGTCGAGTCGGCGTGATCGGACCGGTCCGCATGGACTACAAGCGGGTGATCCGTGCAGTCGAAGGAGTCGGGCGCGAGCTCGGCGAGCGCATCGGCGAGTGAGATCCGATGGCATCTGACTACTACCAACTGCTCGGGGTCGCCCGCGATGCCAGCGCCGAGGAGATCAAGAAGGCCTTCCGACGAGTCGCCCGCGAGACCCATCCCGACGCCAATCACGACGACCCCACCGCCGAGGCCAGGTTCAAGGAGGTCGCAGAGGCATACGAGGTCCTGAAGGATCCCGAGCGCCGCCGCCGATACGACCGGGGCGAGACCTTCGACATGGGCGATCTTTTCGGTGCTGGAGGCTTCGGTGGATTCGAGGACATCCTCCGTTCCGTCTTCGGGGAGGGATCGGTCTTCGGGCAGGGCCGACCCCAGGGGCCGGCACGGGGGCGCGACGTCCTCGCCCGCGTCAACGTCAGCCTGGAGGAGGCGTGCTTCGGTGTCGAGGCCAAGGTCTCGTTCCGGACCAACGTGAACTGTGATGTGTGCTCCGGTTCAGGAGCGAAGCCCGGGACCGACCGCATCACCTGTCCGACGTGCCAGGGGGCCGGAGCGGTGCGCGTGCAGCGCCGCGGCATTCTCGGCACGATGATGACGGTGGCGACCTGCGACACATGCACCGGAACCGGCGAGATTGTTTCCGACCCGTGCGAGCGCTGTTCCGGCGGCGGCATCGTGCCTCAGAACCGGGAGGTCTCGGTCGAGATTCCGCCGGGAGTCGACAACGGAACCCGTCTCCGACTCAACCGCGAGGGGGAGGCGGCCGGAAGGGGCGGACAGCCCGGCGACCTCTTCGTCGAGATCAAGGTCCTGCCCGACGAGCGGTTCGTTCGCGACGGCGCCGAGTTGATCCACCGAACGAGCGTCGGGATCGCCGAGGCCGCCCTCGGCACGAGCATCGACATTCCCCTCATCGACGGGAAGGTCCACAGTCTGGAGGTGCCTGCCGGCACACAGCCGGGATGGACGACCGGCATCAGGGGCGAGGGCATGTCCCGTCTCGGGCGCCGCGGTCGCGGAGACCTGGTGGTCGCCGTCGCCGTCGAGGTCCCGTCCGACCTGACACGGGAAGAGCGCGATCTGCTGAAGCAATTCGCAGAGCTCCGGGGAGAGAAGACCGGCGGTAAGCGGCGCTGGATCTGAGCGTGGGCCACATCCCACACCTGCTGGTCCCCGGTCCGTGGCCCGACGAGGTCATCGCCGTCGGCGGCGAGCAGCGCCGGCACGTGGCGACGGTGTTGCGGCGGGAGACCGGATCACCCGTCTCCTACACCGACGGAGCCGGGATCATCGGGGATGGGGTTTGGAGTGCTGCCGGCATCGAACGCGGTGACGAGCGATTCGAGGAGCCCGCCACGCAGCTGACCATCGCCGTTGCCCCACCGGACTCGAAGGACCGTCAGCGGTGGCTTGTCGAGAAATGCACCGAGCTCGGTGTGGGGAGACTGCGCTGGCTGCGGACGCAATTCGGCCAGGGCCGCCTGCCCCGCCACGACAAGGTGCACTCGTGGATGGTCTCGGCCGTCGAGCAGAGCCGGCGGTCGCGCCTCATGTCGATCGACGACGATTGGACTGCGATGTCCGACCTCGGCGAGTTCGTCGCAGCAGACCTCGGGGGAGTGCCGTTCCGACCGGACGCGGCCTCGGTCGTGGCGATCGGCCCTGAAGGCGGATGGGCCCCGGACGAGCTGCCCCCGACGTGCCGGAGGGTGTCGCTGGGGACCGGCGTGCTGCGATCCGAGACCGCCGCCGTGGCCGCTGCGGCGATCTTCGCGGTCACCGTGAAACAATGATGGTATCCGACCACTCTCCGTGGTAAGTTGTCGT
>JAHEDH010000030.1 GCA_024641285.1 bacterium | reverse complement strand
GCTGGGTGGCCGACGTCGGCGAGTCGCAGACGATTGTCATCTTCCCTGTCGGATTCCACAAACCGGTCGAGGACGGGAGCCAGATGCGTTCGCCGGATGGCGAGGCATTCGCAGATGGGACACCGTTCGAGGGTGTCGGCGGATACACGCCTGTCGACGCACTGCCAGGTGTGCCAGATGGTTACTTCGGCAGCTACCTCGCATTCTGCGAACCCACGGCACACGAGGTGTTCATCCTGGACAGCATGCGGGCCGTTGACGTGTCCGACCCAGCATGACCGCCCCTCGCCTCGCACTCTGCGCCCTGCTCACTGTCGCCGGACTGGCGGTGGGAGGGAGGGTCGCACTGGCCGACTGCGTCGGCCCGACGGTGGGACACACCGGCGGGGACCTGACACACGGAGAGATCGTGACGGTCAGCGGGTACGGCTTCGGCGACAACTGCTACGACACCGGCCCGCCTCCTCCGGGCGAGGGCTCACTCGGCCGACCACTCACCGGAATCGAGGTGTATGCCGAACAGAATGGCCTGCGCCACCTCGTCGCCGTCGGTGACGCCGACATGGCATACGAGTGGGAGGTGGAGTTCGCGGTTCCCGCCATCCTCGACGTCGGAGATGTGGACATCGTCGTGGTGAGCAACGGCTTCGAGGCCTTCGAGGATGCCGAGAGCCCGATCTGGGTGCTGAGCGATCGTGATGAGAGCGCCGAGATCGAGGTCGTGACGTTCGGACTCGGGCACCCTCCGAAACCGCACGCCGCTCCGAGCTTTCCTGGAACGGACTGGGCTCCCGTGTTGGCGCTCTCCGGTTCGTTGATTGCCATCGCTGCAATCCTTGCCGGCCTTCAGCGGCGATCGACCAGTTGAAACTCAGGTTGTTGGCGACGGAGACGCGTGAGGCCGTCGGTCGAAGGAAATAGCCATTGCGCGCCTCAGGGCGCGCATCCGACGAATACCATTCGTGTCGCGTCGAATCCAACGGCGGGCCAGAAAGGAACATGACATGTCCATACAGGCGTCGCCCCGGCGGCGCTTCGTTGCATTGCTGGCGACATCCATCCTCGTAGGCGTGCTCATGCCGGTGATCCCGGCAGCAGCCGCAACGGATGCGTGTCCCAGTTCCGTCCCTTCCACCAACTACCGAGACCTCGCCGGTCTCGGCAATGAGGCCATCGAGGCAGTCAACTGCGTGACGTACTACGGGATCTCCCAGGGGGTGACAGCGACCTCCTTCGATCCCTGGACAACGGTGTCGCGCTGGCAGATGGCGCTGTTCCTCACCAGAACCGGCCAGGACCTGCGAGTGGCGCTTCCCTCCGGCAGCGACCAGGGCTTCACCGACCTCGCCGGTGTGCCGCCTGCCGCTCGAACGGCGATCAACCAGCTCGCCCAGCTCGAGATCACGCAAGGCATGACCACCAACACCTTCGCTCCCTTCGATCCGGTTCCTCGATGGCAGATGGCGCTGTTCCTCACTCGCCTCTACGCCAAGGCGGGGTCTGCCCTACCCAGCGGAGCCGATCAGGGGTTCACCGACACACAGACGCTGCCAAACTCCACGTGGCGGGCCATCAATCAGTTGGCGCAGCTCGGGATCTCGAAGGGAGTATCCGCCGGCCGGTTCGAGCCGGATGCAGCCGTTCCCCGATGGCAGATGGCGTTGTTCGTCGCCCGTGAGCTCGATGCCGCCAAGGTCAAGCCACTCACCGTGAGCATCATCCCGTCGGTGACGTCGACACCGGCGCCCGGACAGGTCACCTTGACGCTGTCGGTCAAGCGTGCCGACGGCTCAACCGTGACGGGCCAGTACGTGGATGTCTTCGTCGGATCGCTCGACTCCTCAGGACGATGTGCGCTCGACCTCGACGCCTCGATCAACGGAGGCGACGCGGCAACCGGGGCGGACTGCAAGATCGACTCCAACGACCCCAGGACGAACTCCGGTGGTTTGGCGACCGTCACGCTGTCTCACTCGAGCATCCTCGAGGTCGACTCCGTGTATGCGTGGGTGGGATCGAACGGTTCGACGTTCGACATCGACGAACGCCCCATGTACTCCGTCGTTCAGATCCAATGGACGCTGCCGGTCGCCAAGCTCTTCATCGCGGACTCGATTGCCCGCTACGGCACGCAGACGACCGTGTCCGCCGCACTGTTGGGAGCCTCCAATCAATCGGTGCCGCTTGGCGGTCAGAAGATCGTGTTCAAGGTCACGCGGAACGGGACGCAGGTCATCTCCCAGACGGTCACCACCGGATCGAACGGCGTGGCGAGCATTTCGTACACCGGGCCGGCCGATCCGACGGTGGGCGATGATCCGACCAGGACCGACACAGTGACCGCCTTCTGGGACAAGGACGGTGACGGCACTGACGATGGCGCCGCTGAATTCGACGACACCGCCACGGTGACCTGGGACGACGAACTCCCCCGAGCCGACCGCACGATGCTGACGCAGTCGTCGGTCGCCGGCCTCGCCGGAGCAAAGGTGACGCTTTCGATGCGGGTGACAGACAAGTTCGGAGTGGGCTATCCGAACGCCAGAGTCACATTCGCAGTGAGTGGCGCCAACGGTGCAAGCATTGTCGCCGACACCGACTCGAACGGCTCGGCGCAGGTGAGCTACACACCCACGACGGTCGGAGTCGACACAATCGATGCACGCATCGACTTCGACCGAGACGGCACGATCGGGCCAGGTGACATCGACTACGCAGGCGTGCCGGATCTCACGCATCACGTTGTCCAGTTGGCACCCGACCTGACAGACGGGACGCACTCGTTCGACCTGTTGAGAGTCGACACCGACGCCAATGTGATCGACGTCGTCGAGATCGGCACGGGGAACCCATACAGGCTCGTCTACGACAACGTGAACGACCTGTTCAGCGTCAACGGCACGGCCAAGTCGATCGCCGCGTTCGAGACCGATCTGTTGAAGCTGTCATTGCCGGCTCTGGACGGCGGGGGTGGCGTCGAACTGAAGACGAACACCTACACGACGACGACGTCTGGATCGAGCACGTTCATCCTGAAGACCAGCTGATGCTTTCCGACGGGCCGGCCACCGCGAAAACCGGCCCGTCGGAAGCCGAAGAGATCACGCTCGGGAGCCGGCCACTGCAGGAACAGGGCCCGTGAAGGGCCCGAACCATCCGATCAGGACCACAGCCGCAGCAACGGACGAGCCAATGACCAATGTCTGCTGCGAACCGATCATGCCGATGCCTACACCGGCTATGAGCGAACCACCGGTCTGACCGAGGCGGGCTGCGCCAACCCAGACTGCCACCGCCGCTCCTCGGTGCAGGTCCGGCGCCGTCGACACATTGACGTCCTGCAGGGTCGGGATCAACGCACCCTCTGATGCACCGTAGATCAGCGCGCCGATCGCGACCACGAGCACTGACGGCGCCAGCCCGAGAGTGAGAAACGCGACCAGCAGTCCAAGTGAGCCGACGACAACCACCGCCCGTGCAGAGAATCGAGACCGGATCCGACTCTGATTGAATGCCGTCAGCGTGGACGTCACGGCAGGCAGCGAGATGAGCAGCCCGCGTGCTGAAGCGCCCAGCCCGAAACGCTCTGCCAGGTACACCGGCAGAACGGTGAGCATGAGGCCGAAGATCGCCACGAATACGAAGAACCCCGACAGGATCGTCATGGCGATCAGCGGAGTCCTCACGACCTCACTGGCACCGGACAGCTGGTCTCTCAACGTCGGGGGCTCGACCGGCCGATAGCGGTCGAGAGACAGCCAGACCCAGCCCGCCGTGCCGAACGCCAGGGTGTAGATCGAGAACGCCGCCCGCCACCCGAGCACCTCGGTGATCGTCCCGGAGAGCAGCGGAAGCGCAGCCAGACCGACCGTGAGGACCGCCGAGTTCCGTCCGACGAGCTTGGTCCGTTCGAACCCCGACCAGTGGTCTCCGATCAAGACGACCGCCAGGTTGATCAGTCCAGCCGACCCGACGCCCTGCAGAAACCTCGCCGCCAGCAGGAGCTCGAACGTAGGCGCAAGGGCACCCCCGAGCCCGAACGCCCCGAAGATCACGAGGCAGGTGGTGAGCACGATCCGCCGCCCGAAGCGGTCGGCGAGGAGACCGATCACCGGCGCCAGCACGATTCCGGCGACCGAGCCGGCAGCCACCAGGATCCCCGACCGGCCCGACGGCGCGCCGAGGTCGGCGAGGATGTCGGGGATGGCCGGAGTGATCAGCGTGTTGTTGAGAATCCCCGTCAACGTGATGGCGAAGATCAGCTGGAGCGGAGGTCGGCGACTCACCACCGGAGGATATGCCCCCGCTACACGGTCGGAAATGGCTTCCGACACTGGGCCGGGAATCGGCATTTCGATACGTTGATCGTGGCTCGCCGCTCGTTGCGGCGCGCAAAGGAAAGGATGAAAGCCATGTTTGCCCAGACGTCGCTACGGCGGCGTTTGATCGCGCTGGCGGCGGCTTCGCTCATGTTTGCCGTCCTCGTGCCGGTGACCCCGGCCGTTGCGGCAACCGAGGCATGCCCCAGTTCGATCCCGTCCGCCGGTTACAAGGACCTCGCTGGATACAGCGCCGAGACCATCGAGGCGGTGAATTGCATCACCTACTACGGAATATCCGAAGGCGTCACCGCGGCGCTGTTCGATCCCGCAGGGGAGGTGCCCAGATGGCAGATGGCCCTGTTCCTCGTCCGCACCGCAGAGGATCTGGGGATCGCGATCCCTGTGAGCACCGATCAGGGCTTCAACGACCTCGGAACCGTGTCGACCGCTGCCAGATCAGCGATCAACCAACTCGCCCAGCTCGGCATCACGAAGGGAGTGACGGCTACCAGCTTCGCTCCGTATGAGCCGGTGCCGCGGTGGCAGATGGCGTTGTTCCTGACACGGCTCTACACCAAGGCCGGGTTCACCCTGCCGAGCGGCTCTGCTCAGGGGTTCGTGGACACGGCCGACTTGCCACTGGCGACCTGGCAGGCGATCAACCAAATGGCACAACTCGGCGTCTCCAAGGGGACGACACCCGGCCACTTCGGCCCGAATGGGTTCGTGTACCGCTGGCAGATGGCCCTGTTTCTCGCCCGCCAGCTCCAGGCCTGCCGTGCCAAGCCGCTCACGGTGAGCATCAGCCCGTCGGTGACGTCGTCGCCGACCTCTGAGTCGGTTCTCCTGACAGTACTGGTGAGGGAGGCCGATGGCAGTGTGGTCTCCGGGCGGTATGTCGATTTCTTCGTCGGGTCGCTCGACACGTCGAAGAAGTGTGTCCTCGACACCGACGCCTCGCTTGCCGGCGGTGATGCCGGCACGGGCACGAACTGCAAGATCGACAGCAACGATCCGAAGACGAACTCGATCGGGGTCGCCACCGTGGCGCTCACGCACGCCAATGTCCAGGAGATCGACACGGTCTATGCCTGGGTTGGCGCAACCGGGCAGGAATTCGACGCCGACGAAGTGACGTCGTACTCCACGGTGCAGATCCAATGGACGCTTCCGGTCGGGAAGCTGGTCGTTGCCGACAAGACGGCAAAGTACGGCACACAGGTTCAGGTGGGTGCCGAGCTCCGGACCTCGACCGATCAGGCCGTGCCCCTGGCGGGCCAGAAGGTCGTGTTCAAGGTGAGCCGTGATTCGGTCCAGATCATCACCCAATCGGTCAACACCGGCTCCAACGGCGTCGCCACGCTGATCTACACCGGCCCGGCGGATCCGACCACAGGCAACGACCCGACCGAGGTCGACACGGTCGTCGCCTTCTGGGACAAGGACGGTGACGGCGTGGACGACGGCGCAGCCGAGTTCGACGACACCGCAACCGTCACCTGGGACGATGCCGAGCCTCGCGCCGACAGCTTCTCGCTTACCCAATCGTCGGTGAGCGGCCCGACCGGCGCGCAGCTGACGTTGTCGATGAAGGTCGTCGACAAGTTCGGCGTCGGCTATCCGAATGCCCGGGTCACCTTCGTGGTGAGCGGGGCCAATGGCACGACGCTGGTCGACGACACGGACTCGAGCGGGACGGCGCAGGTCGCATACACCCCCACGGTGAGCGGGATCGACACGATCGACGCTCGGATCGACTTCGATCGTGACGGGACCATTGACGCAGAGGATTTCGACTACGGGGACGTGCCAGACCAGAGCCATTACGTGGTTCAGACCGCACCGAACCTGACGGATGGAATCCACACGTTCGACCTTCTCGGTGTTTCGGCATCGGCGAACGCCATCGATGTGGTCGAGATCGGGACGGGCAACCTCTACAGGCTGCTGTACGACACGTCGAACGATCTGTTCAGCGTCGACAACGACGGGAAGCTGATCGACGCGTTCGAGACCGCACTCCTGAAACTGACGCTGCCCGCTCTGGACGGCGCCGGCGGGGTGGAGCTGCGGACGAACACGTACACAACGACGGTGTCCGGGTCGAGCACGTTCATCCTCGAGACCAGCTGAACAAGGTGACCGGTCGGGCGTGGTGACCGGCCGAGCGCGATGACGGGGTCGGCCGCTTCTGCGGTCGGCCCCTCTCGCTATGTTGCCACGACGTCCGAGAGCACAAGGATCTCGGCGACGATCTCGTCCGGGGCCTCCCAGTTCAGCAGGTGCCCCTTGTCGGGGATCGTGACGAGCTTGGACCCGGCAATGCCCGCATGGAGGTCCCTGGTGTGGAACGGCGGGGTCGTCTTGTCGCGTGAACCGACGACGATCGTGCACGGCGTATCGATCTCGCCGAGCCGGCCGTAGTTGTTCTCAGATACGAACGCCTCGAGGATCGGCACCAGGCGCGCGTGGTTCTGGGCTCGGAATGGCGCGATGAACGGATCGACCATCGCCTTGTCGAACGGCCGCCCCACCAGCGTCCGGGTGAAGGCGGTCGCGATCGCGTCGATCCCCAATAGGCGCTGAAGGATGCCCGACTTCAGCAGCGGGATCTGCACCCGGTTCTGAGGGTTGTCGCGGCTGACGTCGCCTGCGAACGTTGCCATCAGCAGGCATGCTCCGATCCGTGCCCGCTGGTCATCGGGGCCGTCGAGCAGGAAGGCCAGAGCCAGAAACCCGCCCATCGAATGCCCGACCAGTACCCCGTCGGCGACGTCGTGGGCGGCCAGCACGGCCCCGTAGTCGCCGGCCATCTGACGAGTCCCGATTCCTTCCGAGCCGATGGTCGATCCGCCGTGCCCCCGTTGATCGAATGCGATGACCCGGAACCCGGCGTCGACGAGGGTTGGCCCGACCACGCTCCACTCGTCGGCCGTGTAGCCGTAGCCGTGCGCCAGGATCGCCGTGCGAGGACCGGCTCCCGCCGACAGCGTCCGAATGCTGGTGCCGTCGGGACGCTCGACCAGCTTCTCGTCCCACTCCAGCGGTCGATCGATGGGATGGGTCGTCATGATTCGTGCTCCGTCTGGCGGGTGCACGCTATCGAGCTCGTTCGAGGCGAGGCGGCGAACCGTCGGACTTTTCAGGTGCGTTGAGCGAGCACCAGCGTGTCGATCGCCACCCGATCGCCGGCAGGAGTCGAAACGGGACGCTTCACCTGTCCCGCTTCGACGATCTCGAGGTCCTCGAGCGAATCGGTGACCAGTTCGACGGTGTAGAGCACGTCGGCGCTCGGTGGACCTCCGTACCCGTGGGCGAGATTGTCGAGATCGTGGGCGACGACGAGCAGTGCCCCGCCAGGAGCGACCGCGTCCACCGCGTGTTCCAGCACCTCACGGACTTCTTCGTGTGGAAGCTGCAAGTAGAACACGATCACGAGATCGAACGCCGCGGGCTCCGGTCGATAGTCGATGACGTCGGTCACCTGGAAGTCGACAGAAATCCCTCGGCGCTCGGCCCGGCCCCGGCCTCGATCGATCGCCACTTGCGAGAAGTCGACCGCCGTCACCTCCCATCCCCGCTCGGCGAGCCAGAGCGCGTTGCGACCCTCACCGCAGCCGAGATCGAGAGCACGCCCCGGTGTCAGGCCCTCGGCCTTGGCCACGAGAAACACATTCGGCTCCTCCGACCACAGCGAATCGATCGCCGAGTATCGAGCGTCCCATTCGAGCGCGTCCACGCTCGCAGCGTACATCTCGTCCTGGTCGCCCGAAGCCACTGCGCTCGTGACGGGCCAGGACTTCGCCGAGAAGCTGATCGTCAGCTTCGACTCGGCCATCTCCGTTGCCTCCGGAGCGCCATGACTCCCGGGACCCTGGGCAATCCGCGTGTCGCCGGTTCGAGGTGGTTTAGCATCGAGGAGATGTCTTCCGGTTCAACAGGCCAGACGTCATGAGAGGTGATCCCCATTGACCGCACCCATACAGATTCGAATGGGTGGATATGGCCCAGCGACCACTGCGTTCAGCCAGTCGCTCAAGTTCATCGGCGACCGGCTCGAACGCGAATTCGATGACGCAGTCGACATCAAGTACGTCTGGAACATCTTGGATCTGGGCTATCGCAGTGAGGACATACTGTGGCTGGTGGAAAGCGGCATCCTGACAGTCGGCTACCAGTCGAGTAGCTACCTCACGGACCGGGTCCCGGAGCTCGGATTCGTCGATCTGCCGTTCCTGTTCGAAGACAGCGCTCAGGCGCGCACTGCGATAGACGGTCCGCTCGGCGAGTTGCTGTCCAGGCAGATCGAAGAGCGCACCGACTTCCGGATATTGGGATTCTTCGAAAACGGGTTTCGTCATCTCTCCAACAGGCTGCGGCCGGTCCACAGCCCGGACGACCTGGCAGGCATGACCATTCGAGTCATGCCGAGCGACATTCATGCCCGGACATTCGATCTGCTCGGCGCCAAGCCCCTGAAGATGGATCTGTCCGATGCGATCGCCGGCATCGTCGGCGGAAGCGTGGATGCTCAAGAGAACCCTCTGGCGAACACGGTCACCTACGGCGCGCACGAGTTCCACAGGCACCACACGCTGACCGGCCACTTCTATGTCTCTCGGCCGATCTTCGCTCACCGCCAAAGCGTGGATCGATGGCCAGACCAGCTGCGGAATGCCGTAGATCGAGCGGTCAGTGACGCAATCGTCTATCAACGCGAATTGTCGGAGCTGCGGGCCATCGAAGCCCAGATGGTGATCGAAAGCGCCGGTTGCGAGATCGTTACCCTGACCCCGGAAGAACGACAGGCTTTCCGAACAGCCGTGAAGCCGATCCACGATGATGCCCGACACGAGTTCGCCCTTGGGCTCCGACAGTTGATGAACACGGAATCGATCCTCGAGTAGGAGCCACAGCATGGCCTTTGCCGCAACCCATCGCCTGACGACCGAAGGTGCGAGAGCGATGCTCCATGCCGCAGTAGCGCGAGCCGAAGACATGGGCATTGCCATCACCGTCGCCATCGTCGACGCAGGAGGGCATCTGCTCGTTCTCGAGCGAATGGATGGGGGGCGATTCCACACCGTGCACTCATCGACGACGAAGGCCGTCACGGCGGCGTCGAACAAACGTCCCACGACCAGCAGGGGCGCCCAGGGTCAGGAACTCGACACGGTGCACGCCATAGGTCTGTCGTTGGCGGCAGGCCCCCAGCGCTGGACCGCGATGGAAGGGGGGTTTCCGATCATGGTCGACGGGGAGTGTGTCGGAGGCATCGGAGTCAGCGGCGGCGATTGGCAGCAGGATGAAGACATCGCAACCGCCGCGCTGGCAGCGGTCGCCGAATAGGGTTGCACCGGATCAATGCACTGCTCCGCACGTACCGCCAAGGTGCTTCGACCCACGGCGGGCGAGCGGGATGACTGCGGACCAGAGTCAGGACAAAATCGATGCATGACGTGAGCTTCATCTCCGTTGCCGAGGCCGCAATGGCTCAACGCATTCGACGGCCGTGGACTCCCGACCTGGCAGGTATTCGGGCTGCGGCACGCATGATGCCGGGGCGGCGCCCGAAACGCATCAACGCGGTCAAGGTCGCCGAGAGCCATCGACCAATGAGCGTCGCCATTGAAGGTGGGCCGGACACCACAACCGTCTTCGCCCGGACTGTCTACCAAGTCGTGTACGAGGACGGCCATGTGATGCTCGAGGCCGGCATGGACAAGGAGATCCATGCGACGTTCGGGAAGGGGAAGGAAGAGCCGTACTACGAAGACGAAAATGCACGGGTCCAGGAGGCGCTCAGGACCTCCGTCTTCAACCTCGTGACGCATGAGCACGGAGACCACATCGCCGGGGTGGTCCGCACCGACTTCTTCGATGAGATCGCACCCAAGACGTTGCTCACTGCGGTGCAAGCGTGGGCGCTCGTCGTACAGCCGCAGAGGCCGCAGCTCGAGATCTCGGCCGAAACGGCAGCCCGATACCGGATCTTCGACTACGAGGACTACCTGCCCGTGGCCGCCGGGATGGTGGTGATCAAGTCTGCGGGTCACACGCCTGGCTCACAGATGGTCTACGTCGAGACCGAAGCGGGCAAGGAGTTCCTCTTCATCGGAGATTGCGCTTGGCACATGCAGGGGATCCTCGAATGCAAACAGAAGAACGCACCATGGATCGACGAAGACCGAGAATCGATCATGGAGCAGTTGCAGTGGCTCAACGGGATCCACGGCTCCGAGCCCAACATCGCGATCGTTGCGGGGCACGATGACGATCAGCTCGCGGAGTACCACGCGGCAGCGCTGTTCGGATCGGACATCGAGCTCTAGGCCGAGCCGTCGCGATCTCGACGGGGCCGCTGCCGAGGCCATCCGCGACGACCGTCATGGAGTCGCGAGTTCGTTCGGAGCGAGCGGCTGTGACACCCTGGTCACGATGTCGCCCAGACCTGGACATCCCTGCGACCAGCTACCTCTCCGGTGGGCGTTGACGGGCTCGAACCGCCGACCTCTTCCTTGTAAGGGAAGCGCTCTCCCAACTGAGCTAAACGCCCGAAGGCGGTGGAAACGCTAGCGCTTGACGGCCTCCGTTCACAGGGCAGACCTCCGTATCGGTCGAGACGTGGCTAGCTCTTTCGAGACGCGAAGAACTGTCCTCAACTCGGGGCGTCCCCCGGCCGATAGCAGAAACACATCCAAGGGGAAGTCAGGAAAACGGAATGGCGTCGAGAAAGATGAATGCGTGGGATGCGGGGGACGAGGCTGTCAAGCGCTATCTCGATGGCATCGGCACCTACGAACTGCTCACCGCCGAGGACGAGGTCATGCTCGCCAAGCGGATCGAGGCCGGCATCGCTGCAGCGAAGAAGCTCGCCGAAGGCGGACTCTCCAAGAAGGAGCAGACGAAGCTCGAACTCCAGGTCGATCGCGGTGTCGCCGCACGCCGACGGTTCATCCAGGCGAATCTCCGTCTTGTCGTCTCGATCGCAAAGCGGTACCAGCACGCCGGTCTCCCCTTTCTCGATCTCATCCAGGAAGGCAACCTCGGACTGATCCGCGCCGTCGAGAAGTTCGAGTACCGCAAGGGGTTCAAGTTCTCCACCTACGCCACGTGGTGGATCCGCCAGGCGATCAGTCGCGCGATCGCAGACAAGAGCCGGACGATCCGCGTCCCGGTGCACATGATGGACACCATCAACCAGGTCTATGCGTCGGAAAACGAACTGGTGAAGCGACTGGGTCGCACTCCCACACTCGAGGAGATCGCCGAGGAGGCAGGGCTGACGCTGACGAAGGTCAAAGACGCCAAGCGAGTAGCCCCCGAACCGGTTTCGATTCACCAGCCCGTCGGCGACGAAACGGCCACGCTAGGCGACTTCATCGAGGACGTCGACGCCATGGACCCCTTCGAAGTCGCCCTGTTGGCGTCGAGGATCGACGAGTTGGGCATCGTCATGGCCGAACTCAACGACCGTGAACGCGACGTCATCATCATGAGATACGGGCTCGGGAACATCGAGCCACGCACGCTCGACGATGTCGGTCGGCACTTCAACGTCACGAGAGAGCGCATCCGCCAGATCGAACACAAGGCGATCGCCAAGATGCGCAAGCCCGGGACGCTGCTCTCCACCATCCAGCGCTGACGCGAGCCCGGACGCGGCCGGTCGCCGGCCCGAACCCTGCGGTCCGAGTCCGACGACCGGCACCGGAGGCACCCACCTCTCGCTCAGGCCGAGCGAACCAGTCGGTGCAACTCCTCGAATGTCGCCTCCAGCGGAAGGTTGGTCTCCTCCCGTGAAGGTCGCCCCCGGCCGCGCTTGCGATAGAAGGGCTGACCGTCCCAGAAGATGACGCCGCCCCAGACACCCCACTCGATCGACTGGTCGAGGGCCTCCTGCAGACACAGGATCCGGACCTCGCACCCCATGCAGATCTCCTGGGCCGCAGCGAGCTCTGACGGCGTCTCCGAGAAGAACAGGTCATGTTGACCTGAATCGGTACATCGGCCGTCTTCGTAGATGTTCATGTCGGTCTCCTCGTATGTGATTCGTTCAGTGGCGGGTGTCTCTCGGGTGATCCTGCGGCCAAAAAGAAAGCCGCCGGGTGGATCCGGCGGCTTCGACAGTTGGTCTCCTACGAGGAGTCAAATGAGGTCGGGCCGCCTTCGGCTCGTGACGAGTGCATTGCCGGTCGCGCCGAACGGGACGACGGTGCCGGAGATGCGCGTTGCGGACGAGCACGCAAAGATCTGAAGTCCCGTGGCAGGGCTCCAGTTCTTCTCAGGTTGGATCATGTAGTCCATCATCGCGTGCGGCCTTTCCTTGCTGTCGGCACCGTATGCGACCCGTGCATACGGTGTCAAGCGAATATCGAGAAGCGAGCGAATTCTCCGGGATCTCAGCTGTCGTGCTGGGGATGCCAGTGGTCACCCTCACCGGTGATCAGGGAGTCGGCTGCGAGCGGGCCCCAGCTGCCGGCCGGATACGAGCCCGGCTCGGAATCGAGGTCGACCACCGATTCGAGGATTCGCCAGGCCTCCTCGGCCTCGTCGGCACGGACGAACAACGTCTGATCCCCGACGAGGAAGTCGACGATCAGGGTCTCATAGGCCTCTGGCAGATCACCGAAGACGTCGCCGTACCTGAACGAGAGCGACTGCGGCACCAGCTCGAGACCCTCTCCGGGGATCTTCACGTCGAAGCGGAGATCGAAACCCTCGTCCGGCTGGAGAGTGATGTACATGACGTTGGCATGCAGTCGCGGCGTGCCCTGGCCATCGAACAAGAAGACAGGAGGGCGCTTGAAGCGCACGACGACCTGTGTGAGGCGCTCCGGCAACCGCTTGCCCGCTCGCAGATAGAAGGGCACACCACGCCAGCGCCAGTTGTCGACACAGATGCGCATCGCCGCATACGTCTCGGTGTTCGAACCCGGCGAGATCCCATCCTCCTCGAGGTACCCGGGGACCTCCTCCTCGCCCGCCGAGCCCGCCGTGTATTGGGCTCTGACGACGTCTTCGCCGTTTACCGGGTAGATCGACTTCAACACTTTGACCTTCTCGTCACGGATGGCGCCTGCGTTCAACCTCACGGGCGGCTCCATCGCGATGAGTGTCATGATCTGAAACAGGTGGTTCTGTACGACATCCCGGACGATCCCTGCGCTGTCGAAATAGCCCGCTCTCCCTTCGAGCCCGAGGGTCTCCGCGAAGGTGATCTCGACCGAGTCGATTCGATCGCGGTTCCATGCCGACTCGAACAGGGGGTTGGCGAACCGGAACACGAGGAGGTTTTGCACGGTCTCCTTCGCCAGATAGTGGTCGATTCGGTAGATCTGGCTCTCGTCGAACCAGGTGTGGAGGAGAGCGTTCAGCTCGACCGCCGAGTCGAGGTCGGTTCCGAACGGCTTCTCGACCACGACCCGGGTCCACCCGTCCGACTCGTGCAGGCCGACCGAGGCGAGACCACCGATCGTGTCGTCGAAGGCCGCCGGGGGAATCGCCAGGTAGTACGCCCGGTTGCGGGGCAGATCTGCCGCCTGCTCGATCCGGTCGATCTTCGCCGCGAGGGCGTCGAAGCCCTCCTTGACCGAGAGATAGGTGATGACGTCTGCGCACCAGCCGGAGGCCTCGTGCTCGTCGACGCCGCTGTCCACGAGAGCCCGGCGAGCGATCTCGCGATACTCCTCGTCCGACATCACGCTGCCGGCAACACCGAGAATCCTCGTCGTGTCGTCGAAGTTCCGTCGCTTCATCAGTGAATAGAGGGCTGGAATCAGCTTTCGCTTGGCGAGGTCGCCGGTCGCCCCGAACAGCACGAGCAGGTGGGACTCGATCTCGGCGGTCGCCGAGGCCGGCGCCGGGTGCTGGGGTGTACTCACGAAATGCGCCCGATGAGCTCGCGGACAAACGCAACCGGGTCGTCACCCACATCGATCCGCACCACGTCACGACCTGCCGCCACCAGTGCCTGATGGTCGCCCGCCGACTGCGCAGACACGATCTCATCGAACGTGTTGTCGGTTTCGGGGACCGCCAACCCGATCGAGGGCTCATCGACCAGCTGGAGGAACGACCCGCCCGCCGGTCCCCCCTTGTGGAGTTGGCCAGTCGAGTGGAGAAAGCGCGGCCCCCATCCCACCGTCGTCGCCACCCCGGTTCGAGACCTGACAGCGACGCGCAGATCCGTCATCGCAGCCCAGAGGTCGTCGTCGGGAGGGAGGTAGGCGTGGATCCCGAAGTACCCACCACTCTCGAGCCGGTCGGCGAGTCCGGCGAAGCCGTCGAGTGCTTCACCGCCGGAGACCGTCGCGACGGAGCCCAGGTCGAGCTCGCCCGACATGGCCTTGCGAGCGAAGTTCTTTGCCGCCTCGACGTTGGGTTGATTGAACGGGTGCACACCCATCACGGCGCCGGCGACCGCCGTGAACCCCTCGGCCCGAAGCATCTCGTATCCCAATGACAGCTCGGTCGGCAGCTCGAACCCGATCACCGGAAACCCTGCCTTCGACAGCCGATCGAGGTCCGGCGCATGCTCGCCGTGCAACTGATACGACAGGAACACGCGATCGCGTCCGTAGTCCGAGACGTCTCCGACAGGCTCGTCGGCCACGGGCACGATGCCGGTGCCGTCCTTGCCGAGGCTCTCGGCGACGAGTTGCTCCATCCAAGCAGGGAAAGACGCCAGCTTGGGAGAGGTCAGGATCGTGAGTTTGTCCCGACCCGCCCGGGCAGCTTCGCCGAGCGCGATGCCGATTCCGGCAACGGGATCATGACTGGCGTTCGAATCCGCCTGTTTGGCGAGGCGGCCGGCGGCGTCGAGCAGCCCGGCGATGTCGACTCCCATCAAGGCGGCAGGAACGAGCCCGAAGTGGGTGAGCGCCGAGAACCGGCCACCGACGTTCGGGTTCGCCTCGAACACGGCGTGGAATCCGCGATCTGCGCCCACCTGTTCCAGCTTGGAGCCTGGATCCGTGACGGCGACAAAGCGCGATCCGTCGCCTCCGGTTTCTGCCCAGAAATAGCGGAAGAACGACAGCGTCTCGAGCGTGGTTCCCGATTTCGACGAGATGACGAAGGTGGTGCGCGATGGCTCGATCCGTGACCGGGCGTGGAGCACCGCGCCAGGGTGCGTCGAGTCGAGCACGACGAGCTCCGGAAAGCCCGCTCTGGACCCGAACACGGCCGAGAAGACGTCGGGCGCCAGGCTCGAACCGCCCATGCCGCACAGGACGACGTGGTCGCTTCGGTCCGCGACCTCAAGGGCGACACGTTCGATCTCGGGGAGCGACGCGCGCATCGACTCATGCAGATCGATCCATCCCAGCCGATTGGCAAGCTCCGGCATTTCGGGATCCTCCGACCACACCGAGGGATCGGCGTCCCAGAACCGCTCGACGAGGCCCTGCCGGGTCCAACGTGAGGTGGTGGCATTGACTGCGGGCGCGGTGAGCGAGGTGATATCCATAGGGGAAGTATGGCAAAGGACGCGGCCTCGGGTGCGGCCCCGTCCGGAGAGGCCTTGGCTGCGTCCGCTTCCACGGTCGAACGGCACGAACGGCCCCGGTGTTAGATTCCGCTTCGTGACGACACGAATCGATGCATCCAGACTCCTGCCCGGCGACGGCGACCCCGTCGAAGACGCCTCCATCGTGATGGAGGGACCGACCATCAGTTGGATCGGACCGACCGGCGATGCGCCCGAAGCGGACACCACGATCGAGACCGACACCGTGATGCCGGGCATGTGGGACTCCCACGCCCACTTCTTCGGCCTCTCCGGTGCCGACATCGAACTGCTGGCCACGACCGCTCCACAGACCGCCATTCTCCGCTCGCTCGCCGACCTGCGGGCGACGCTGGACGCCGGTTTCACCTCGGTGCGCGAAGTCGGAGGCCACGGCACGTACCTGTCCGAGGCGGTCGAAGCAGGCATCGTCCCCGGCCCGTGGGTCTACGCCGCCGGCGCACCGCTGAGCCAAACCGCCGGTCATGCCGATCTGCACGGTCTGCCCATCGACGTCGTCGACGGTGTCTTCGAGCGACACATCGGCGCACCGACCATTGCCGATGGCGCTGATGACTGTCGGCGCCTGGTGCGTCGTCAGCTCCGGCTGGGTGCTCGAGTGATCAAGGTCTGCGCATCCGGCGGCGTGATGAGCCAGGTCGACCATCCGAAACACCAGCAGTTCAGCGACGAGGAGCTGAAAGCGATCGTCGACGAGGCCGCCCGTGCCGAGCGGGTGGTCGCAGCCCACTGTCACGGCAAGGCGGGCATCATGGCCGCACTCCGGGCAGGGGTGAAGACGATCGAGCACGGCAGCCATCTGGACGTCGAGGCCGCCAAGGCGATGCTCGACACCGGTGCGATCCTCGTTCCCACCCGCTTCGTCGTCCAACACCTGGTCGAGCGCGGCCGAGACATCGGCATGCCGGACTACGCCTACAAGAAGATCACCGACATCGCCGACCGACATCTTCAGGCGATGCAGACGGCGATCAGCTACGGCGTTCCGATCGCAACCGGAACCGACATCTTCTTTCCGAACACGACCGGTCGCAACGGTGAGGAACTCGGGCTGCTCGTCGATGCCGGGCTGTCACCGCTCGAGGCGATCAAAGCGGCTACCGCCATGGGGCCGGCAACACTGGGCCCTCAGGCACCGGAGGCGGGAATACTGATCGAGGGCTACGACGCCGACGTGATCTGTGTGAACGGCGACCCCACCACCGACATCTCGGTCCTGGCAAACCCCTCGAACGTCACCCACGTCTTCCAGCGCGGGACACTCGTCAAAGGCTGACTTCGTTCTTGTGACGTTTACGGCCGTCGTGTCGGCATTTCCGTCATACGAACGTGAGCTGGTCAGACGATGCGGCGGTTGGAGGCCCAGCGAGCGAGCTCGTGGCGGTTGCTCAACTGCAGTTTCCGAAGCACGTTCGACACGTGGGTTTCGACGGTCTTGACCGAGATCGACAAGCGCCTGGCGACCTGCTTGTAGGAATAGCCGCGGGCGATCTGGCGAAGCACCTCACGCTCTCGAGGCGTCAGCTGATCCATCTCGGGATCGACCTCGGCCGGCACTACGTCGGCGAAGGCGTCGAGCACGAAACCCGCCAGCCTCGGCGAGAAGACCGCGTCACCGGCGTGGACCCGCTTGATCGCCTCCACCAGCTCTTCGGGGGCGATCGATTTCGTGACGTAGCCACGGGCGCCGGCCCGGATCATGGCGATCACGTCCTCGGCGGCATCGGAGACGGACAGAGCGAGGAACTTCACGTCCGGATTGGTCTCTGAGACGTTCTGGATCACGGCGAGCCCCCCGCCGCCTGGCATGTGGACGTCGACCAGGACGACGTCCGGCCGCTGCTCCCTGATGGCGTCGATCGCCTCGTCGATGTCGGACGAAGCCGAAACGACATCGACCGAGCCTTCGAGCTCTGCCCTGACGCCCGACAGGAACAGACGGTGGTCGTCCACCATCGAGATCCTGATCATGTGCCATTCCTCCTGATCGACAATGCGACTTCGGTTCCCTCACCGGGCTCACTCACGATCGTGGCAGATCCGCCGTGCCGGCGCATCCTGGCGACGATCGAGTCACTGACGCCGTGACGATCACCGTCGACGGCTTCGGGGTCGAATCCCATGCCCTGGTCTGTGACGAACACCTCGATGGTGTCGTCGGAGACTTCGTGATACACGGTGATCTTCCCGGCTCCAGAATGCTTGGCGGCGTTCATCAACGCCTCACCCGCAGCGGCGACGATCGGTGTCGTGATCTCGTCATAGGGGGTGTCGCCGACGCCGATCACCTCGACCGGGATGTCGAACTCTTCTTCGATCCGATCGGCGAGGGACTGGATCGCAGTGGACAACCGGTCGGAGCCGGGCGTGGGCGAACTGTCGAACAGCCACCGCCGCAGCTCTCGCTCCTGGGCCCGCGCCAGCGTCACCATCTTCTTCGGGTCCTCACTGCGCTGGATCAGCGCAAGGGTCTGCAGCACAGAATCGTGGAGGTGGGCCGCAACCTCGGCGCGCTCCTCTTGACGAATGCGCTCGGTGCGCTCCGTACCCAGGTCTTGTGCGAGCGACCAGATCCACGGCCCGAACAGGACGGTCAGTCCTGCCCCGGTGGCAGCCACGGCAATGAAGATCGATCCGAATTGCGGCGCCGCGTTGCCACCGAAGATGCCCAGCCCGACAATGAGCAGCAGTACGCCGGCGACCGTCCGGCCCCTGCCGGGCTTCTCCGGCGTCTCGACGATTGAAAGCAATGCCGATCGCGAGTCGATCGCCCGTCTGTCGAAAAGGAACGCCAACCCGAAGATCACGAAGACGGCAGGGAACATCACCGAGTCGCCCGGCCAGATGTTGATCGACCTGAGCAGCAACAGGGATGCGATGAAGACCATCACCGTCCCGAGACGCTGCGATCCCGAGAGCGGTTGGGAGGTCTCGACCGCGGTGTCGGATACGCGGTCGATGGTGGCGGCCCAGCCGGCGAGATAGAGGACGATGCCGAGTCCCCACACGAACGTGAGCACCGCGAAGGCGGCCCTGATGAACACGGTCTCGATGCCGAGCCTCCTGCCGATGCCTGCGGCCAGCCCGGCCACGACCCGGTCGTCGACCGACCTGACGATGCCGTAGTCCGACAGTCTGAACGAGGACGCAGTTGTGTTCACGGGTCGTATGGTGTCATCTGAACGGGTTCACTGCAATGAGGGATGACCCTGAGGCCCCCGAGGGTCCTCAGGGTTCCTGCGGGGTCAATCCCGATGGAAGGCAAGGCGGGAGGGCGGCACAGTGGATGACATGGAAACACAAACAACACCGCCCACTGCCCAGCAGGGGCCCAGATCAGGGAGCGATCCGTTCGTCCGCGTCCGCGAAGGGCGGATTCTCGGCGGAGTCACGACCGGTATCGCCAAGAAGTTCGACGTGCCGCTCTGGCTCATCCGACTGGCATTCGTCCTCCTCGCCACAGCCGGCGGTCTCGGCTTCGCCCTGTACGCCGTCGCATGGCTCGCCGTGAGGGACGAGAACGAAACCGATCCCATCGCAACGAGGCTGATCCGGCGTATCGACGGATCGACCGGGTGGATCGGAGTCGCTCTCATAACCGTTGCCTTCCTGATCGTGATCGATCAGATCGGATTCATGCGCGGGGACATCGCTGCGGCCATCGTCCTCGGCGTCCTCGGCGTCCTCCTCTATCGAGGTGAGCTCGACTTCGGTTCGAAAGAGGGGTCCACCTCTTCGCAAGACCAGCCCCCTTCCCAATCGACCTCAGCTCCGGCACAGGGAACCGCAATGACTGTCACATCGCCGGTGGCGTCACCACCGACGACCAAGCCACCCGCGCCTCCCAAGCCGGCCCGTCCGCCCAAGCCCCGGCCCGAGCCCAGCATCCTGGGTCGCCTCATCTTCGGCCTCGGAGCCGTCGTGCTCGGCGCCATGGGGACCATCGACACGGCAGTCACCGACATCGACTTCACCTTCCGGCACTACGTGAGTGCTGCCATGCTCATCGCCGGCATAGGCCTGCTGATCGGGGCGTTCTGGGGGCGGGCCCGTGGACTGATCGCCCTCGGAGTCATCCTCACACCGATCGTCTTCTTCAGCCCGCTCGGTGATCTCGACATCTCCGGAACGGTCGGGGAACGGCGGGTCAGCCCGAACGCAGTCGCCGAGATCCCCGAGACGATCGACATGGGGATCGGCTCGTTGCGGGTCGACTTCACCAACGTCGACTTCTCGGGTGCCGAGGTCTCCACGACCGTTGATATCGGTATCGGAGAGTTGATCATCTACGTCCCAGACGACATCACGGTCGACGTGACGGGCGAGCTCGGAATCGGAGAGCTGATCGTGTTGGGGACAAACAGAAACGGCGTTGGCCTTGACGTCGCTGAACGGCAGGAAGGCAGCGGCGGCTTCCTCGACCTGAACATCGACGGCGGCATCGGCTCGATCAAGGTGCTCTCCAGCGTCGCGGGTGAGGTGGAGCCGGTCTCTCGCACATCCTCACTTCCCGGCGTGTCGGAGATCTTCAGCGACTCGACACTCATCCAACCGGTCACGCTCGATCCCCGCTATTCGCTCGACAACGGCGACTGGTTCATCGATCTCTCGCGCACCGTGGTGGCCCCGGTCACCGGGGTGTCCACCGAGATCGATCTCGACGAGGGCACCCTGGTGATCTCGGTGCCACGCAATGTCAGCGTCGCCGTCGTCTCGTCGGTCGAGTCCGGCATCTTGTCCACCTTCGGCTCGGAGCGGCTGGGCGCCGGTCTCACCGACAGCGTCGGCGACCCGGCAACCGCCGACATCGTGATCGACGTGGAAGTCGGATCCGGAATCCTGATCATCACCGAGGAGAACTCATGAAACGCCACCCATTGGACATCATCTCACTCGCCTTCGGGCTCTTCTTCGCAGCGGTCGGAGTCACATTCCTCGTCTCCGGCGACCCGTGGGATCTGCTCTTCGATTCGGTCAGCCTCGGATGGATTCTCCCGTTCGTGGTCCTGGCCGGAGGTGCCGCCATGCTCGTATCGGCGCTGCGGCCGAACGCCAAAGCCGTGACGGACTCCCCGTTGACCCGATCAGCTTCGGGTGCGCCAGCTGTTGAGAGCCATGCGGGATCCGGAGAAGAGGAGTAGCACCCCGAACAAGCGGCGGAGCAGATCTCCGTCGAGTTGATTGGCGAGAAGGGCGGCCCCGAACGAGGTGGCCGCCCCGATCGCGCCGATGATCACTGCGGAGCGAAGGTCCACCCGACTGTTCTTCACATTGACCCGCGTGCCGGAGATCGCGGTGAACACGATGGCGAACAGCGAGGTCCCCTGTGCGACGTGCTGTTCCATCGACAGCAGGAACACCATGCCGGGAACCATCACGACTCCCCCACCGATCCCTGCGACGCCGGAGGCGATCCCCGCGGTGAGCCCGATCAGCACTGCGCCGATGAAATCGATCACCCGATCACCATCCGTAGGCCGGAGACGATCAGAACGATCGCAAACACGTTCCGTAGCGTCCTCGGCGACAGCCGATCCATGAGGTTCGCTCCGTACGCGGCGCCAGTGACGCCTCCGATTGCAAGACCGACACCGACAACCCAGTTGACCTGTCCTTCGACGGCGAATCCGGCCATGCCCGACAGGGCGATCACGATGATGGCGGCCAGCGATGTGGCATGCGCGACATGGCGTTGGGTCTTGAGCACCCAAAGAATGAGCGGCACGAGCACGATGCCGCCACCGACCCCGAAGAAGCCGCCAACGAACCCGCCGACAACGCCCACCACGAGGATTCGGGGATCGAATTGACGTTCGGTCGGCACGGGCGACAGCTTAGGTCGACCGCCACCTGCGCCAACTTCACTCCTTGCGGCGTGCTCCCATCATCCGGCGGAGACGCGGCGAAGCTGAACGGAGACCGATTTCGGTGGCAAAGCCGGCGTCGTCTTTCGTGGAAAGAATGACCTGCTCGCCCTCGATGCGCATGTGAAAACCGTCGTTCTCGCTGTGAACGCCGACATCGTCGAGCGACCACTCACCAAGCACCGTGTGCTTGGTTCGAATCAACATACGTTCGTTCTCGAGGTCGATGACGACGTCCAGGCCCGACCCGTCCTCGCCTTGCATCTTCAAGGAACCCTCGAAGCGACCCATCAGACCAACCTTTCGATCAGCCCCTGAACCCAGCCCGCTTGGGCAGGACTCTACTGGACGATTCGCGAAATATCAGCGAATCCTCGAAGACGGGCGCGCCGGTCGGGAGGTCCGGGGTGGCCCGATACGCTCATCGACATGGCTGAGCCGTTGAAGACCTCATTCGGGCCGGAGATCCCCATGGCGATCGCCGGGATGCTGGCCTCGGTCCATCCCGGCTTCGACACAGCCGGGTTCGTCGCGGAGTGTCTCGACGGATACGACGCCATGGAGCTCACGGCCCGGGCACGCCACATCGCCAACAGGCTCGGGGACCATCTTCCGGCCGACCGTGTTCGTGCGCTGGGGGTGCTGGTCGAGTCGCTCGGACCAGAGAACGACAGTGCCGAATTGGGCGGCATGGAGCCCTTTCGTTACCTGCCGTTCGTGTATTTCGTGGCCGAGCATGGGATCGACCATTTCGAGGCTGCAATGACCGCCCAATACGAGTTGACGAAGCGGTTCACTGCCGAGTTCTCGATCAGGTCGTTCATCGAGCGGTACCCGGAGCCGACACTCGACCGCTTGTCCGTCTGGGCCACCGACGACAACGTGCACGTGCGACGACTCGTGTCGGAAGGCACGCGCCCCCGCCTTCCGTGGGCATCACGACTGAGGTCGTTCCAGGCGGACCCGACCCCGGTGATCAGGCTGCTCGAGCTCCTGAAGGACGACCCCGAGGAATATGTCAGGCGCTCGGTCGCCAACAACCTCAACGACATCGCCAAAGACCACCCCGAGCTGGTCGTTGCGATCGCCAACCGCTGGTGGGAGGATGGAGGCCCAGAGAGACGCCGGCTCATCCGTCACGGCCTTCGAACGCTGATCAAGCGGGGTCACGCCGGGGCGCTCGCCGTCATGGGATTCGACCCCGGCACGGAGGTGCGGGTCGCCGGCGTGCGAATCGAGCCGGACCCGGTATCGATCGGCTGCAAGGTTCGGATCGAAGTCGTCCTCGAGAACGCGGCCCACACTCCCCAAGGCGCCCTCGTGGATCTGATCATCCACTTCGTCAAGGCGAACGGCTCGACGAGCCCAAAGGTCTTCAAAGGCATCGAGACGCGGTTGGATGGCGGGGGGACCACATCGTTTTCGAAGACGGTTTCGCTCCGACAGCAGTCGACGCGGATCCACCATGCGGGCACCCACGTCGTGGAGATCCAGGTGAACGGAACTGCACGGCCGGGAGGGCGCTTCGAGCTCACCGACCGACTTGAGGAGCCTTGCGCAGACGGTGCCGTTCGTGACCATCGAGAGTGAGGTCGCCCCAGAACGCGGGTCGGGCAGAGCGATGCGTGAAGGTGTTTCGCTATGGTCCCGCTCATGCCAGAGCGACAACGACCGGGTTTGAATGCCGGTGTCGGTATCGCGATCGGAGCGGGCGTCGGTGCTGCGCTGTTCGCCGCCACTGACAGCCCTGTCTGGATCGCGGTCGGAGTCGCAATCGGAGCGGCTTTGGGGACCGCGTCCTCGAAGGACGGCGGCGACCGCGGGGAGTGAAGGCCCGTTCGGTTCCCCCCTAGTCGAGACCGAGAGTCTGAACCGCCTCCACCCACGCGGGATGCGAGTCTGCGATCCACCGGGCGCATTCGAGCCCCGTGAGCACATCCTGGCCGGCGATGCCGTCGGGGCACGCCGCCCGGTAACCCCGGCGATCGTTGGCCATGCCCCACTCCTCGATCGCCTGCTCGGCGACGTGGGACGACGGAATCCACTCGGGGGCTCGGGCGATGCGCCCACCGATCACCACGAAGGTGCTGTCGTTGAGGTTCTCTGCCACCACACCAGCGGCGTCGACGATCATGTCCGTCACGGTCACCTCGCAGGCGACCAGGGTGCCGACGGTCGGGCTGTCGAGCGTCACGGAACAGGTCTCGAGACGGATCACCCTGTTCAGGGTCACGGCTGCCAGGGTCTCGTCCTGTGAACCGAACCCATATCGAACGACCTCGGGACTCGACAGCGCTTCCTGCGTATCCCAATCTCCGGCATTTCGCGCCGCGACCCACGCCTCGACGACCTCGATCGGGTCGGCGGTCGTCGTATCTGCGGTGATCCCATCCGGGTTGACACACGCAGCGGCGAACATGGACAGCAGCAGAATCGGCCAAGTAGCGCGCGTTGGTCTCATCGACGTCACATACAACAGACGAACACAGTCCCTGCCAGGGTGACGCGGAGAACGTGCCGAGTTCCGTCGCCCGGCGTGAAGGGATTGGACCGAGTGGCGGAGCGACCTGAGGCCGGAAGCAGCGACGACAGATGCCCGATGGGTACCCAGCCACCCACCAGACCACGGTGGCGGCCGGGTAGTGTCGCCGCTCACGAACGATGAGTAGGGCGACGTGCACGACGTCTACGTATACGGGGTGATCGCGACCAGCACACTGGTGGAACTCGACGGAGCTTTTCCCGCCGAGGCCGGCTACGGGGAGATCGCCCACATCCACGAGTCCTTCGGCGGAGAGGCTGCCGGAGGAGCGTATGTGCTGGCACGGCTCGGGGTCGCGACGAAGCTGAGCGGGAACCGGTTGGGAAGCGACCCCGACTCCCGGCGAGTGATCGAACTGCTGACTGAGGCAGGCGTCGACTGCAGTGTCATTGCCACCGATTCCCCATCCCCCGTCACCGAGATCGTCTTCTCCAGCCGAGACGAGCGCACGGTCTTCGGAACGTACACCCGGATGCTTACCGCGAATGACTGGAGTCAGCCTTCACGTGACGACATCTCCTCGAGTCGAATCGTGTGCCTCGATCCCTTCTTCGGGGATGCCTCGGAGCGAGCGGCCCGCTGGTGTCGTGAGGCATCGATTCCCTTTGTCACCATCGACACGTCACCCGACTCTGACCTGACGAGGGGTGCCGAGGTGCTGATCGTCTCCGAGGAGTTCGCCTCTCGATCCGTCGAGCCGATCGACACGCTTGAGCTGCTGGCCAGATACATGCAGTCATGTCATGGACTCGTGATTCTGACCCGAGGCAGCCAACCTCTCCTGTACGCACGCAGCGATGGCCAGGTGCGGGAGTTCGCGCCCTACCCGGTGAAGGCTCGCGACACGGCCGGCGCCGGGGACAGCTTCCGGGCGGGCATCATCTATGGGATGCTCCGCGACTACGACGACGAGCAGCTCATCGAGACCGCGTCGGCCATCTCAGCGATGGTATGCCAACGCGTTCCCGGAGTCCTCAACAGCCCGACCGAACAAGAGTTGGAAGCATTCCTCGGACGAGATCACTGATCCGTGCAAGGGTGCGAGCCCTGACGGTTCAATCCGCTCGCATGCCGGTCACGACGAGTTGTCGGTGCGGCTTCGAGACCGTCGCATCATCGAACCCGGCGGATCGGAGCCTGTGTGCCAACTCGGCGGCCATTGAGGCATCGAGACCGTGCGAGCCCTTGGTCTCGCTCTCGACGATCAGCAGCCTCCCGCCCGGCTTGATCACCCGGAGGCACTCTACGATTCCTTGATCGGGGCTCTCCCAGTGGTGGAAGGCATGGATCGTCCACACCCGGTCGAACATCGCGTCGGGAAGTGGCAGATCCTCGGCTCCGGCGACGAAGTACTCGACGTTCGAGAAGAGTCGCGACCGTCGCCGGGCGATGGTGATCATCGCCTCACTCCGATCGACACCGACCGCTCGGGCGACCACTCCGGCGGCCGCCCTGACGGCGGCGCCCGGACCACATCCGATGTCGAGCACGACGTGATCGGGTTCGAGTTCGGCGATCGAGGGGACGAGCCGATTCGACTTCGGGTTGCGCCCGCACAGACCATAGATCTCGCTCTTCACTCTCGGCCACGGTGACGTGTCGCCCATGTTCCGATTGTTGTCGAGAGGAGAGAAGCACGCCACTCGACTCCAACAAACCACCGGCCGGCTCAATCGTGCCGTTCGACCGGTGCTCATGCACCACCTAGCTACACCTAGGCTGCGCCTTCGGAACGGCGACAACGACCCCGCGGATCCGCGAGTCTCTCGAGCGTGGCGAGGGAGATGGCGATCGTGGATGGCGCCATCCACCGGTCATCGTGAACCGCGATGACGAGCGCAAACCCGGAGGGAACGATGGCAAAGGGCTACATGATCGCTCAAGTCGAGGTACATGACACCGAGGCGTACCGGGAATACGGTGCGAAGGTGGCAGCGACCCTCGTCCCATTCCAGGGGAATTTCCTGGTCCGTGGAGGCAGGATCGAACCGCTCGAAGGCGATGCGCCTCCGCCGAGAACCGTGGTCACCGAATTCCCGAGCCTCGCTCATGCCCGCGACTGGTACGAGTCGGATGCCTATCAGGCGCTCATACCTCTTCGCCACGCCGCCGGCGTGACCCGGTCGTTTCTCGTGGAGGGCGCGGACTGAGGCTGGAGCCCGCTGCGCACAGACGCCCCCTGCCCAACCCTCCGCTGGGAGGCGATCAGACTCCTCGCGCAGCCTGCGTCCCGGCAATGCGTCCGAAGATGAGCGCCTGCCCCACCGCAGCGCCGGAGTGATAGCTGGCTCCGTGGAACCCGCCAATCGCCTCCCCGGCGGCGAACAGGCCCGGGATGTGGCCGTCATGGGTCAGGACGCGCGTGCTGTCATCGACCGCCAATCCTGCATAGGTGGCGAGGAAGTGACTCTTGGCTTCATAGGCGTAGAAGGGAGGCGTCTCGATCTTCACCGGGTCGCCGATACTGGCGGACAGGTGGCTTCGCCCGAACTCGGGGTCGGTGCCGCCGGTCACGGCGTCGTTGTATCGCTTCACCGTATCAGCCAGCTCTTCGCGCGGAACATGGATGCGGTCGGCCAGTTCTTCGATCGTGTCGGCCCGCTCCAGCAGACGGATGCGGGATGCGTCGAGACCTGACACCACGTTCTCGCTGGGAATGGCAGACGAGGCATTCCGGGTGTTCTCCACCGCCCGGTCGAAGATCGGCTGGTCGAACACCATGATTCCCACCCCGTCGGGCTGATCCAGGGAAGCCATGCCGATGTCTTTGTAGGGGATGGACTCGTTCACGAAGCGGTGCCCGTGCCGGTTGACGATGATGGCGCCGAGATAGAAGACGAGGCAGATCTCGGCGGCGGAGTCTCCGCTGACATGCAGCTCATAGCTCGGCTTCACGTAGTCCATGTCACGCAGCACGGCGCCCAACGGCTCTGCCATTCGCAGGGCATCTCCGGTGTGCCCCACTCCGGTTGTCGCCGCCATCCCGGCAAAGCGTGGATCGATGGCGGCGAGACGTTCAGGGGAACGGGCGAATCCGCCGGTGGCGAGCACCACTCCACCGCTTGCGCGAATGCGGGACTCCTTCACCCTGTCCCGCATCTCGACGCCGATGACCCGCCCATCGCTGTCGGTGATGAGCCCGGTGACGGCGCTGTGGAAGAGGACGATGGCTCCCCGCCGTTCCGCCTCGCGCTTGAGGATCCTCACCATGTCCAACGGGTCGGAGAAATGCCCGCGGGGACGGCTCATGCCGGCGGCAGCGGTCGCCACCTCCGCCCAGCGGACCCCCATGTCCGTCAGCCAGTGGTACGTGTCCAACTGATGGTCGGTGTACGCGCGCACGAGGCTGGGGATGTTCTCGCCCCCTCCCACCGCCAGGAGATCGCGGTACAAGAGCTCACTCGAATCCTCGATGCCCAATCGCTCCTGCACATCGGTTCCGGCGAAGGCCACCATGCCCACGTTGATGGCAGTTGACGACTCCCAGATCTTCCCTTGCTTCTCGAAGACGACGGTCCTCGCTCCGGCCTCCGCAGCTTCTATTGCGGCCGCGAGCCCCGCCCCGCCGGCGCCGGCAACGACCACATCGAACTCGGAGTCCCACCG
>JAHEDH010000148.1 GCA_024641285.1 bacterium | reverse complement strand
TGGGACTGGGAGCAGGAACTGGCGTGATGCCGTCGCCGAAGCTTCGGGTCAGGTGGCTCGGACGCCTTCCGTACACGGAGGCCTGGGACCTGCAGAAGGCCCTCTGGGAGGGCCGGGTCGAGGGTCGGTCGGCTGACGACTACCTGTTGCTGCTCGAGCATCCGCCCGTCTACACCATCGGTCGGAACGGCGATGACTCGAATCTCCTCGTGAGCCGGGGCGATCTGGCAGAGCGCGGGATCGACGTGCACGATGTCGACCGAGGGGGGGACATCACGTTCCACGGACCGGGCCAGTTGGTCGGATACCCGATCGTCTTCCTCCCCGATCCGAAGCAGATCGTGCCGCACGTCCGCAAGATGGAGCAGGTGCTCATCGACACCCTCGCGGACCTCGGCGTCGAATCGTGGCGCGAACAAGGGCTCACCGGCGTCTGGACCGAGAAGGGGAAGATCGCGGCGATCGGAGTGCGGGTGTCGAGGAAGGTGTCGACCCACGGCTTCGCGCTCAACCTCGATCCTGACATGTCCCACTTCGACCAGATGCACCCGTGCGGGATCACGGATCGCCGAGTCACGTCCGTGAGAGAGGTGCTCGGCAGGGACGTCTCGCTCGAAGAAGCCGTCGAGTTGCTCATCCCGAACTTCCGGCGGGTGTTCGGCCATGGCGAGACCGAGATCCAGTTGGGGGCATTCACGCGCGGCCAGGGACGAGATCGCAGCTTCGAGGTGGATCGGCTGCTCGCATCGGGGACGTTCTCGCCCGACGCACGCGGCGCCGAGCCGATCACGATCGGCGGGCGTCTCCCAGGCGAGCCGGCGCGACCGGACTGGATGCGGGTGACCGCCAAGATGGACTCCGAATACACCGACCTCAAGAAGCTGATGCGCGGCCTGGAGCTGAACACAGTCTGTGAAGAGGCCGGCTGTCCGAACATCTACGAATGCTGGAGCATGGGAACCGCGACGTTGATGATTCTCGGCGACAAGTGCACCCGAGCCTGTGGTTTCTGCAATGTCACGACCGGGCGCCCGACCGAATTCGATGTCCTCGAGCCATTCCGGGCCGCCGAGGCGATCGCCAAGATGAATCTCAAGCACGCGGTCATCACGTCGGTCAACCGAGACGATCTCGAAGATGGCGGCTCGGGGATCTTCGCAGCGACGATCCGCGAGGCGCGGAGGGCGTCGCCCGACACCGACATCGAGGTGCTGATCCCGGACTTCAAGGGTGACCCCGATGATCTCGAGACGATCATGAACGAGCGGCCGGAGGTGCTGAACCACAACACCGAGACCGTGCTTCGGCTCCAGCGGGAGATCCGCACGTCGGCCAGCTACGGACGGTCGCTCGCGCTGCTCGCCCGAGCCAAATGGTCCAACCCCGACGGCCTCACCAAATCGGGGCTCATCGTCGGGATGGGCGAGACCGAAGAGGAGGTCTTCGGAGCGCTTGCCGACCTCCGGGCCGTCGGCGTGGACATCATCACCATCGGCCAGTATCTGCGCCCAACCTCTCGTCACAGGGCGATTCATCGGTATGTGCACCCCGACGAGTTCGATCGCTATCGCACGTACGGGTCGGCGATCGGCATTCCTCACGTCGAATCCGGTCCCCTCGTCCGTTCCAGCTACCACGCCAAGGAGGCGACCGCCTCTGTGCCTGAGCGCGCCTCGGCCGTGCCGGTTGCGCTCACGCGGAAGCGCTGACGTGATCGGAGCGTCTGGGCCCGATTTCGCCTCCCGGATCCGACTGGCTCGGGAAGAGATGCGAGTCCATGGAGCGGATTGCTTGCTGCTCTCGGTGGGCTCGGACCTGCCGTATCTGACCGGCTACACGGCGATGCCGCTCGAACGGTTGACCATGCTGGTCGTGACCGAACACGACGCGACCCTGGTCGTGCCGGAGCTCGAGGCTCCGCGTGTCGCTCCCGGCCCGTTCGAGATCCATCCCTGGCGCGAGACCGAGCACCCGGTCGAGATCGTGACTCGGCTCGCAGGCCGTCCCACGATTGCGGCCATCGGGGACCAGACGTGGTCGCTGTTCCTGGTCCAACTGCTGTCACGGATGCCGGAGACCACATTCCTGCCGGCGAGCACGGTCATGTCCGAGCTCAGGATCCACAAGAGCGAACAGGAGGTCGCCAACCTCCGGGCGGCCGGGGCCGCCGTGGACCGAGTGTTGTCCCGGATACCGCGGGAGGTCCGCTTCTCGAGCAGGACGGAGCGGGCGGTCTCGCGTGAGGTCATCGACATGACACTCGAGGAGGGGCACCAGACCGCACAGTTCTGGATCGTCGCTTCCGGCCCGAACGCCGCATCGCCGCATCATGAGCCGGGTGATCGCGTCATCGAGGGAGGTGACGTGGTGATCGTCGACTTCGGGGGGAAGTTGAACGGCTACTGCTCCGATGTCAGCCGAACCTTCTCGGTGGGGGAGCCGAGTGCGAAAGCAGTCGAGGTTCACGCCGTCGTTGCCGAGTCACAGGCTGCGGGCCGAGCGGCCGCCACCGTCGGAACCCCGTGCGAGGAGGTCGACCAGGCGTGCCGGCGGGTGATCGAGGCAGCCGGCTACGGCCAGAACTTCATCCACCGGACCGGGCATGGGATCGGCATGGATGGTCACGAAGAGCCGTATCTGGTCGAGGGCAACAGCCGCCTCTTGGAGCCTGGGATGGCCTTCTCGATCGAGCCCGGCATCTATCTCCCAGGTGAGCTCGGAGTACGGATCGAGGACATCTGCGTCGCAGGTGAGTCGGGCCTGGACGTCCTCAACCGGGCCGACCGGTCGCTGGTCGTCGTCGAGTGAGGTTCAGCCGACCGACAACGTGAGTCGAACGGTCTGGATCAGGCTGCCATCGAGGAACCACTGGGCCTCGATGAGATGCACCCCTGGGGAGAGGGTCGCCTGCTGCTCGAAGGAGATCGTCTGACGATTGGGATCCTCGAAGGGCTCCATCGCCTGGAGGGGGACTGCGAATCCGTCGATGAAGACTCGAACCGAGGTCGCCGGAGACAGCAGGGCTGCCAGTTCGGAGTCGTCGGCCGGCAACACCTGATAGAAGCCTTCCCGCAACACGTACGCCGGGCGGTAGGGAAGCGAGATGGATCCCGAACAGACCAGACCGTCCTTCGTGCATGACAACGGCAGCCCCTCATAGAGCGGGAGTCGCACATACACCGGATCGAGGTCGAGGCTGCGCCGGAGGAACGATGCCATCTGATCCCGCTGGACCGGATCGGTCGGGCAGTACGTGCCTGGGCCGCAACCGAGGGTGATTCCGGCTGCGGCGATGGCGTCGATGTCGGAAGCGTGGGGGTTCTGGGCAGTCACGTCGGTGAAGCCGGCGCCGGCTGCCGGCGCGAGTTCGAAGGCCCGTGTCAGGAACGACGCCATCTGGTCTCTGCGCACCGGGTCGGTCGGGCAGTAGCGGTTGGTGTCGCAGCCGAGTGTGATGCCTGCCGCCGCCAGAGCGTTGATGTCGCCCACGTGGACGGTGGGCAACAGATCCGTGAAGGGACCGGATGCGAGCGGCTGGAGGCCCAGTGCCCGGACGAGGAAGGAAGCCATCTGCTCCCGGGTCACGACGTCGGTGGGGCAGTAGAGCGCCGGGCCACATCCGTTCGTCACCCCGATCTCGGCGATGGCTTGGATGTCCGCCTCGTGGACCGAGCCGTCGTCGTCGGTGAACGTGCCGGAGATCGAGAAGGCGGGTATGGGTGCGCTGGCAAGGGCGAGAGCCAGCACCGAGGCCGCCACGAGCAGCCGTCTCATCCGATCGTCACCCGGCTGAGGATGTGGTTGATCGATTCGAGCACCTCGACCCGGTCGATGTAGTCACCCACCACGACGTACAGGCAGAAGGCCCGTCCGGCCTCCGTGAAGAATCGCTGGGTGCCGCCGTGGCCTTCGACCCGCTGTTGGAGCATGTCGCGACTGAAGTCGCTTGCTCGTAGGAACGGTGGTCGTGAATTCCCGAACAGCGCGGTGCCGGCGCTCTCGGGTCCGAATTCGAGCAGCACGATCAGCGCGTCGCCGTTCGACATGACGTCCACGGCTCCGCTTCCGTACTCGCCTCTGACCGCCGGCAGCGGGAAGTTCGCCAAGTGGGTGACCGAGTGTCGCTGTGCGCCATCGGGGAGGGTGGCGGGCGGGCGGATGGAGCCCTCCCAACCTGCAGGGAGATCGACCGTGATTCCAGCACCGGTGAGGATCACGTCAGCCCCCGATCGCAGTCAGGACCGCGACCCCGACGAGGATCGCCGCCGCCGCCAGATGGACCGGGCGGGCGAGGCTTGCCAGCCGGACATGGAAGGCCGTGAGCCTCGACGGCCGGTCGACCCAACCGGACGCGAGCGGCATTGCTGCCCGGCCGAGTCCGAAGGCGGCGCCGATCGTGGCGCCGCCCATCACCGAGCCCGAGAGGAGCTCGGCCGCCAACACTGCGTACACGCCCCAACTCACGACGAACGTGGCCAGCCCGGCACCCAACTGCGCGCCGAAGCCGAAGCCGTACACGGTGCCTCGATAGGTGTCGATCCAGCGTTCGTTCACCTGACGGGCGGGTCCGGGTGCGTGCACTCTCGTGAGGTCGAGGACTCCAGCGAGCCCGATGATGGCGAGGAGTAGCCAATCGGGCGGCGCGATGATCGATCCGACGGCGCCGAGACCGGCCCCCACCAGGGAAGCCGCGCTCACCGAGCCGACGGTGAAAGCGCCGATCGTCACCGCCCATGTGTTCTTGCGAGACCGCTCGCCGAGCGGATGGATGCTGGACAGCATCGATTCGCCTCATGGCGACCACCCAGACCGGATGGCGACAACGATCGCAACGATCACACCCACAGCGACTGTCATGCATTCCGCCGATACATCGACGGATCGCCGGGATCGATGCCGGCGTCTCTGAGCGCCTGGTCGGAGTCCTCCTGGCGCTGTCTGGTCCCGAGCTTGACCGGGTTGAAGGCCTCGTCTCCGGTGGATCGAGCGATGAGATCCATCAGCCGCGGCCAGGTGCCCGCCGAGCCTTCTCCCACGACGACACCACGTTCGACGTCGACCAATTGGAAGTAGGGCGTTCCTGGAACGCGGAAGGCGTCCCATGCCTCGTTCGACATGACCGTCGTGATGTCCATCGGCGCTCTGGCCCGGATTTCACTCGGGGACTCCGACTCCGGACCCTGGGTGACGATCACAGGTCGGATGTTGGCTCTGGGGAGATCCATTCCGTTTCGGAACGACTTCCAGAACGTCTGGCACGTGGAACAGCCAGACGAGAGGAACGCCAACAGGACGAAGCCGCGGGAGTCGGTGAGGGCAACGGAAGCGGTGTCACCGAACGGGGTCGGCCCGGAGACCGATGCCAGACTGGCGGGCTCCGTCCGCTGCGGTGTCGAGGCGATGGAGTTCGGCCTGCCAGGAGAGAGCTGAACGTCGTCTCCGGCACCCAGCGCCTCCAATCTGCGCAAGATGTCGGCGTGGCTGCGGAGAAGGCCGGCGACCAGAACCAACAGGAGGACGATCACGATTCCTTCGATCACCACGAGTGCCGTCATGGGGTGACCACCGGTTCGACCATGCGTCGCCAGACCAGAGGTTGATCGCCTGCCTGCCCGTACTGGAAGGTGAGGTCCGGCCCGCCGGTGGTGAGACGATTGATGACCTGCCAGGTCCCGTTCGAGAACCGCCCCGGAGAGCTGATGCCGTCCCCGTCCCAGTCGCCGACGACGGGGATACCGGCTGCGTCTCCGAAGTCGAACGTGTGGTCGGGCGGTCCCGGTGTCGGGGTGTTCCGCAGGAGCCAGGTGGTCCCGCGCACGACACCGATGCCGTCCCTGCCGTCACCGTCCCAGTCGCCGACCACCGGGATGTCGCCCGGCTCGCCGTACGTGAACGAGATGTCGGGCTCGCCGGCGCTGTTCCTCGTGCGGAGGAGCCATTGGGAGCCACGCACGATGCCGATGGTGTCGACGCCGTTGCCGGTCCAGTCTCCGACGATCGGGATGTCACCGGGTATGCCGTAGTCGAACGTCAGATCGGGTTGCCCCGGGCCTTCGACGTGGCGGAGATACCACGTGAGGTTTCCCCGTCCGGTGATCCCCGTTCGGGCGCCTCTCACCACGCCTGCGGTGGCGATGCCCGCACCGGTCCAATCACCCATGAGCGAGACGTCTCCGTCGGTCCCGAGCGTGAACACGGGACGGTCGGGGGTGCCTGGCGAGAGCGTGTCCCTGAGCAGCCAGCTGTGGTCTCTGACGACGGCGGGGCGGGCCGGATACGGGCCGAGCGGGGGATGCAGGCACGCCGAGTCGTGGAACCGCGTCACGTCCGACCGGGCGTCGGTCCGGGTGCAGGTCGAGTCCCACTCCCATGGGGGAACGCACGTCACGACCCGGCAGATGATCGGTCCGACGCACTCGATCTGGTTGTTGCACTGGCCGTAACGGAACCTGGTGCAGCATTCCTTCCACAGGTTGCAGTTGTCGTGCATGCAGTGGCAGTCGCAATCGGTGCATTCGTTCCCACAGGTGCCGGAAGCTCCGCATCCGCAGCTGCTGCAGTTCGTCGAGTTGCAATCCATGTAGTAGCGGGAGGTTCCGCCGCAGTAGTTGGAGCCTTCAGCCCGCCACCAGCCTGCGATCACCGAGCCTGGTGGGCAGGTGTTGACGCCGGTCTTCACACAGCAGAACTCGGTCCATCCACCGCGGCACTGTGAGCCTGGCGGACAGTCTGCAGGCAGGACGAGTGCCTGGTAGGCGGAGATCGGTCGGAGTGCGTAGGCGGCAGGGGCGGTGACCATGGCGGAGCCGACGATCGCCGCCCGACGGAGGAACCCGCGTCGGGACGTCCTCGCTGCGAGCGCTCGGGAGGCGGCATCGACCAATCGTTGGCTCATGCCTTCGCCTCGGCGAGAGCGAGCGTGCGGGGGAGTTCTGCGAGTAGGAGATAGAGGGCGAACACACCCATCGCGACGAATCCGAGGTAGGGCACGCCGGCGAGAGGCTGGTCATCGAGTGTCGAGAAGAGATCGCCCCCGCCCGTGAACGCCAGCCACAGTCCGGATCCGGCGGCGAGCACGTTGACGGCGACGTGGGCCGGCGATGGCGGGGTGTCGACTCTGCCGAAACAGCCACAGCTCTGGATGGGAAGTCGATTGGCCAGTGCGAAGACGATGAAACCGGCGAATCCCGCATAGGTGACGAAGAGCGCCGAACCGCCGAGAACGCCGCCGACCGCCAACGCGGCTGATCCGGCGACGATTTCCCACAACCCGAGGCCTGCAACGACCCACCGGGATGCGGGTAGACCGGCGGCGCGCATCGCTCCAGTGGTGGGATCTGGGTCGACCAGTTTCGTTCCCCCGCTGATGAGCAGCAGCGCCGCACAGAGGTGGCTCCATCCGACTGCAAACATCGGCGGGAAGGCTAGCGCTGGCGTTCTCGGATCACGATTTGGACGACTGGCACCCTCGGCTCGTTGGCACATGCCGTCCGTCGGTAGCCTGGGGCGTCATGACCGATCAAATCGAAGCTCTGGCCGCCGCGACGATCAAAGGCCTGTCCATGGATGCCGTGCAGAAGGCGAACTCGGGTCATCCGGGCATGCCGATGGGCATGGCGGACATCGCCGTCACCTTGTGGACCCGATTCCTCACGGTCGACCCTCGTCACCCGGAGTGGCCCGATCGCGACCGATTTGTCCTGTCGAACGGCCACGGTTCGATGCTGCTCTACAGCCTGCTCCACCTCTCGGGCTTCCCGATCACGATG
>JAHEDH010000147.1 GCA_024641285.1 bacterium | reverse complement strand
CGGAGCGCTTGCGTGCCTGTCCTTGGTCTTCGGCCATGTCAGTCTCCTAGGGCTTCGATCAACTCTGCGGCGGTCTCGACGGAGTCCAAGAGGTCCCCGACGAGGTCGCGACCACCCTTCAAGGGCTCCATCATAGGAATGCGTTTGAGATGTGGTTCGCCGACATCGAACACGAGCGAATCCCAGTTGGCGGCGACGACCGAGTCTTCGAACTCCGAGACGCAGCGGCCACGGAAATAGGCGCGGGTCCGTTCGGGGGGATCGGCCAACGATGCCGCCACCTGCTCATCGGTGAACAGCCGCCGGACACGCCCTGTTTCGGCGAGCCGGTGATACAGCCCGGTGCGGGGATCGACGTCATGGAACTGGATGCCGATCGCCGCCAGCTTCGGATCGGACCAGGCGAGCCCGTCTCGCTGTCGGTAGGCGTCGACCAGGTTCTTCTTGGCCACCCAATCGAGCCGGTCGTCGCACTTCGACGGGTCGGCTTCGAGGTCGGTGAGGATCGACTCCCATTCGGACAGGACGTCGTTCCACACGGGCTCGTCGAGCTCGGCTTCGACGTATTTCGTGAGCCATTCGAGGTAGTGGCCCTGGATCTCGAGGGCGGTTGCCGAGCCGCCGACGGCGAGTTCGAGCGGTCGGTTCATGTCGAGGTCGTGGCTGACCTGCCAGCAGGAGTTGACGGGGTCTGCGAGCTCGAACGCATCGGGGAGCGCTCCGTCCTCGATAGCGGCGAGGAACAGTGCCGTGGCGCCCAGCTTGATGAAGTTCTGCACTTCGTTCTGGTTGGCATCGCCGATGATCACGTGGAGCCGCCGATACTTGGCCGGCTCGCCGTGCGGCTCGTCGCGGGTGTTGACGATCGGGCGTTTCAGGGTGGTCTCGAGACCGACCTGCTCTTCGAAGAAGTCGGCTCGCTGGGTGATCTGATAGTCGATGTCGGGCCGCCCGTTCTCCGAGCCCAGCTTGCCGCTTCCGGTGTAGATCTGTCTGGTGACGAGGAACGGCGTGAGATGACGGACGACCTGGCCGAAGGGTGTCGCACGGTCGAGGAGGTAGTTCTCGTGCGAGCCGTAGGAGTTGCCTTTGCCGTCCGAATTGTTCTTGTAGAGCTTGAGCTGTTGACCGTCGGGCAGAGTCTGCTGGCCGCGTCGGATCGCTGCGAGCGCGGCGAGCTCACCCACCTTGTCGTGCAGCGCCGCTTCGAGCGGGTCGTAGCACTCGGGACCGGAGTACTCGGGGTGGGCGTGATCGACGTAGAACCGGGCGCCGTTGGACAGCACGGCGTTGACGAGGGCGGAGTCGGGATCGGCGTAGTCGTATCCGGGGACGCCGAAGCCCCTGGCGTCGCGGCCGGGCGACTCCTCCTCGTACGACCATTGCACTCGAATACGCCGCCCGGGGAACGAGTTGACGACGAGCGCCGAGGCCAGTGCCGGGTTGAACCCGGGCTGGTTGCGGATCGAGATCCCGAACTCGGTTTCGGTGCCGATCACCTTCCGGATGGCCATCAGGTGATCCTCACGGGTTCACAGGTATTGGCCGGTGGAGACGCCGTCGACCATCTTCGATGAGCCCATGCCTTCGCCGGTGATGAGCGTCCGCACATAGGTGATGCGCTCGCCCTTCTTGCCGGAGATCTTCGCCCAGTCGTCGGGATTGGTGGTGTTGGGCAGGTCTTCGTGCTCGCGGAACTCCTGCTTGATGGCCTTCATGAGATCTTCGGCCTTGAGCCCGATGGTCCCGCCGTCGATCTGGCGCTTGATGGCGTCCTTCTTGGCGCGCCGGACGATGTTCTCGATCATCGCCCCGGATGAGAAGTCCTTGAAGAACAGGACCTCCCGGTCGCCGTTGGCGTAGGTGACTTCGAGGAACCGGTTCTCCTCCTCCTCGGAGTACATGAGGTCGACCGTCTTCGCAACGACGTCGTCGAGGAGGGCCGAACGGTCACCGTCGTGAGCGCCGAGCTCTTCGGGGTCGAACGGAATGTCCTGGTCGAGGTAGATCCGGAAGATCTGTCTGGCGGCGACGGGATCGGGCCGGCTGATCTTGATCTTCACGTCGAGGCGACCGGGCCGGAGGATGGCGGGGTCGATCAGATCTTCGCGGTTGGAGGCGCCGATGACGATGACGTTCTTGAGCGCCTCGACTCCGTCGAGCTCCGAGAGGAGCTGGGGAACGATCGTCGACTCGACGTCGCTGGAGATCCCGGTGCCCCGGGTACGGAACAACGAATCCATCTCGTCGAAGAACACGATGACGGGCACGCCCTCGTCCGACTTCTCCTTGGCCCGCTGGAAGATCAGTCGAATCTGACGCTCGGTCTCACCGACCCACTTGTTCAACAGCTCGGGGCCTTTGATGTTGAGGAAGTAGGACCGGGCGTCGGGTCGGCCGGTCCGGGTGGCAACGGCCTTGGCGAGCGAGTTGGCGACGGCCTTGGCGATGAGCGTCTTGCCACAGCCCGGGGGCCCGTAGAGCAGGATGCCCTTGGGCGGCTCGAGGCCGTACTCGCCGAAGAGATCTTTGTGGACGTATGGGAGCTCGACGGCGTCGCGGATCTCTTCGATCTGTTCGATGAGTCCGCCGACCTGGTCGTAGGTGATGTCGGGTACTTCTTCGAGGACGAGCTCTTCGACCTCGGGGCGAGCCAGCTTCTCGAAGACCATGCCGGAGCGGCTGTCGAGCCGGACGTGATCACCGATGCGGACGGGGGTGTCTGCGAGCGAGTCGGCGACCGTGACGACCTGCTCGTCGTCTCCCCGAACCATGACGAGGAGACGCCCGTCGGCGAGCTTGTCCCGGACCCGGACGACGTCGCCCTTGATGAGGTAGTCACGGGTGTCGATGATCGTCGACGACTCGTTGAGGAGGACTTCCTGGCCGACCTGGAGCTTCTTGACCTCGATGGTCGGCTGGGCGGCGACCCGGAGTTTGCGGTTGCCGGTCATGATGTCGACCGAGCCGTCGGAGTTGACCGCGAGCACCGTGCCGAAGTTGTTCGGAGGGTTCGTGAGCTTCTCGACCTCTGCGCGGAGCACGCTCAGCTGCTCTCTCGCCTCTTCGAGCACGGTCGTGAGCTTCTCGTTCTGGGCGAGGCTGCGATCGAGATGTGCGGAGGTGTCGGCCAGCCTGCGCTCGAGATCGGAGATGGTCCGTGGGGCGTCGGACAGGCGGGTGCGGAGGGCGTCGACTTCGTATTGCAGCGTTGCGAGTTGGCGACGCAACGTCTCTGGATCGTTGCTTCCGAACACCGGATCCGACATGTCGCGATCTCCCCTGGCTGGTCTCGTCGTATCGAAAAGTATACGACTCTCCCGATCTACCGATCGGTAACTGTCCATCGGTCGCTGAACGCCGGAAGTTGAACGCCGAGGTTCCGGGAATCCCTCGGAGCCGGGGAGTACGGATTGGCCGCAGCGCGCCGATACACTGACCTCGCACTCACAACAGGAGTTGACTCGACATGAAAGTCTGGATCGATCAGGACCTCTGCACGGGTGACGGTCTCTGCGAGGAGATCGCACCGGACGTCTTCGTGCTCCTCGACGACGGCCTCGCCTACGTGCGCGAAGGCGACAAGATCTTCGCAGAGGAGAAGGGCAATCCTCAGGGCGCCCAGGGGCTGGCTGTGGTTCCTGCCGGCCAGGAGGACATCACCATCGAGTCCGCCGAAGAATGCCCCGGAGAGTGCATCTTCATCGAGCCGTGAGCCTCGGCTGACGCCTCGGTGCTGCCAGCTGCCAGCTACCAGCAGAGCGCTGAACGTTGCGAGCCAGTCCGGAAGCCGGGAGCCGGCAGCGGCGAGGGCGCCAGCCCGAGCGCTCAGTCGCACCGGCGGGCGGTGATGATGAATCCGGTGTGGCCGATCATCTGATGGTTCGGGCGGACCGACCGTCCCGAGATGTTCCAGGTCCGATGGAGTGTCTCGAACACCTCCACTTCGATGAACTTGCCCGACTCGTCGAAGGCGTCCACGAGTTGTTGGATCTGGGGCACCGTCGGGATGTAGGCGCAGAAGACGGCGCCGCCAGGTTGATGTTCGGCGGCTACTGCGACGGCGTGCCACGGCTCGGGGAGGTCGAGCACGATCCGCTCGGGCTCCACCTCGGCGATGACGTCCTCGACGTCGCCGATCCGCATGTCGAGGTTCTCGGGGATCTCGCCGAACCAGCGCTTGATCGTCTTGCGGGCGGTCTTCTGGTGGTCTTCTCGACGTTCCACGGTCACCACTCTGCCGGTGGGTCCGACGGTCCGAACCAACGCCGTCGTGAGCGCTCCCGAGCCGGTTCCGGCTTCGAGCACGGTCATGCCGGCCGCGATGTCGGCCCAGGCGATGATCGGGCCGATGTCCTTTGGGTACACCACCTGTGCGCCACGGGGCATCTTGAGGATGTAGTCGGCCAGGCGCGGCCGGATGAGCTTCATCTCGTGTCCACTGGACGTGACGACGGTGGAACCGTCGGGCCGGCCGATGAGATCATCGTGATCGATACCACCGAGGTGGTAGGTGAACTGGGTGCCCTTCTGGAGCTTGACGAGGAAGTGGCGGCCCTTCCCGTCGATGAGGAGGATCGCTTCGCCTTCGGCGATTGCTGACATCAGGCTTCGGCTATCTGAGGCATCAGAGCGAGGCGATGACGACGAAGACGAGGCTGAGAACCATCCCGATGACGACGGCCCAGACGACGATCTTGACCATTCGATCGTTTTGCATGGGGCCCTCCTCTGCTCGCGGCACCGTTTTGGACGACCGCTAGCGTAGAGGACATGCCGCGAGGAGCCACATGGGTCTGATCCCGAATCCGAAGATGATGAAGGCGGCGGGAGCCCAGCGCCTGTGGTCTGGGATCCGCACCGGCGACCAGCGGACGCTGCTGATCGGCGGGGCGTTGTACGGCATCGCCTGGCTGCGTGCGAACCGGGGGCCGAAGAAGGAGCTGCTCTACCGCAAGACCATCCCCGAAGGCTCGTCGTTCGTCATCCGCACCGGCAAGCAGGGCGAACTCCCCCAGATCGACGTGGTCAAGCTCACCGACTGAAGCCGGTCGCTGGTGGCTGACAGCCGGCAGCGGCCGAAGGCCTACTTGACCCGGTAGACCTCGACCAGCGTCTTGCCGCCCTTGCCCTTCCGGTTGCCGAGGAAGTAGGCGATGATCACCACGACGAGGACGGCGACACCGGCCAGCACGGCCGTGTTCTGGGCGGATTCCTTCGTCTCCTGGAGTGCCGCCTCGATCTCTTTGGCTTTCGCCTCGATATCAGCTCTCTGAACCACTGGACATCCTCCATCCGAGCAGGCCGGCGAATCCGCCGGTCACGATCACGGTGAGCCCCCGTGAGAGCACCACGTACCATTCGCCTTCGGGCAACACCTGGCGGAAGAAGGCGTAGACGGCCAAGCCGAAGAACAGTGCGGCGAACGACATGATGATGCCGACCCCGATACCGACACCGGCGAACCGGCCGAGCTTCTTCGCCGGCTCGAGGGTCTCCTGACGGAGATACTCCTTCGACATCCCGACGAGGTCGGTGACCATCTGGGGCAGTTCGTTCGGTTCGGCCATGCCCGAAGGCTAGCAACGAAGCCCCGACGCCCGCTCACCCGGCATCTGTCGACCCTCTTTGGGTATTCTCGCCCCGTGACACGCGGGGAAGCCAATGGCGATTACTGAACGCGGCCGCCATCGAGCCGAGGGCCACGGGCTCGGGAGACAGTTCTCGATCCTGTGGACCGGCCAGATCGTGTCGCAGTTCGGCGACTATCTCTCCTACTTCTCGATCCCGCTGTTCGTGGTGTTCCTGTCGATCGAGGAGGCGCCGCGCAATCTCGCCCTCACCTACACGATCGAGACGATTCCGGCGGTGGTGGTCGGCTTCTTCGGCGGGCTGCTGATCGACCGACTCCCGATCAGGCTGTCACTGATTCTCTCGGATCTGGCCCGGGCGGCGGCGTTCGGCTACCTGGCCTTCTTCGCGTCGACCGGCCCCGAGCAGAACAGCGAGAACGGGCTCGTCTCGGTGTTCGTGGTGGCATTCGTCGCCGGAACGTTCCTGAACCTGTTCGCCGGCGGCCTGTATGTGCTGGTGAAACAGCTCGTCGGCCAGAAGCGGCTGGCCGAGGCCAACGGCAAGATCGCCGCGGTCCAGAACCTCGCCTTTGCACTGGCACCGGCGATCGCCGGCCTGCTGGTCTCGGCGACCGGGCGGTTCACCCTCGTCTTCTCGGTGAACGCCCTGTCGTTCCTGCTGTCGGCCCTGTCGATCGCACTGATCGGCCCGGTCCCCCGCATCCGCTCGCACAACGGTGACGACGGTGATGATGCCCACGAGGGACTCCTGGCCGACGTCTTCAACGGACTCCGCTACCTGTGGTCCGAGCCGCGCCTGCGCACGTCGACGGTGGCGATCGCGGTGGCGAATCTCTCGGTCGGGTTCCTCGAATCGACGCTGGTGTTGACTGCGAACGAGTTGGGGGCGAGCGAAGAATGGCAGGTGGGTGTCGTGTTCGCTGCGCTCGGGTTCGGGGCGGCGTTCGGCGCCTGGCTCGCCCCCGGCTTCGTCCGGTATCTCGGTCTCGGGCGCTCCATGATCGCCGGCCTCTTCACGATGGGTCTGGCGTTCGCGGTCTTCACGAGAATGGTGTTCGGCCCGCGCCAGCTGTTCTACGTGTTCGTCACCTTCATCGGGCTGCAGCTGATCAACGTCCCGCTCGTGACGATCCGTCAGGTGTTCACCCCCGACGTCATGCTGGGCCGGGTGCTGACCGCCACCCGGGCGATCGGCTGGGCGCCGACGCCGATCGGTGCGCTGATCGGGGCTTCCCTCGTGTCGGCCGAGGTCGTGAGCTTCATCACTGCCGTGCGGTTGGCGCCGATGTTGATCATCCTGGCGGGGATCGGACTGATCCCGACAATCATCTGGAGTGACACGTTCGGGCCGATCGCCGCCGGGGATCATCCGACGGTTGGCGCCGACTGACGGAAGGTCAGGGCCCGGTGCGACGGTGCCTGCCGTGGACGGTGCGGTCGAGGCCGGCCGGAAGCCTTGGCAGCTCGGAATCGATCGGCCGTACCGGCTCGGCGCCGTAGCGGTAGCCCAGGAAACCGACCAACACACCGATCGCCCCGATTCCCAGCGCTTCGACGAGCCTGGTCCTGGCCAGCCGCGTGCAGTCCGCCGCGGTCGCCCGGCCGAGGACGTCCTCGTCGTATTCCTCGAAGAAGATCACCGGCACTGCTTCGCCACAGACGATCGAGGAGATCCGGTAGCTGCCGTCGTCGAGGGCGCGACGCGAGTACTCGTACTCGTAGGTCCTGAAGGAGTACCAGACGCCGAGAAGGACGACGGCGAGGCCGAGAACGACGAAAAAGCGCTTGGTGAACATCGAGACTCCAACTTATCGCATTGCGGGGACTTGCGAGTCCGGTTTCCGCCGACGGGGGCTTTGTCAGTTCGGCTGACGGGATCCCGGCCGGCTCGGTAGGTTCATGCCATGGAAGCGCCGATCGTGTTGCAGCTGAGGCTGGCATCTGAGGCTCTGACCCGTCATCTCGTCGGCCGTCTCGATCGATCGGGTGCGCCGGCGCTCACCCCGAGCCAGATCCTGGTGTTCACCGTGTTGGACGAGGCCGGGACGCCGCCGGCCGAGCTCGCCAGGCGGATGGAGATGTCTCGGCAATCCATGCAGAAGAACATCGAGCAGCTCATCGACCTCGGGCTGGTCTGCCTCGAGCCCAATCCGTCCGACCGGCGGTCCAAGCTCGTGACGCTGACAGCGGACGGGGTACAGACGGCCCAGACGGTGGCGAGGGTGCTCGACGGCTTCGAGCGGCGGCTGGAGGCGGCGTTCGGTTCGGACTCGCTTCACGCGTTCCGGCGGGTTCTGCGTGC
>JAHEDH010000001.1 GCA_024641285.1 bacterium | reverse complement strand
CGCTGTCGACCCGGAAGCTGTGCGGCACATCACGCGGTAGCCAAACGAACTGGCCGGCCCCGATCACCGACTCGTCGGCGTCGAGCCGGACTGTGAGCTTCCCGTCCAGCACGAGGAACGCCGTGTCCTCGCGGCGGTGCACATGGAGCGGGGGTGTGAAGCCGAGCCTGGCCTGCTGTTCGATCACGGTGAGCGCACCGGCGGTGTCGGTACTGGCTGCGACGATCCGCATCAGCGTGCCGGCGAACCAGCGGTCACGTTGCGGGGGGTTGATGGTGTCGGCAAGCATGTCCGTTCCTCCAGAGTTGATTAAAGTACACCTCTAACCGATAGAGTGATACTTTATCAATAGATGACCGATGTCAAGCGCCCGTATTCGTCTCCCCGTCGGAAGGAACAGGCCCGACTCACCCGTCGGACGATCCTGGATGCGGCGGGTCGCCTGTTCGTCGATTTGGGATATGGAGCGACCAGTCTCCAGCAGATCGCAGACGAGGCCGATGTCGCCGTGCAGACCATCTACGCAGTCTTCGGCAGAAAGCAGGTCCTGTTCGCGGAACTACTCGACCTGACCATCGCCGGGGATGACCAGCCCATCGCCGTGAACGATCGTGAGTGGATGGCCGCCGTGTTCGAGCATGCCGATCCCGCCGTGCGGCTCCGCACGTACGCGGGCGCCGTCACCGGCATCTACGCACGGGCCGGCGACCTCCTCAACGTCCTCCGCGCAGCCGCCGAAACCGACCCGGGCCTCGTCGATCTCGCCGTCGAGACCGAGCAGCGACGTCGCATCGGTGCGGAGGCCGTCATCGAAGGCCTGTCCAACCTCGGTGCCCTCCGCTCCGACATCGAGAGCCCCCGGGCGGTCGATCTGATGTGGACGCTCAACAGCCCCGACATATTCCGACGTCTCGTTCGCGGGTGCGAATGGACCACGAGCGAGTACGAATCCTGGCTTGGCGCGACGTTCGTCGACACGTTCCTCGAGCGTGACGTCTGAGGCGAACTCGGACTCAAGCGTGAGGCCGTGCTGCCGATAGTGAGTCCATCATGACTGCTGCACCAGAGTTCGGTACTGACCACTTGGAGTTCTCCACCGCGATTCGCGGGTTCAACAAGGACGAGGTGTTGGCCTACATCGCCGATCTCACCGCGGTGTACGAGGCCTCGTTGGCCGCGCCAAAACGGGAGCAGTCAGAAGCAGTCGATACCGCCACCGACGAACCCGAGATACGCGACGTGGCTCCGCCGATGGATCTCGGCATGGCAGCAGTGCTGGACAGCAAGGATCGAATCCTCGATCGGGCGCGCCAGAAGGCCAGGCGCATCGAGGAGCAGGCGCAGGCGCGGGCACGTCAGACCTTGGCGCATGCCGAGGCTGCAGTCGCCGAAGTGCTCGAGCAGGGTGGCACCAGATCAGAGATCGCAGAGTTCGCCGATGTGTCCCTCGCAGCGGCAGAGGCCGCCGCCACGATCGCCCACGCCGAAGAGCGCGCATCCCGCATCATCGCCGACGCCGAAGAGCAGGCCCGCAAGACGACCACTGGGCTGTTTGACGCAGACCAGATCGACGATCTCACCCGCAGTGCCATCCGCGCAGCAGAGGCTCGGGCGGACGCCATCAGGAGTGCAGCCGAGGCCAACGCAGCAGACATGGCCCGCGAAGCCGCCCAACTCCGATCGGACGCCCTCTCGGCGTCGGCAATGGCGAAAGAGGAACTTGCCAAGGCGAGGGGCGAGGCCGACACCCTCCGTCAGGAAGCGGCTGAACTGAATGCTCAGGCGCTCGAGGCCGAAGAGCGTGCATCTCGTGCCGCCGGCACCGCTGTCGCGGAAGCCGAGGCGCGCGCCGCCCAGCTCACCCGCGCTGCCGAGGGCCACGCCGCACGCGTGCGGTCGGAAGCCGAACAGGCCGCAGAGCGACTCCGCTCGCTGGCAGCCGACGATGCCGCTGTCTCGAAAGAGCAGGCCAAGAAGGAAGCCGCCAGGATCAGAAGCGAAGCCGAAGTCCAGCGTGCCGCAGCAGAGAGCGCGCGCACCGAGGCCCGCGAGCAGCTGGCGGCCGCAGGCGACAAGGCGAACGGCATCGTTCAGGACGCCGAACGCCAGGCGGCCGAGCTGCGCGCCCGGGCGGAATCCGATGCCGAGCTCGCCCGCGAATCCGCCAAGATCGAGGCCGAAGCCATCAAGGAGCAGGCCGAGTCCGAGGTCGAAGAGCAGCGCACGCGGACACAGGTGATGCTCCACGACGCCGAGCGCCGTCAGGGGCTCGCTCGCGACGCCGAGAAGGAGGCGTCTGCGCTGCTCGTAGAGGCCAAGGCCGAGGCGGCAGGCATCAATGCGGCCGCCCAAGAAGAAGCCGCCCACGTCAGGGCCGATCTCCAGCAGAAGGCGAAGGAGCGCGAGGAAGAGCACGCTGCCCGTCTCGCAACCCTCCTGGCAGCGGAGGAGTCCGTTGCCGAGAAGCACCGCGAGGCCGACAAGGCGGTCCGGGAATCCCAGGACGCAGCCGACAAGATGCGTGCCGAGGCCGAAGCGATCCGACTCGAGGCCAAGCGCTCTCTCGACGGCGCAGAGCGGGCCGCCCAACGGCGGATCGCCGATGCCGATCAGCGCGCCGCCGAACTGCTCGCCGAGGCACACGAGGAGCGCACCCGCGAACGCGAGCAATTCGAATCCCGCATGCAGCGGCGGATCGCCGAAGTGGAGGCCGAGACCGCCGACATGATGAAGGCCGCCGAACAGGACCGCACCCGGCTCCTGGACGAGGCCCGCCAGACGCTCGACGAGGCTCGAAGCCAGTCGATCGCCCTCCGCACGAACGCCAGCAAGGACGCCGCCGAAGTTCGCGCCGAGGCCCAAGCCGAGATCGAGAGGCTCGAAGCCGATGTGCGGCGACTGCTCGGCGAGGCCGAGACGGATCGTCGCGCCGCCAAGACCGAGCGCGCCGATGCCACCACGATTCTCGATCGCGCAAAGGCAGAGGCCGATCGGGTCCGGACGTCGGCGCAGAGCGCAGCAGCCGCCGAGATCGAAGCGTCGAAGGAGGACAGGGAGCGGGCATCGGCGATGATGGTCGAAGCCGAAGAGCTCCGTGCTCAGGCACAGGCGGAGAGCGCCGAAGCCGACGCCAAGGCCGCTCGAGTCGAAACCGCCCGAATCGAGGCTCAGGAACGCCTGGCGGAGGTCGAACAGGAGATCGACCGCATCCGGCGCGACTCCGAGAAGCAGGTAGAGACCGAGCGATCGCAGATCGCCCAGTACCGCAAGGAACTCGCCGAGGAGCGCAAGACCCTCGAATCCTGGCGGGTCCAACTCGAGAGCTGGCGCTCACAGCTCGACGGCGAGCGCGCCGCGCTGGACGGAGACCGCTCACAGCTCGACCGGGCACGGTCCGAGGTCTCAACGGCGAGGTCACGAATCGACAGCCATCGCCGGGCCACCGAGCGCGAGGCTCAGGAGATCATCGAGCGTGCCCAGTCGGAGGCCGACTCGGTGCTGGATCAGGCATGGAAAGAGGCCGAGCGGCTGATGAACAAGGCCGAGGAGGATGCCAACGACGATGGCGTGCTCACCGAGCTCCGCCGTCAGGTCGAGCGCAGGGATGAGGAATTGAACGCTGCCGGTAAGCAGCTGCGAGACCGCGAATCCGCCCTCGAGAAGGCCCTTGCCGAATTGAGCGAGGCGCAGAGCGCATTCGAGCTGCAGCGGACCGACCTCGTCCGAGAGGCACGTGAGCACGGATACTCACTCGGACTCGCCGAGGCCGAGGCCCAGACTGCCGCCGGGATGGCGCTGCTCGCAGACGTCAACGCCGACCTGGTCGAGATGGGCGAGGAGCCGCTGGTCGCCGAGGAGCTCGTCCATGTCGAGATCGCTCACGAGCCGATCGAACCGATCGAGCCTGGAGACCCCATCCAGCCGATCGAGCCGATCGAAGCGGCCGACGAGGAAGTCGAAGCGGAAGAAGCCGAGGTCGCGGAGCGCGACGAGTCGATCGTCGAGGCGGCTCATGAGGAAGTGACCTCCGACGACGAGCCCCGCAAGGAAGGCCGGCTCCGGGTGGTCGGCTCGAAGTCGATCGACCCTGGTGAAGTCAGCGACACCATGGCAAAGCTGCGGAGCGCCTGGAACTCTGGTGAGCCCCCGCGCCGTCGCTGAGCTCGAAACACGAACACGATGAGATGCCCCGGGCGACCGCCCGGGGCATCTCCGTTTCGAAGTCAGGTCGAGGTGGTTCGGTGGGGGCGCAGGGTTGACGGGTTGACCGTTGCGACGTGAGATGCGAACCCATAGCGGAAACAAGGCGGTGTCCGTCCCCGGAACCTCACCGTAAAGCGGACCCTGCAAGACTGATTCAGCCTCGACCGGCTCGATGCGGGTTCGAATCCCGCAGGGGCGCGATGAAGTCGAGCCTGCGCGCCCATCCACTGATCGCCAGTGCAACCGCCGCCTACATGGTCGGCTGGACCGGCTACGGGATCGCGGTCGACTCGCCCCTGGCAGTCCCGTACCTCATCCAGATGATGGTGCTGGCCTGGCTCGTCGTACGCCTCGACGAACGGCACCCGTTCACGACCGTCGTGCTCGCCGGCCTCTCGCTCTGGGGCTTCCTGCACATGATCGGGGGCATCCTCACGATCGGTGAGGTGACTCTCTACGAGACGTGGCTGCTCCCGGTGCTGCGTTGGGACCACGTCGTGCACGCGGTCGGGTTCGGGTTCGGAGGAGTGGCGGTGTTCGAAGCCTTCCTGCCCTGGATGTCGCAGCCCGTCTCGGCTGCGACAGCCGCCTGGGTGGCGTTCATGGGGTCTGCGGCGATCGGGGCGATCAACGAGACGGTGGAGTTCATCGCATCGCGGATGCTGGACTTCGCCAACATCGGAGACGAGGTGAACACCGGACTGGATCTCGTTGCCAACATGGTTGGGGGCTTGGTCGCTGCCTGGCTCGTCCACCGGCGGGTCTCACGACGCCAACCGGGGAATCCGGCGACATAGGTTCGGGCGGGACGGACTTCAGGAAGTCGCCCGCTCCTCGGCTGGGACGGCGGCTCGCGCCGTTCGCTTCGAGAAGTAGTAGATCCGCTTGAGATTGTTGATGACGTCGATCTCGAATCGGTAGGCCTCCACCCGATTGGGTTCGGGGGCGACCAGTCGCTCCGCCTCGTGTCGTGCTGCCGCGCGTTCGAGGCTGTTGATCTCGTCCTTCATCGCCGAGACTCTCGCGGCCTCTTGCTCGTTGCGCTGGGTGACGGCGATCATGGCCCCGTCGAATCCTCGCTTCACGGCATCGTGGAAACCGGAGATGATCTCCCGGGTCGCCGCGCTCACCTGCAACCCGGACTCGATCCGGCCGAATCCCAAAGCGACCAGGTTCGTCTCGATGATGTCGCCGATCGCCTCCAGGTTGTTGGTGGCCTCCATGAGCCCGACCAGCTCCTCGGAGTCGGCGTCGCTGAGCGACTGCTTTCCGATACGACCGAGGTAGGTGATGATGTGACCGTGGAGATCGTCGATCTCGTCGTCCATCGCCTCGAGCTCGGAGAGCTCCTGGCGCGTGCCGTCGAGGATCAGCGGCACCGACCGATCCAGCATGGTTCGCACCCGGTCGGTCATCCGGTTCATCTCGAGTCGAGCCCGATCGAGGGCGAGCGGGGGGGTGCGGAGGAGCTCGGTATCGAGGTACTTCGCCCTGATCCTGCGCTCCTCCGGTTCCGGCCTGTCCTTGACGAGTCTCTGGATGAAGTTCACGAACGGAGTCAGCATCGCCATGAAGACGATCGTGGCGACGACGTTGAAGATGGTGTGGGCGTTGGCGATTTCCCTGGCGAGACCACCGCCGATTCCGCGCACGACACCCGCCAGCACACCGATGAACGGGAGGAACAGCAGAACTCCACCGAGATTGAAGCCGGTGTGGATCGCAGCCGCCCTCAGTGCATCGCGGGGTTTGCCGATCGATGCGAGGAGCGCAGTGACAGAGGTCCCGATGTTGGCGCCGAGGATGAGAGCGATTCCGGCCTCGAGCGGTACCAGGCCCTGCCCGGCGAGGACGATGACAAGCGCCGTGGTCGCCGACGAGGACTGGACGATGGCGGTGAAACCGGCTCCGACCAGGATGCCCAGCCATGCGGAGCTGAGCGAGACCATGGCGTCGATGAAGGCCGGCTCGTTGCGGAGCGGTTCCATTGCTTCGCCCATCACGCCCATGCCGAAGAAGATCAAGCCGAGCCCCATGACGACCGTTCCCCAGGCGGTGGCCTGCTCACGCTTTCCAAAGAATGAGACGGCGAATCCTGCGGCGACGAACGCGAGCGCATATCGCGTCACGTCGAGTGCAATGATCTGCGCAGTGATCGTGGTCCCGATGTTCGCCCCGAAGATCACGCCGGCGGCCTGGGAGAGTGTCATCAACCCGGACGTCACGAAACCGACCACCAACACGGTGGTCACCGACGAGGACTGGATCACCGCGGTCACCCCCGCACCGGTGCCGACGGCGAACAGGCGATTGGACGTGAGTTTGGCGAGGATCGAACGCATGCTGTCGCCGGCGACAGCCTTCAGCGCTTCGGTCATGCGGTCCATTCCATGCAGGAACAGCGCGAGCCCTCCGAACAGGGTCATGAGCAGCAGGACGATGTCGAGTTCGCCGGTCGGCTGGAACGCACTCGTGGCGTTCTCGATCGAGGAAGATGTCACGGAGATGACACGGTAATGAGCGAGGAGTGACCGTCGCAGGATTGCAGGGCTGCCACAATGCCACGATGTCCGACATCCAGAACGCGGTGGACCGTCTCGAAAGCCAACTGCCATTGAACCGTCGGCAACGTGACCTTCCTTCGAGTATCGCCGACGTCCATCGGGCGATCCTCCGCTCCTTCGCCGCCGTCGGACGACCCCCCGGAAACGACCTGATCGAACGGATCGCAGGCATGGATGCAGCAACGGTGATCGGCCGCCTCGCCGCCGATGACCTGACCGTCGTGGCCGATGGCCGGATCGTGGGCGCCTATCCGTTCAGCCTCTCGCCGACGGAGCACCTGTTGTCGATTCGAGAGCTTCGGATCCATGCGATGTGCGCACTCGATGCCGTTGCGGTCGCTCCACTCTTCGGCCTGGATGTCGTCACGAACTCGCGCTGCGTCGTCACGGGAGCGCCGATCCGAATCCATCAGGTGGCTGACACGGTCGAGGCGTCCGAGCCGGAAGGTCTCCGGGTCGGCGTCCGCTGGCAGCAGCCCGACGGCGACGCCGCCCACAGCATGTGTCGCGAGATGGTGTTCCTTCGTGACGAAGCCATCGCCGAGGATTGGCGAGGGCCGCAGCCGGACGCCGCCGGGATCTTCGACCTGTCTCAGGCGATCGAGTTCGGTCTCCGCTTCTTCGCCCCGTTGCTCGAAACTGAGCGCACCGAGGGACGCGGTATTTCCCCGTGGATCGAGAGCGCGGGGTGCGGCGGGCGTTGACGGAAGGGTCTTGCGTCTCTGGCACCGCTCGACACACCGAGCGACGGTGACCCGACATGAGATGCGCCCGGAGGTCGGGTCGCAACCGGGGCTCCCGGTGAACGGAGGTCAGAATGGACACGTCGAGGCACGCTGGGAAGACCGCAATCGTCACCGGGGCAGGATCTGGAATCGGGCGAGCGACGGCCATCCGCCTCGCGGCGGAGGGAGCGAACGTGATCGCCTGCGACGTCTCCGCGGACGGCCTCGCCGCGACCAGGGATCAGGTCATGACATCGGGAGGGGCGATCGAGACGATCCGAGCAGATGTCACATCCCAAGCCGACGTCGAGCGTCTGATCACCGCCGCAAACGGGTCGATCGACATCCTTGCCAACGTCGCCGGGATCATGGATCACTTCCTCCCGCTCGGAGAAGTCGATGACGAGACATGGGACCGCGTCCTCGCCGTGAACATCACGGGGGTGATGCGCCTCACGCGTGCCGCCCTTCCGGTGATGCAGGCCGCGGGAGGCGGCTCGATCGTCACCGTCGCCTCCGAAGCCTCGCTCGGCGCCGGCGCCGCCGGCGTGGCCTACACGACCTCGAAACACGGTGTCGTCGGACTGGTCCGTCACGTTGCCTTCTTCTACGGGCCGTCGGGGATCAGGTCCAACGCAGTGCTCCCCGGGGCCGTCGACACCGGAATCGGCGCGACGGCCGCACCGCGCACCGACTGGGCGATGGAACTCGCACAGAAGAAGATGGCAACGATGGGGCCGGTGGCGGACCCCGATCAGATCGCCACTGTCATCTCGTGGTTGGCCAGCGACGAGGCTTCCAACGTCAATGGCGCCGTGGTCACATCCGACGGGGGGTGGTCGGCCGCCTGACGTCTGCGGCGCCGACTCGCCGTCGGTGGTGGGTCGCAATCACAGACAGTGACCAAGGCCCATTGGCAGTGCGCGTGCGGAGACCGACCGTGGGATGGTCGGAGGAGACGCATGGACAAGGTCGGGGTGCGCAGGTTCGAAGAGCTGTCGGTGGATGACGTTGCGGAGGTCGGCGGCAAGAAGGCCTCGCTCGGGGAGATGGTTCGCACGCTCGGCGGCGCCGGCGTACAAATGACCCAACTCGTTCTCGGCGTCGATCGGGACTCGGCCGAGCTGGCTCGGCTCTTCGACGAGCGGAACCCGGCAGTGAAGGAGATGATCCGTTCGCTCATCTCGACCGCCCACGATGTGGGGGCCAAGGTCGGGATCTGTGGCCAGCCTCCGAGCGACTACCCCGACATCGTCGAGTTCCTCGTCGAGCAGGGGATCGACTCCATGTCGCTCAACCCCGATTCGATGATCCCGGTGCTCCGCGCCGTGGCCGCCACCGAGAGGCGGCACAGGACGCCCGTCCCGGTCGGCTGAGCGGGCCGAGGCGACGAGCCGGAGGGTTCTGGCGAAGTTGCGGATTGTGCAAACTTGCGCATACTGCAAGATGACCCGTATGCTGCCGGGATGCTCGAGACACCACTCGACCGCAGGGAACTGAAGAAGCTCGCCACCCATCGGGCGCTTGCAAACGCCGCCCGCGAGCTCACGCTCGAGCGCGGGCTCGATGCCGTCACAGTCGACGAGATCGCCGACGCCGCCGGCGTGTCCCCGCGGACCTTTTTCAACTACTTCTCATGCAAGGAGGAGGCGATCGTCGGAGTCGAACCCTGGATGACCCAAGCCATGGCGGAAGACGTTCGCCGTCGGCCCGACGGCGAGGACCCGTTCACGGCCTTGCTCGCCGTACTCGCAGCCGATGAGGACTCCGAGATCGCCCGGCGGTGGACGGTCCGCGCCGAACTGGCCGGCCGGTACCCGGAGTTGATCCCCCGACAGATGGCCGGCCTCATCCAGTTCGAACGGGCCTTGACTTCAGCGGTCGGAGCGCGGCTGGGAGTCGATCCCGATGTCGACCCGTATCCCGGGCTCGTCGTTGCGTGGGCGGTCGCCACGTTGCGCTCGACGCTCGAATGGTGGCTCGAGAACGGTCGTCCGGTTCCGCTGAGGGTGGCGCTCCACCGAGCATTCCAGGTGCTTGCCGACGGCGTGCCGTGGCGACCGGGGAGCGACCTCACATGATGCTCTGGCGCCTGCTCAAGGAGTATCTCGCTCCGTATCGCCGCTGGATCTCGTTCATCGTGGTTCTGCAGCTGGCCGGCACGATCGCGTCGCTCTACCTGCCGAGCCTCAACGCGGACATCATCGACAACGGCGTCGTCACCGGAGACACCGGTTACATCGTGCGGATTGGCGGATGGATGCTCGCCGTGTCGCTCATCCAGATCGCATGCACGATCACCGCCGTCTATTTCGGTGCCCAGACTGCGATGGCGTTCGGGCGCGACCTCCGGTCGCAGATCTTTCGGCAGGTCGGCTCCTTCTCGAGCCGAGAGGTCGGGCGATTCGGCGCCCCGACGCTCATCACCCGGAACACGAACGACGTCCAGCAGATCCAGATGCTGGCCATGATGGGATTCACGATGATGATCGCCGCCCCGATCATGCTGGTCGGCGGTGTGATCATGGCCCTGCGCGAGGACGTGGGGCTGTCGTGGCTGGTAGCGGTGGCGATCCCGATCCTGGCCGGATCGGTCGGCCTGATCCTGACTCGAATGATTCCCGGGTTTCGGCTCATGCAGCGCCGGCTCGACACCGTCAACCAGGTGCTGCGGGAGCAAACGACCGGGATCAGGGTGATCCGCGCCTTCGTCCGGGAGCCATACGAGACGGAGAGATTCGGGAAGGCCAACACCGACCTCACCGACGTCTCGATAACAGTCGGCCGCTGGATGTCGGCGATCTTCCCGACCGTGATGCTCGTGCTCAACGTTTCGAGCGTCGCCGTTCTCTGGTTCGGCGGGATCCGCATCGATGCCGGTCTCATGCAGATCGGCGCATTGACCGCCTTTCTCGCCTACCTCATCCAGATCCTCATGGCCGTCATGATGTCCACCATCATGCTCGTGATGGTGCCGCGGGCAGCCGTTTCGGCCGACCGGATCGGGGAGGTGCTCGACACCGAGTCCTCCGTGGTCCCCCCCGAGAGGGGTGTCACCGCCGTCCAGCGCACCGGAGAGCTCGAGTTCAGAGGTGTCGGGTTCCAATACGCCGGGGCGACGCATCCGGTCCTGCGGGACATCGACTTCTCCGCCACGGCCGGCCAAACCACTGCGATCGTCGGTTCGACCGGCGCCGGGAAGACCACTCTGCTCAACCTCATCCCAAGACTCTTCGATGCGACCGACGGAGTCGTCGCCGTCGACGGAGTCGATGTCCGAGAACTGGACCCGGAGGCCCTCTGGAAGCGAATCGGCCTGGTTCCCCAGAAGGCGTATCTGTTCAGTGGAACGGTCGCCTCGAACCTGCGGCTCGGCAAACCCGACGCGACCGATGCGGAGATGTGGGAAGCGCTCGAGATCGCCCAGGCGAGAGACTTCGTCGAAGACATGCCGGAAGGCCTCGAGTCGCCCGTCGCCCAAGGCGGGACGAATCTCTCGGGCGGCCAGAGGCAGCGTCTTGCCATCGCTCGGGCGTTGATCCGGCGTCCCGAGATCTATCTGTTCGACGACTCGTTCTCGGCTCTCGATGTCGCCACCGATGCCCGACTGCGCATGGCGCTCGCACCCGTCACCGCCGAAGCCACCGTGTTGATCGTGGCGCAACGGGTGTTCACGATCACCGATGCCGATCAGATCGTGGTGCTCGACGACGGGCACGTCGTCGGACTCGGCACCCACGACGAACTGCTCGAGTCGTGCCCGACGTACACAGAGATCGTCGAGTCGCAGATGAAGGCAGAAGCGTCGTGACTGCCCCCAAGACCATGAAGTCGACTGAGCGGATCCAAGGCGCGCCGATGGGGCACGGACGCGGCCCGATGGGTGGGGGCATGGTCGGACAGAAGGCCATGGAGTTCGGTCCGTCGGCCAAGCGGTTGATCGGCCGCCTCGGCCCCGAGCGGCCCAAGATCCTCGCCATCCTCTTCGCAGCGGTGATCAGTGTCGCGATGTCGGCCACCGGGCCGAGAGTGCTCGGAAGGGCAACCGATCTGATCTTCGCCGGTGCGATCGGGAAGCGGCTACCCGCCGGCATGACCAAAGCCCAGGCGATCGAGGCCGCCCGTGCCGCCGGACAGTCGCAGATCGCCGACATGCTGTCCGGCGTCGACGTCGTGCCTGGCCAGGGCATCGACTTCGGAGCAGTCGGAACCGTCCTCTTGATCGTCATCGCCCTCTACGCGGGGTCCTCCCTGCTGAGCTTTCTCCAGGGCTACCTGCTGAACGACGTGGTGCAGCACACGGTCGCCCGCATGCGCTCGGAAGTCGAAGACAAGTTGAACCGGTTGCCGCTCCGCTTTTTCGACAGGCAGCCCCGGGGGGAGCTCCTCAGCCGCGTGACGAACGACATGGACAACGTGTCGCAGAGCCTCCAGCAGACGATGAGCCAGGTCCTGACTTCGCTGCTGACCATCACATTCGTGATCGGGATGATGATCTGGATCTCACCGACACTCGCGCTCATTGCGCTTGTGACCATCCCCATCAGCATGGCGATCGCCGGATTCGTCATGAAGAGGTCCCGCACGAAGTTCGTCGATCAGTGGCGGAGAACCGGCAATCTCAACGCCCAGGTCGAGGAGGCATTCACAGGGCACGCGCTCATCAAGGTGTTCGGTCGCCAGGAAGAGATTCAGACCGACTTCGAGGTGGAGAACGAGGCGCTGTTCCAGGCCAGCTTCGGCGCCCAGTTCCTGTCGGGGCTGATCATGCCGATCATGATGTTCGTCGGCAACCTCAACTACGTCGTGATCGCCGTTCTCGGCGGGTTGCGGGTGGCGAGCGGGACCATGAGCCTGGGCGACGTCCAGGCATTCATCCAATACTCCCGGCAGTTCACCCAACCGGTGACCCAAGTCGCCTCGATGATCAACCTTCTGCAGTCCGGAGTCGCGTCCGCAGAGCGCGTGTTCGAGTTGCTGGACGCCGAAGAGGAGCCATCCGACGATGACCATGTGAGGATGGTCGACGAACGTCATGGGAGGGTCAGCTTCGAGCACGTCTCGTTCCGATACGAGGAGGATGTGCCGCTCATCGACGACCTCTCGCTCCATGTCGAGCCCGGTCAGACGGTCGCAATCGTCGGACCCACGGGCGCCGGGAAGACCACCCTCGTCAACCTGGTCATGCGCTTCTATGAACTCGACGGCGGCCGGATCACGCTGGACGGCGCGGACATCTCCCAGATGCATCGCGAGGATCTGCGCTCCGAGATCGGGATGGTGCTCCAGGACACGTGGTTGTTCAAGGGAACGATCCGAGACAACATTGCGTACGGGCGCCTCGATGCCACGGACGAGGAGATCGTCGAGGCTGCGACGGCCACCTTCGTCGATCGATTCGTCCACAGCCTTCCAGATGGGTACGACACCATCGTCGACGACGAAGGCTCGAACATCAGTGCCGGCGAGAAACAGCTGATCACGATCGCCAGAGCGTTCCTCGGCGATCCGTCGCTGCTCATCCTCGACGAGGCGACGAGTTCGGTGGACACCCGCACCGAACTGCTGCTCCAGCACGCCATGGCGGCGTTGCGGAGCGATCGAACGAGTTTCGTGATCGCCCACCGGTTGTCGACGATCCGCGACGCCGACCTCATCCTGGTCATGGAGGAGGGCCGCATCGTCGAGCAGGGAACCCACGACGAGTTGATCGCTGCAGCCGGTGCCTATTTCGATCTGTACAACGCTCAGTTCAAGGGCCCGGCTCCGGTTTCGGTTCCCGCAACTGTCGCAGCTGGGGCGCTGCGTCCACCGGCTCCGCCCGGCTAGTCGCCCGAACACGGCCTGTCGGTCAGATCTCGCCGATGAACCGTGCCACTTCGTCGAAGAACTGGTCCGGTTGTTCGAGGTAGATCAGATGCCCTCCCCGGAGCACTTCGAGACGTGCCCCCGAGATCGATGCGGCCAGCTCCCGCGAAGCGAACGGCGGTGTGCAGATGTCCTCGTCGCCGACGATCACGATGGTCGGCACCGCGATTCGAGACAGTCGGTCCCGCTGATCGTGGGCCATGATCATGTCGATCCGCCGAGCCATGATCTCGGGGTCGCTCGAGCCCGACATCGCCTTGGCGAGCCACGACTCGACCACCTCGGGATGCTTCGTGGCGAAGCTCGGTGCGAACAGGAACAGGGAGGAGGCCCGGGTGTATGCGGGCACCCCTTGTGAGAGGAGGATCGACTTGCGCACCTCGAACTGGTTGAGGAAGTAGGGGTCGGGGCCTGCCCAGGAGGACACCAGCGACACGGACGCAACCGTGTCGGGATGGTCGATCGCCATCACCTGGGCGATCGCGCCGCCGGTCGACGAACCGACCACGTGAGCAGGGCCGATCCCCAATTGCCGGACCAGCCCTGACATGTCGTTGGCGAGCGCCTCGATGGTGTAGCCCGACCGGGGTTTGGCCGACGAGCCCGTGCCGCGATGGTCTGGGACGACCGTTGTGTGATCCAACGCGAAGCGCTCGATCAGCCCGCCCCAGGCCCGACCGACCCCACCGAGACCGGTGAGCAGCAGCATCGGCGGCCCGGACCCGAACCTCTCGTATGCGATGTCGATGCCATCGATGTCGACCGTCTCCATGGCTCAATCAGTCCTTTCGGCGGTCCTCGAGCGTGTGAGACACCCGACCGTATCGTGCGCGGAGGAGTCTCGTCGGGATATCGGGCGCGGTTGCTTGCTCGCCGGAGCGCTCTCGGCGATACTGCGTCGAACGCGCTCATCAAGAGCGGTGGAGGGACAGGCCCTGTGAAGCCGCGGCAACCGTCGACGACGGTGCCAATGCCTGATCGATGAGCTGCCTGCGGGCACTCAGAGCGCGTCGAGACCGACGATCTGAGAGGAACGATCATGACCAACGACTTCACCCGACGCAACGTGCACTTGGTCGGAACCATGCCGGCCGACGACGCGGCAGACGCGTTCCGTCTCTTCTCCGAGAAGCTGAACGGCCATCTGCCTGCTTCGATTCCCGACGGCGAGACGGGTGATCGGCTCGATTGGATCGAGCGGATCATCGAGGGGCTTCGTGACCATCCCGACCTGTACGTCGCCAAGGATGGTGATTGGAGCGGATACGAGAAGTCGCCTCGGCTGGATGTCAAGAAGGGCCATCGGCTGACCAGCCTCGAGTTGGACTACACCGCGTATTTCGAGGAGTCGTGGCCCGCATGGCAGGAGTTCAAGGCGGATTCCGGTCAGGGTCACGTTCTTCAGGTCGGGATCCCCGGGCACTTCGACCTGGCCTTGGTCGCCTTCGGATTCAAACCCGACCGCGGGCTCCGCAACCTGGCCCCGTTCCGCGACGCCACCGTGCGGGAGATCACGAAGATCCACGCCATCGCCGGCGACGACGTCGTCTTCCAACTGGAGATCCCGATCCCGCTCATCCTGCTGTCGAAGATGCCTGCAGCCGTCCAGCCGCTGGTGGCGTATCGGCTGGCGGCGGAGCTCATCAAGGTGATCCAACGCTCGCCCGGCGGAGCCCGATTCGGCATCCACCTGTGCTACGGGGACATGAACAACGAGGCGATGGGTGATCCGGCGGACTCCGGTGCGCTGGTTCGTCTGGCGAATGCCCTCATTGCGGTGTGGCCGGCTGCCCAGACGCTCGAGTTCGTGCATGCGCCGTTCGCGCGCGGGAGTGAGCCCCCTTCACTCGATCCCGACTTCTACGCCCCGCTTGCGGACCTCGATCTGCCCACCGACGTCAGGTTCGCTGCCGGGCTCGTCCACGAGTCGCTGTCCGTCGAGGAGATGAAGGTCCTCAGAGACCGAATCGAACGTCTCGTCGGCAGGACGGTCGACGTCGGGGCGGCCTGCGGGCTCGGACGTCGCGATGCGGCCCGTGCCGAAACCAACTTGGAACTGAGTCTGGCCGTGGCCACCGCCTGAGTGCAGGCTCAGTCGTCGGCGAGGTGCCCGGGCGGTGCGCCCAGTCGGTCGGCAAGGGCCTTCGAACGGTCCCGGACGATCTGATCGGCGATCCGTTCCACGGCGTGGGTCAGCCACATCGCCGTCTGGCTCCCGTCGGTGTAGTCGGCGGGGCCGTAGGCGTCGATTCGGTCCTGTTCGAGAAGGCGGTTGACCTGTTCGAACTCGGTGGCGGAACCGGGCCGATAGACGGCAAAGGTCTTGCCGCCGTTCTGGTCGATGACCGAGAACACCGGAACGTCACTGGGGCCGTCGGCCACGTAGATCATGTTCCGGAACGGGATCCGGCGGTCCTCGTGGGCGATCTTGGCGTTCACGTCGATGTCGGGGTTGCGGTTGGATCCCTTGTTGATCTCGAAGACGGCGCGCGTCTTCGTGGTGTTGTCGATCGTGTAGACGATCTCACGGATGAGTCGCTCGTCGCCGCCGAACATCTGCCCGGAATCGAGGTAGTCCGGCTGAGCGACCTCCTCGGCGAACTCACAAGCCCAGACCCCGTCGAGGAACGGGGCGACCGAGCTGCCGAGGATCATCTGACGCAGGCCCGAGGAGATCACATGATGCTCGACGGTGATTCCGTGGTCGGCGTAGCCGGGGTAACCCTCCACGTGTTTGCTGAGGTGCCCGAGGAACTCGGGCATGCCGTCGTAGAACGTCAACTCCCCGCCGAGTTCGCGCAACAGGTCGTTGTGGAGGCCCGGCATCCGGCCGGCCCTGACGTAGGTCAAGATGTGGTTGAGGTAGAGGGTGTCGCCATTGGTCCTGCGTGCGCCCCGGCCCTCGTAGAAGCGGGCGAGCCCGTCGGATTCCGACCAGAACTGGACCGGGTCGATGCCGAACCGCTCGAACAGCGGCTTCTGCATGTAACCGGGGATCAGGGTCTTGTCGAAGTCCCAGATCACGGCGATGACGTTTTGGGGGAAGATCGGCATCAGGCACTTTCTCGCGAAACTCCAGCCTATTCCATGTGACGTTGCTGCGATAGGGGGAATCGCCGCCGGCCGAAGCTATCCGGAGTGGCAGGATCCGAAGCTCAGGGCGCCATGAGCCGCCGCACGTAGCGCCCGCCCGAGATCGGCGAAGCCGCGACCGCGGCCAGCAGCCCGCCCATCAGCGCCCCGGCCACTCCTGGCGTGCTGACGTCGGCTCCGGACAGGAACAGACCCGAGATGGCGCTTCGGGGAACCAGCGTTTCGTCCTCGAAGCGTCCCGGCTCGGTTGCGAGGCCATAGATCGATCCCTCCGGGGCAGAGGTGAAATGGTGAGTCGACACCGGCGTCGACAGCTCGGCGTGCTCGACGTACTGCGCCAGCCCGGGATACACCTCGCGATACTGAGTGAGGAGGGCATCGGTGAGGCGGTCCTTGAATTCGTCGTACTCCGGCCCACGTCGCTTCCAGCGAGCTTCCTTCCACGTCGAGAAGGGCTCCCACGGCACGAAGGTGATGGCCTCACCCGTGTGGCGCTGTTCGGGGCCCGGGTCGTGCAGCGGGTCTTTGACCGACGGGAAACTGCAGAACAGCACGGGGGCTGTGCCGAGGTCCCGCTCTCGGTCGATGTCCCAGCCGATCGTCTCGGTGTCCCACGAGTCGTAGTACCACTGGCAGTAGCGCTCGGCGCCGTGCTCGGAGATGTCGGTGCCTGCGAACCCGAGGTACAGGCTGAGATGGGCCGGCCCGGGGCGGCGGTACCCCTCGTCCCAACCGTCGGGCGTCTCACCGGAGAGCATGGCGGCAGTTGGTATCGCCCCGGCAGCGCTGACCACCCGATCGGACTCGATCTCGGTGCCGTCGTCGAGCCGCACACCGGCGGCCCGGCCGCGGCGGACGATGATCCGGTCGACGGTTCGCCGGACGGCTGTCCAGCCGCCGGCGTCAGCAACCGTCTGGAGGAGGGCGGGTGCGATGCTCGCGGCGCTCCCGACCGGGTAGGAGGCGCCGTAGAGGAAGTGCTGGACCATGAGGGCATGCATGGCGAACGACGAACGCGACGGCGGGACGCCGTAGTAGCCCCACTGGGCGGCGAGCACCGAGCGCAGGTGCGGGTCGGCGATGAGCGAGTCCAGCACGCTCTGGGTGGTGGCTGCGATGTGCTCATGGGCGGTCTCGGCGGCCTTCCTGCGCCCGCCGGGCGCCAGGTACCAAGGCAATGCCCGCATCTGGAGGTTCCGCCCGGCTGCGCGGGAGACCCGGCGCACGAGCGCCAGATAGTCGTCGATCCCCTTGCGCTCGTCTGGGAAGTAGTCGACGAGCGTCGCTCGGAAGGCTTCGGGTGAGTCGGGGAACTGGATGGTGAAACCATCGGGGAAGTTGAATTCGTCGTAGATCGGTCCGACCGACTGCCACTCGAGCCGTCTGTCTGTGAGGTCGGCCAGGAGACGCCCGGCGAACGTCCGCTCGGTCATCTCGCCGACGATGTGGACGCCGACATCCCAGTGATGTCCAGGCCGCTTGAAGGTCTGGGTGAAGCCACCCGGGATGACGTGCTGTTCCAGTACGAGCACGCGCTGTCCGAGCCTGGCGAGCACGGCCGCGCTCGCCATCCCTCCCATTCCGGATCCGATCACGATGGCGTCCCACGGCCCATCGGGGACTTCGTGGCTCCAGGGTCGATCTCGGCTGCTCATCGGTGTCGGCATCTGGCTACTACTTCTGGGGGCGTTCTCCCGATCACGGTATCGCGATCGCGTGCAACAGCGGTGGTGCGACGTGCTACATCACGGTTTTGCACAGCCGCAAATGTCGACCTATTGCGAATCCTTATGTCTTCGAAACATCCGCCGACCTGGACCGAATGGCTGGACTCACATACGCAAAGGCGATCCCCTGGTCGTCGAAACAACTCTTCCCCATATGGCGGGCCGCTTGGGCCCAGCTCTCGTACGCACTCCGCGCCTTCTGGCTGCTCGTGGTGGGAGCGTGCCTGATCGGAGCCCTCGTCATGGGGTTCCAGGTCGGCAGCGAGGACTTCATCTTCGGTGTGACCAACTGGACATTCGCGATCGGCCCCATTGGCGCCGGTTTGCTCCTCGTTGCGGCGGCGCTTCGGCGGAAAGAAACGGGCACCGCCGCCTGGACGCTGATCGGCGTCGGCGTGGCCGCCTGGGGAGTCGGCGAGCTGATCTGGATCTACTACTCCTGGTTCCTCGATGTGGACGTGCCGTATCCTGGCCTTGCGGATGTGTTCTACGTTGCCGCCTATCCCGTCATCTTCATCGGCATTCTGATGCTTCCCCACATGCAAGTCCGGAAGTGGGAACGGGCCCGCCTCACACTCGACGCCCTGGCGGGGACGATGGCATTGTCCGCGATCGTCTGGACGTTCTATCTCAAGGACGCCATCTACCTGGACTCCGAGGCGGGCATCCTGGAGAACGTGATCAACCTCGCGTATCCCGTCGGCGACCTGATCCTCTTGGTCGCTCTGATGATTCTGGCGACTCGTCGCTCGCAGCTCCAGTTCGATGGTCGCCTGCTCCTCGTCTCGGCCGGAATGCTCGTGACTGCGCTCGCAGACATGGCGTATGTGTTCCAGGTCGAGGCGGATACGTATTTCGAGGGTGGGCGACTGGATGCAGCATGGCTGCTCGGCTATGGCTTGTTTGCGATTGCGGCTCTCATGGTCGCAGGTCCAACCGTCCTCCGAGAGCAGGCGGATCGGCCAGGACGGATCTGGCCGATGGTTGCGCCTTACTCGGCGATCGCCGTGCTGTTCGCTCTGACGATGGGCGAGCTCGGCGAGCAGGCGACGATCCTGCAGGTCGCCACCGCCGTCGTCGGGCTCATAGTGATCGCTCGCCAGGGTGTGGCGATCAAGGAGACTCGGGACGTGGTCGAGAAACAGCGCAACGATCTCGTCGCTTCCATATCTCACGAGCTGCGCACTCCGCTGACTGCCATGTCGGGCTTCACCGACATCCTCGATTTCGATCCAGATCTCCCCCGAGACGATCGAGTGGAGATGATCTCCATCGTCAACGCCCAGACGAAGCACCTCTCCCGAATCGTCGGAGACCTCGTGGAGGTAGCCAGGGACAAGCTCGGAACGACCAAGCTCACCTACTCGACCATCCCCGCGTCGGAGCTGATCGATTCGGCAGTCGGGATGCTCACCAACGGCGCTTCCATGGCGCAGATCTCCGCACACGTCGAGCCTGGTCTGACAGTGCTCGGTGACGTCGACCGGCTCCGGCAGGTGCTCGTGAACTACCTCACCAACGCCGGCCGCTATGGAAATGGTGTCGTCGAAGTGCGCGCCTACCGCGCCGGCGGTGAGACGACGATCGAGGTGCACGACAACGGTCCTGGGATTCCGAAGAAGTACGAGGTGACGATCTGGGACCGCTTCGAACGAGGACCTCACACGTATCTCAGTGCCGTTCAGGGTTCCGGGCTCGGACTGTCCATCGCCCGTCAACTGGTTGTTGCGCACGATGGTCACACCGGCCACAAGGTCTCGGAGCGTCTCGGCGGCGCCTGCTTCTGGCTCACCGTCCCGGCTGCCAGATCGGAGTTCGAGGCCACACCTCCCGGGCGCGTCGTCTCGTCGGAGCCCAGCCGCGGCTGAGCGCGTCGTGCGCCGGCGGGGGTCCTATTCCTCTGTCTTCGGCCTGGTCGGGGCACCACGATGGAACCGGGAGGTACCGATGTATCTGGCACTTGTCGGTGCGTTGCTGCTGGTGTTGGGCGGGCTGGCCGCCGCAAACTCACTGCACGTCGTCAAACGGGCCGTGCGCGTGTGGCCGAATGCCCTCGACCGGCGCGGGGGAGAGGCGATGGCCTCCTACGAGTTCCTCGTGCGGTTCATCGGGCTGATGGTGGCGCTCATGGGTGTGGGCTTGCTCCTGCTCGAGCTGTTCCGGTCCTGATCGCAGCCGAGCCCGGGCTTCACGATCGCGATGTCGGCGTCTTCACGTCGCAGAGGTCACATGGGGGTGTACTTGGGCCGAAAGGAGGCCCAGAGATGAGGCGCAAGACACTGTTGATCCTCGCGCTGCTCGTTCTGCCGGCCGTGATGGCCGCAGCTCCGAGCGACATCAAGACCGTCGGCACGGCCGGCGTGACCGCCGTACAGGTACGCGCACAGGCACAGAACCGACAGGGCCGAGGTCCAGACTCCTTTGATGCACACGGACCTACGAACGGCATATGCCGAGGCAGACGGCTGTCGGGCCGTGCGATTGCCGTACGCCGGCGACGCAGCAACGGTCATCCTCCTGCCCGATGAGGGAACACCGGCCGAGCCGGCGGCATCGTTGCAGCCGGCCGACCTGCAGATCGCCTGAGAGGATCGCGGTGTGGAAATCACGCTGCCGTCCTTCGAGTTCGAGGCGCAGATCTCGCTGAAGTCGGCGCTCCAGACGCTCGGGATGCGCGCCGCATTCGAACCACCGGTCGGCGCCGGCGCCCGAGCCGGCGACGTTCTCTGCCGACCACCCGTTCCGCTTCTGGATCGAGCACACCACGACGGGCGAGATGCTGTTCTTTGGTCAGGTCACCGACCCGAGCTGATCATTTCGACTTCTCCAGGGTGGCTTCCAGGTGGAGCTGGTGCGGCTGTCCGACTGCCCCCATGAACAGCTCGTACGTGAGCCGACCTTCGTGCACCTCGATCCGACGTTCGACCGACAGGACTTCTTTGGCACTTGGCGCTCGCTCGACGGAAACGGTTCGAAACTCGATGCGACGCTCGATGATCGTCCCGGTGTGGATCTCGGTGATCCCCGTCGGCTGGGCAATGATGAGTTCGGCCGCGTCCGTGCCGACGGGACGCACATATCCGATCTCGCTGTGCAGTGGGTCCCGGGTGCCCGGCATCCAGGTGGACTGCGAGTATCTGAGCATCGGCTTGGGTCCGAGCGGGGCGAGGTCGATCTCTTCGTCGTACTCGAACGCCTCGATGGTCGGATACACGCCACGGCCATGGCCGCGCCAGGTGCCGATCAGAAACGAGATCCGCTCGAGTTGGGGGTTGATCTCCATGCAGCGAGGGTACCGGGCATGTCTGTGTCGGCCCGTGTGAACACGACCGTGACCGCGCCAGGAACCGGCCACGCAGCCCGGTGGCCCTGTGACGGACAGATCGATTCGTCGAGTCTTCGAACACTCGAGTCTGTCCCGCGTCAGGTCGTGGCGAGCGCGGGACGCTCGATGACGAGGTGATCGACGACGTGAACGGCGTCGATCGGCATGCCGGACAGCGTCTCCGACCAGAGCGAGTGTTGAAAGAAGAGGCCACAGAAGTAGAAGCCCGGCTGGCCTGCGACGATCCCCCGCTCATGGGTGGGCCGGCCCTCGTCGTCGAAGACGGGCAGATCGATCCAGTCGAAGCCGGGCTTGAATCCGGTGCACCAGATGATGTTCGCCACGTCGAGAACGGTCCCGTCGGCGAGCTGCGGCTTCCCGTCGAACACGCCGGTCACCCGCTCGACCCGTCGGGCGCCGGCAGCGACGAGGTCGCGCGGTTTCACCCTGACCAGCGGAGCGCCGCTCTGCGACATGATCTTCGGTCTCGCCTTCCTGCCGATCGGGGTGGCGGTGCTCAGCAGTCTCACCGCCAACCAGCGGACGAGCCGGACCCCGACGTTGCGGCCGAGCCACGGTTCGATCCGGAACGGGATCACTGCATTCGGTCGACCCGAGACGTACGTCGTCCGGGTCGATGCGAGCTCGAGCCCGATGTCGGCTCCCGAATTGCCGAGGCCGACCACGAGGGCCGGGCCGTCGTTGAGCTGGGAAGGGCGACGGTACGAATTCGAATGCATCTGGAAGATGCGGGGGTCGATATCGGGTGCGAAGTCGGGGACCTTGGGGGCCTGGTAGTTGGCCATGGCCACGATCACGTTCGCCGATCGCAGCTGCAGTCCGTCTGCCTCGACCAGGTATTCGGCGCCATCGTGGGAGACGCGTGTGACCCGTGTGCCGGACATGACAGGGAGGTCGTGCGCCTCGGCGTAAAGCTCGAGATAGGCGGCCAGATCGTCCTTGCCGATGAACTCGTCGGGCTTGCCGGGAAACGCCAGGCCCGGGAGACCGTTGTATCGGGCCGGCGTGAAGAGGAGGAGGGAGTCCCATCGATTGCGCCATGCGTCGCCGATCCGCTCGTTGGCGTCGAGGATGACGAAGTCGCAACCGCGTTGCCTCAGTTCGTGACCGATGGTCAGACCTGTCTGTCCGCCCCCGATCACCACCGTGTCGATGTACCTCGTGTCTGCCGGCTGGCCGACCATGTTCTGCTCCCGAAGTGAGTGTGCGGTCACCGTATGGCGGCTCGGGAAGTGCCGCATCGGGGGCACTACCCAATCTGGTGGTCTGCTCGGGTGGGTAGTTCCACCCAGGTCAGGCGAGCCCGTTTCGGATTGCGAAGGCGGTCGCAGCCGAACGCGAGGACACGCCCAGCTTCGTGAAGATGTTCGACACGTGCCGGTCGATGGTGCGCTCGCTCACGATGAGATCCGCCGCGATTGCGCGATTCGTTGCGCCGGACGTCAGCATTCGGAGCACCTCGACCTCACGGTCTGTGAGACCACCCGGCCAGTCTGTCTTCGGCGGGTGGACGTGATCGTCGACAGCACGGATGTCGGGGGCCGCACCGAGCCGATCGAACACGCTCCGGGCAGCTTCGAGTTCGGCACCCGCCGCTTCGGAATCGCCCCGAGCCTCCAATGCCAGTCCGAGATCGACTCTGGTCCGTGCGAGCTCATAGGGGACCGAGAGGTCGCGCCATAGTGACGCGGCGTCTCGGAGGTTTCGAACCGCCTGGGAGATTCGACGATCAGCCAGGGCGACCTGGCCCCGAGCACGCATGGCCCACGCAGCGTGAACGTCGGCTCCCGTCGCGGTGGCGATTTGGGCGAGGGACTCGGCGGCGTCATGGGCTTCGGTGGAATGCTTGGCTGCAATTGCGATTTCGACATAGGCCGGGAGGAGTGCAACCTGGTGGTACGGGTCTTCGGTGTCGGCGATTGCGTCTCCGAGTGACACAAGAGCCGCCTCTGCGTCTCCCTGGGCGACCCTGAGTAGCGCCAGCCCGGGCATGGGGTCGCCGCCGTCGCGGATCACTTCCCGATACGACTCTGCTGCCTGTTCGAATTCGCCCCGCATGCGATGGATCTCGGCGAGCTGGTACGAAGCTTGGGCGGCGATCTGATGGCGCGCTCCGAGAGCGCGGGCGCGTTCTGCCTCTTGCACGGCCTCCTCCCAGGCGCCCTGGAGGCGGAGGGTCTCCGAGCGGTGGGCGAGGCATCGGTCATTGAACGCGACGAGGTCCGGCTGTGAGCCGCACCAGTCGGTCAGCTCGCGGGTCCACGTCGCCGCCCGTGTGATGGCGTGGGACTCGAAGCAGCCTTCGAGGACGCTGCAGTACACGAGGCCCGTCACCATCGGCGACAACCTCGAGCTCGCAGCCGTGACCATCACCTCGTCGAGGACGCGGAGCCCTTCGTCGGTCCGTCCGAGCTTGAGTAGTGCCCTGCCCTGGGTCTGGGCAGCGAGGGCGGTCAGGTCCGGATCGTCGAACCGCCGTCCGACCTGGGCCGCCTCCGCGGCAACCCTCACGACTTCACCGAATTGCTCGGCGAAGACCTCCCTCAGCATCTGCGGCATCAGCAGATAGCCGCGTTCGACGCATTCCTCCGGGGCGTCGGCGAGGAGCCGTTCGCAGCGTTCGACCCATCCGCTGGCCTGGGGGATCTTGCCGCGGCTCATCAGGTTGGTTGCCAGCCACAACCCGGTTCGCGCCGATGCCAGCAGGTCTCCGGCATCGAGGTAGGCATGGTGCGCTCGCTCCAAGAGTCCGAGCATCTCGGCGACATGTCCGAGCATGTAGGCGCTGGTCGCCATCAGCGCCAGCTCGGATGGCCCGATCGGTCCGCCGGCATCCGCTTCGGCGAACGCCGCATGGGATCGCGCCCAGGCCCGGTCCTCGTAGGCCGCCCGGGCGTCTTCGAGAAGCCGTAACCGATCGGGCCGGTCTGTGGAGGGCATCGTTTCACGCTACTCCCTCGGCCGGGGCCGATCGTGAGCGACTACGTGGGTGCCGTCACCGCGGGCATAGGCTGGCGGTGATGACGACGAAGCGGGTGGACAAACGCAGCAGGATCCTCGACGTTGCGGCCGGTCTGTTCTCCGAACGCGGATACGCCGCCACGCGCATGCAGGACATCGCCGACGGTCTCGGGATGAAAGCCGGGTCGCTCTACTACTACTTCGAATCAAAGGAGGCGGTCCTGGCTGCGACCGTCGGAGGGCGGGTCGGGTTGGCGGTGTCGATGCTCGAATCGATCACCGAGGACGACGGAAGCTCCGTCGACCAGATTCGGGCTGCTGTCGCCGGGCACCTCGATGTCTTCGATCGTCATGCCGACCTCTATCGAATCTTCCAGTCGGAGCGCCTGGACGCGATCTCAGAGGAGCTCGCCGACCGCGTCGACGAGTTGGGCCGGCGCTACGAGTACCTGTGGGTCGAGCTGATCGAGCGAGCCCAGTCCGAGGGTTTGCTCAGATCGGACGCCGATTCGTGGCTGCTCATGAAGGCGATCGTCGGGATGTGCAACTCGACCCTGTTCTGGTTCGAGCCGTCCGGGCGCCACTCCTCGTCCGAAGTCGCCGAGGTGTTCGCCGACATGATCCTCACCGGGATCGCCGCCGACCCCCGGTAACTCCGTGTGTTCCTCGGTGCGGGGCACAGGGCGGCCTGTGTGTTCCCGCAGGGAAACAGGCTTGCGCCAGCAAGCCATGGGGGCGGTTGCGCATTGAGGTTCTGATCCCCCCTCTCGGGGGACACGATTTTCGTCGGCGAGCCATGGGGGCGGATGCGCGTTGCATCCAGATCCCCTCTGGCTGCGCCTGGGGGCGACAAGTGGTAGATTTCTAACGGCCGTTAGAAATCTGCGAGGAGCGCCCATGACCACTGTCCGCAACGACGCCCTCTCCGTGGCGTTGGACGCCGGGGAGAACCCGTATCTCGTCGGCCCGTATGCGCCGGTCGACGAGGAGATCGAGGCGAGCGACCTCGAAGTGATCGGCGAGATCCCGGCGGACCTCGCCGGGATGTATGTCCGGAACGGGCCGAATCCGCGCTACCGCACAGAAGGCCGGTATCACTGGTTCGACGGGGACGGAATGCTGCACGGCATCCACCTCGAGGATGGCAAGGCGACGTATCGCAACCGATCGGTGGCCACCGAGGGCCTCGCCGCCGACCGGGAAGCCGGCCGCGCCTTGTGGGGCGGCGTCGCCGAGCCCCGCACCGCCAACCCCGACGACGGCTCACGGCTCCGGCTCAAAGACACCGCCAACACCGACGTCCTGTTCCACAACGGCAACCTGGTCGCTCTGTGGTATCTGGCGGGAGCCCCGTACCGAATCGATCCATTCAGCCTCGAGACCGTGGGGCGGGAGGACTGGGGCGGGACCAGGCAATCGTGTGTCTCGGCGCACGCCAAGGTGGATCCGAGGAGCGGTGAGTTCGTGTACTTCGACTACGGGCCGACGCCGCCGTACATGTCGTACGGCGTGGTTTCGGCAGACGGTCGGGTCACCCACCACACCGAGATCGACATCCCGGGCGCACGGATGCCGCACGACATGGCGATCACCGAGAACTACTCGATCGTCATGGATCTCCCGCTCGTCGTGGACGAGGCCTCGGCCAGAGCGGGCCGTCACCGGCTCGAGTTCCTCGGAAACACCCCGGCGCGCTTCGGCGTGATTCCCCGACACGGAACTGCGGTCCAATGGTTCGAAGCCGAGCCCTGCTACATCTACCACTCCATCAATGCCTGGGAGCAGGGTGACGAGATCGTCCTCGACGTCTGCCGCTTCCGGGTCCCCGGCCCGCCCGCTGTCGAGTTCAGAGGTCCGCTCGCCAGCATCCTCAACTACCTGCGGCTCGACGCCTACGTCCACCGGTATCGCTTCGATCTCAAGACCGGTCGAACCACCGAGGAGCCGCTCGACGATCGGAACACCGAATTCCCGATGATCGACTCCTCTCTGGTCGGTGTCCGCAATCGCTATGCATACAACGTCTCGATCAACAGCGACACCACCATGTACTTCGACGGGATCGTCAAGTTCGACCTCGACCGGCGAACCGACGAGCGATACCAGTTCGGGCCTGGACGTTACGGTTCGGAGGCCCCGTTCGCGCCGCGTGTCGACGGGACGGCCGAGGACGACGGGTACCTCTTGTCGTTCGTGTACGACGCTGCCGAGGATCGTTCGGAGCTCGTGATCCTGGACGCCGCCGACCTCGGTTCCGGTCCACTCGGCAGGGTCAAGCTGCCGGTGCGGGTGCCGAATGGCTTCCACTCGTGCTGGGTCCCGGCCGAGGACCTGGACCGGGCACGGGGCACCGAGGCGTGAAGTTCGGGCTGGCATACGCCAACACGATCCCGTTCACCGATCCCGGCCCGGCGAAGGACCTGGTCGTGGCGGCGGAGGAGGCCGGGTTCGAATCCGTCTGGACTGTTGAGCACGTCATCTGGCCGCACCAGTACGACTCGGTGTACCCGTATCACCCGACCGGGAAGATGCCGGGGACGCCCGACGTTCCGATTCCGGATCCGCTGATCTGGCTGACATGGGTCGGCGCCGCCACGTCCCGAATCCGTCTCGGCACCGGTGTGATGATCCTCCCGCTGCGCAATCCGCTCGTCTTGGCGAAGGAGCTCGCAACGCTCGACCATCTGACCAGCGGACGGGTGGAACTCGGTATCGGTGCCGGATGGCTCGAAGAGGAGTTCGAAGCGGTCGGAGTGCCATTCGGTGGACGGGGGAAACGGGTCGACGAGATGATCGACGCCATGCGCCTGTTGTGGTCCGACCGCTCCGCGTCGTTCACGGGAGAAGTGTTCGCGTTCGACGATGTCTCGCTGAACCCGAAGCCGGCCGACAGAGCGATCCCGATCGTTGTCGGGGGCCAGTCGAACGCCGCCATCAGGCGGACGGTTGCTCGCGGCGACGGCTTCTATCCCGGGCCCGACTCGATCGATGAGCTGAAGCGGATCGTGGCGGCGCTGCGCGAGCAGTGCATCGCCGCGGGGCGCGACTTCGAAGAGATCGAGATCTCGGCCGCCTACCCCGGGCGGTTCCTCGACGACCCCGGCGGCGCGGTCCAGTTGATGGCCGATATCGGAGTGGATCGACTCATGGTGCCTGCCTACCCGGTAGCGAGAGCGGGAATCGAGGCCGGGATGACCGTCATGGCGGAGATCATCGCCGAGGCGGGCGCACCTGCCGACCGCTGAGGCGCTCAGGCGAGCAGCGTGCCCACCGCGTACGGGACGATCGCCAGGAGCGCCAGCGCAGGGTGGAGTCGACGGGTGGAGTTCTTTCGATCCCAGCTGAACAGGGAGACGGCCAGGGTGAAGGCCACGACGCCGCCGACAGCGAGCACCAGCACCGACAGGGTCGGGTCGAAGACGGTCTCTGCGCCGTATGCCAAGCCGCGGTACGCCTGCATGGCGTAGGTGGAGGGGAGCAGCCCGGAGAATCCCCGCACGGTCGACGGGATCAGCTCGAGATCGACCATCAGCCCGCCGATGAGCATCGACGGCAGGAACACGAGTTGTGACCAGAGGACGGTCGCCCGGCTGCTCGTCGAGACGACGCCGATCAGCACCGCCAGGGACCCGAGCGTGAACGCGCTCAACAGCGTGATCAGGATGAACGCCACCCAGTTGGTCGGGACCGTCACGCCGAACAGCGGTCCGGCCGTGAGGGCGATGACGGCCGACCCGATCGTCCCGTGGAAGGCGCTGGCAAGCAGTGGGACGACGAGGATCGAGATCGCCGGGACCCCATTCACCTTGAAGCTCCGGAAGATGCCCGCCTCCCTCTCCTCGACCAACTCGCCGGGAAGTCCCAACAGGGTCCCCGCCATCAGCGTGACGAGCACCATCGACGGGATCAACAGCTCGCCGAAGTCGGGATTGATCTGGACCATGACCACGCCCATCAGCGCGTAGAACCCGAGGGGGAACAAGTAGTACATGAGCATCGAGGTCGAGTTTCGGAGCCCGCTGCGGAACTCGAACCCGAGGTGATGGACGAAGGCCGTCACGAGGTGACCGCCTCGGACGTGAGCTCGAGGAAGCGCTCCTCGAGCGACGGGCGCTCCACGCGCAGGTCGATCAGCGGATCGTCAGCCGTCTCGAGCCGTTCGAGGATGGCGGAGACGGTTGTCCCGATGTCCCTCGTGAACATGATCGAGTACTCGTCGGAAGCGGCCGTCTGGGTCACGGTCTCGATATCGGTTCCTGCTCCGATCGTGCCCCGTTCGCTACGGACGGAGATCTTGGTGAGGCCATTCCCGGTGGCGGTGAGGTCTCGAGGGCTCCCGGTCGCCACGATGCGGCCCCGAAGCAGGATCGCGACACGATCGGCCATCTGCTCGGCCTCGGCCATGTCATGGGTTGCCAACAGAATCGTGGTTCCGGCTTCACTCAGTTCGCGAATCATGCGGTGCAGCTCCACCCTCGATGCCACGTCGAGGCCGGCGGTTGGCTCGTCGAGGATGACCACCTGAGGTTCGTGCCCAATCGCGAGAGCCAGGGCCAGCCGGCGCTGCAGGCCGGTCGACAACTCGTCGTACCGGGTGGCGCGCTTGTGGCTCAATCCGAGACGATCGAGCAGATCGCCTCTTGGCGCAGCGTGGTGATAGGAACAGAAGAACCGCATGGCATCGTCACAGGTCATCGTGGGCGGGAACCCGGATGCCTGGAGCTGCACGCCGATCAAGTCGGTGAGTCGGTGCGCTTCGCGGTCGGGATCCACGCCCAGGACGTCCAGTCGGCCCTCGTCGGACCGACGCAATCCCTCGAGACACTCGAGCGTGGTCGTCTTGCCGGCGCCGTTCGGCCCGAGGAGGCCGAAGATCTCACCCCGCTGCACGGTGAAGCTGATGTCGTCGACCGCGATCACGTCTCCGTAGCACTTGCGCAGGCCCGAGACCTCGATGGCCGCGGCGCCGTGCCGGGCAGCGGTCTGCTTGCCGGTTCGTTCAGTGGCGGTCATCGGGCACCTCGCATCGAGCTTGCAATCCGTCGTTCGTCGAACCCAGAGCCAATCGTCACTTTTGCGGGCGGCCCGCCGCGAGCCAGGCAATTCGCGCCGTGGGGTTCGTCCACACCGGGCGACAGCTCGGTCCGCTCCGTACGCGACCCTCTTCTCGCCAGATGGCTCAGCCGGCGAGCACGACCTGGCGGACCTGGCGGGCGATCTCCAGCTCCTCGTTGGTGGCGATCACCAGCACGGCAGTGCGACTCGCCGCGGCATGGATCGCCGCAGGCCCGGCAGAGAGGTCGACGGAGCGGTTCAGCTCGGCGTCCAGCTCGACACCGAGCCCGGCCATCCCGGCGAGTGCGCGCCACCTGATATCTGGCTGGTTCTCACCGACGCCGCCGGTGAAGACGACGGCGTCGACCGAGCCGAGCACGGCGAGGTAGGCGCCCACGTACTTCTTGACCCGATATCCGTACACATCGAGTGCGAGCGCGGCATCGGCGTCGCCTCCGGCGGCTCTCCGATCCACCTCGCGGAGATCCATGTCGCCGCACAAGCCGAGCAGCCCGCTCTGGCGGTTCAGCATCGACTCGACCTCATCGTTGGTCATGCCGGCGGAACGCTCCAGGTGGAAGACGATCGCCGGGTCGATGTCTCCCGAACGGCTCCCCATCACCAGCCCCTCCAGCGGAGACATCCCCATCGAGGTGTCCACACTCTTCCCCTTCTCGATGGCGGTAGCGCTGGCGCCGTTGCCGAGGTGCAACGTGATGAGGTTCAGATCTGCGAGATGGCGACCGAGATGCTCTGCTGCGAGCTGGGCGACATGGGCGTGGGAAGTGCCGTGGAAGCCGTAGCGCCGGACGCCGTGATCCCGGTACGTCGATTCCGGCAGGGCATATCGGAAGGCACGCGGGGGGAGCGTCCGGTGGAACGCCGTGTCGAAGATCGCGACCTGCGGGAGTTGCGGTTCGAGCGCCACGGCCACTTCGATTCCGAGGAGGTTCGCCGGGTTGTGGAGCGGGGCGAGCGGGATCTGGGCGCGAATGCGCTCGATCACGTCGTCGTCGATCAAGGTCGGTTGCACGAACTCCTCGCCACCGTGCACGACCCGATGGCCGATGGCGTCGAGGCCGTTGTCGGCGATGTGAGGGGCGAGTGCCTCGAGGACCCGCCGGAGCCCCGTCCGGTGGTCGGGCACGTCGCTGTCGTGCTGGCCGATTCGCTCGACGATGCCCTTCGCCACGGGCGCTTCGCCGTCGAACAGCCGGTACTTGATCGACGAGCTGCCGCAATTGAGCACCAGGACGCGCATCAGCTGTTCTCGGCCTGGATGGCGGTGATGGCGACGGTGTTGACGATGTCGGCAACTTCACACCCGCGGGACAGGTCGTTGACGGGCTTGTTCAGTCCCTGCAGCACCGGTCCCACCGCGATGGCTCCTGCGGACCGCTGCACCGCCTTGTAGGTGTTGTTGCCTGTGTTGAGATCGGGGAAGATGAACACCGTCGCCTGACCGGCGACGCTCGACTCGGGCAGCTTCTTGCTGCCGACCGAGGCATCGATGGCTGCGTCGTACTGGATCGGCCCGTCGATACGCAGGTCGGGGCGGCGCTCCCTCGCGAGTTTGGTCGCCTCCCGCACCCGCTCCACGTCCTCACCCTGGCCCGATGCGCCCGTTGAATACGAGAGCATGGCGACCACCGGCTCGATCCCGAAGCGCTCGGCGGTCTCGGCGGAGCTGATGGCGATGTCGGCGAGCTGCTCTGCGGTCGGATTGGGGTTCACCGCACAGTCGCCGTAGACGAGCACGCGGTCTGCAAGCAGCATCAGGAAAACGGACGACACGATGCTCACGCCGGGCCGGGTCTTGATCACCTGCAGCGCCGGCCGCACGGTGGCCTGGGTGGTGTGGGCGGCGCCGGAGACCATCCCGTCGACTAGCCCGGTCTCGACCATCATCGTCCCGAACTGGTTGACGTCGAGCATGACGTCGAGGGCGTTCTCCATGGCGACGCCCCGGTGGGACCGCAGCTCCTGATACCGGCGTGCCAGTTGCTCGCGGAGCGGTGACGTCGCCGGGTCGATGATCTTCACCGATCCGGGCGGGAGCCCCCGTTCGGCGATGCGCTTGGCGATCCGTTCGACCTCTCCCAGCAGGGTGAGCTTGACGACAGCGCGCCTGGTGAGGATCTCGGCGGCATCGAGGATTCGGTCGTCGGTGCCTTCCGGCAGCACGATGTGCTTGTTGGCTGCGCGGGCCCGCTCGATCAGGTCGTACTCGAACATGAGCGGGGTCACCCGGTCCGACCTGGTGACATCGATGCGATCCGCGAGCAGTTCGACGTCGACGTGGCGCTCGAAGAGGCCCAGGGCTGTTGAGATCTTGCGCTCGCTCGACGGGCGCATCACTGCGGTGACGGCGGCGACATCTCGGGCGGTCTGGAAGGTGTCGGTGTCGACCGCATAGATCGGCATACGGGCATCCTCGATGCCTTCGATGAGGTCGAGCACCTGATGGGCGGGCTCGAGCCCGCCCGTGAGGATCAGCCCGGCGATGTTGGGATAGGTGGTCGAGACCCGACTCGCCACCGCCCCGGCGATGAGATCGGATCGATCTCCCGGGACCATCACGAGGTATCCCTCGCCAACGTGATCGAGGAAGTTCGGGAGCGACATTGCGGCGATCTTGTATCCGGTGATCTCCCGGTTCTCCTCCACCTCGCCGGACGGAATCACGGGAATCGCGCCGATCGACTCGACCACCTCTGCGAAGGTCGGCATGCCAAGCAGCGGTGTTTCGGGGATCGTGAACTCCGGTTCGTGGCCCCGAACGGTTCCGAGGGCGGTCGAGATCGCCTCGAGGTCTTCGGTCGCCACTCGATTGACGATGGTCGCGGCCAGTGTGCACCCCTCGCGAATCAGCGACTCGCGGGCGACCATGACGCTCTCCACGACGTCCTCGGCGTCTCGGCCATTGCCATTGATGAGGACGACGACAGGAGCCCCCAGGTGATTTGCCACCTCGGCGTTGAAGGCGAATTCGTAGGTGGCGGAGACGCCCGTGTAGTCGGTGCCGTCGCACAACACGAAGTCGGCGTCGTGGGTGAGACTGCGGTACTGCTCGAGGATCCCGCGATACACGTCGTCGTTGCGCCCGTCGGCCAGCAGGTCTTCGACCTGCTCGGAGGTGAAGGCATGGGCGACGGCGGCGGCAGGGAATCGGGCCTGGATGAGGGCGCTGCGGACATCGGCCGTCTCCGGGACCACGGGCCGGAAGTAGGCGAGGCGCTCCACCCGGGCGCTCAGCAGTTCCATCAACCCGAGAGCGACCACCGACTTGCCGGCTCTGGGCTCGAGGGATGCGATGTAGAGACTCTTGGCCACGGCTTCAGTCGGTCGCCGACGAGAGCCGTTGCCGGCGTACCGTGCTCGGGTCTGCGTTCGTCGCTGGTTGCATGGGGTCCTCGGAGATCAGGCGATTGAGTTAAGCAGGGGTGGCCACCGCTACGCAGTTCACCTCATCCTCGCCTGCTTCGACAGAGTCGGTTGTCAGTCGGGCTGGTCGCTCCTGCCCAGGTGCCTCGCCTCGACGAGGGTCCGACCCTCAGAGCCGATGCGGTTGGCGCAGGTAGAGGAAGAACAGGAAGAACGGCATGAAGGCGAAGAAGGGCGGGAACTCGAACCCGAGGAATCCGAGGAATCCGAGGAAGCCCAACCAGTGGAGCGGTCTCTGAGTTCGTGTCACCATGGTGTTCTCCTTCTCGCAGCCGGATGTCTCCGGAGCGTCTCCTCTCAATGTGCGACGGTTGTCCCGTCTGGGCAAGTGCCGAAGGTCGGGTCGTTCACGAGCTGCGGTCCTTGATGATGCGGGTGAGATCCATTCGCCGAATGGCCGTCAACCCTGGGCGTTGGGACAGCAAGGCCACGATCACCATGGCGAGTGCCGACAGGATGAGTGTGGACGGACGCATGTCCAACGTCAGGCGGAACATGTCCGACTGGAACGAGGCGAGTGCAGCCGCCGACACCCAGTAACCGCCGATCAGTCCGATCGGCACGCCGATCAGGACGACGGCGAGGTTCTCCACGGTGACCAATCGGGAGACCGTCGACCGATCCACGCCAACCGCCATCAACGTGCCGACTTCACGTGTGCGCTCGGCGATGTTCACGCTCATCGAGTTGAAGATGAGCGCGAACGCCATCGCTGCGCCGAAGGCCAGCATCACTCCGACGAACGCGTAGAACAGCCCCATGAATCCTCTCATCATTCCGGCAAGTGCTTCGGTGTCTTCGAATGCGGCAACCCCTGGGTCATCGAGGATCGCCTGGCGGATCGTCGAGGCGTCCACCGAACCGTCGTAGGAGATGAGGGCGGCGGTCGCAGGCACCGGCATCCCGGCGAGCTGCTGAGCTTCGTCGAACGTGATGTACACGAACGATCCGAGTGGCTCGTCGACCGCTCCTGCTACCGGAACCGTGATGCTGCCCACGCCGGCAACCGTGACCTCCAGGTCACCGCCCACAACTGCTCCGGTCGAGTCGAGGACTCCCTGCGATACCAGAGCGCCGTTCTGGTCGAACGTGATCGGATCGTGGTGGGCGTCGAAGAACCCGTGCATCCTCGTATCGGCAGGGAGGACGATCACGGCGGTCGAGAGCACGTTGGATCCGGACGTGACAGACGCAGGGATCTGCGCCGACCGTTCGGCGCTCGCCACACCGTCGACCGTGGTCAGTGCGCTGATGGCGGACTCGTCGACAGGTCCATCGAAGTAGACGCGGGCGTCCTGGACCTCGATCTGGTCGAACTGGAAGTTCATGAGTTGCTGGATCGTGTCGATCATCCCCCAGGAAACGAGGACGAGGATCAGCGACAGCACCACGCCGAGGATCGTGGATATCGTTCGGCGGGGGTTTCGCTCGATACCGCGCAGGCCCATCCGCCAACGAATCGGCATCCGACTTGCCGCAGGGACGAGACGTTCGATGATGCTCGGTCGTCCGCCGCCAATCGGGGCAAATCCGCGCATCGACTCTGCCGGCGTGACCCTCGATGCCATCAGTGCGGGGCCGAGTGCTGCGAGGAGCGAGGCGCCGATCCCGAGAACGACGGCGACGACTGCTGCCACCGGGTGCGTTTCCACCACCGTCACGGGCACCGAGATGATGTCGGTGTAGTAACCGGTGATCACTCTGGCGAGCAGGCTGCCGGCGATCGCTCCCGGGATCGCACCGGCGACGCCGGGCGCGAGGCCGTATCCGAGGTAGTGGCGAAGCAGCGTTCTCCGAGTGAAGCCGTTGGCGAGCATGATGCCGATCTGCGGCCGCTGCGCCTGCACGAGGCGTGTGATCATCACATATCCGGCCATGCCCGAGGCCGTGAGGAAGAGGATCGGGAAGAACACGGAGAGCTCTTCGAAGCCGGCCAGGTCCTCCTTCAAGGCAGAGTTCGATGGCTGCTCTTCCCGCGTGTACACGTCGACCGCGCCTGCGGCCGCCGAGGTGAGCGCCGCGGTCAGAGCGTCGTCGGGCCGGCCGTCGCGGTAGTAGACGACAGCCTGATTCGGCTGCTCGAGTCCGGCCAGCTTCCGAGCATCCGCTTCCGGCGCGAACACGACACCGAAGTTGTCTGGGGTCGTCAGTACCTCCTGGCGGCTCTTGGCCGGCCAGATGTACTCAGGTGAGGCTGCGACGCCCGAGACCTGGGCATCGACCCATCCGTTCGGACCGAGCAGCGAGACCGTAGAACCGGTTCCGAGCTGGAAGTGGTCGGCGAGGTGAGCCTCCAGCGCGATCTCGCCCGGCGCCGGCACCGAACCGGATTGCATGCTCAGCAGATTGACTGCCGCGGAATCGGGGATCCCAACGACCCGTCCGAGGAGCTTCGTGTCGGGCAGATCGAATGGAAGGTCGACCACCGTCCTGGTGTCGACGCTCTCCACCCCCGGCTGCGACTCGGCGAACGAGACGAAGTCCGGGATGTCCCCTCCTGCGACGGTCAGATTGGCGAAGCGAGTCTGGGTGGCGGTTGCGTCGTAGGAGGCCTGTAGGTTCTGGAACGAGTCGTAAGACGCTCCGAACATCGTGATACCGAGGAAGACCGTGACGGCGACGGCGACGAACTGGGTCTTCTGCAGGCCGATGTCGCGGAGGAGTTTGCGAGAAAGCACGTTCACCAGGTCAGCTCCTCCGCCGAGATCGGAGTGTCCACGTGCCGGTCGTCGAAGATCTCGCCGGCATGCAGCCTGATGACCCGATCGGCCATCTGCCCGATCGCGGCATTGTGGGTGACGACGAGCACGGTCTGTCCGTGCTGGCGATTGAGGCGTCGGAGCAGACCGAGGATCGACCGTCCGGTTTCGAAGTCCAGTTCGCCGGTCGGCTCGTCACAGAGCAACAGCGGAGGGCGTTTGGCCAGCGCCCGTGCGATCGCCACCCGCTGTTGTTCACCGCCCGACAGCTGAGAGGGAAAGTGATCGACCCGATCTGCCAGCCCGACCCACCCGAGCGTCTCCTCCGCCCGCTCGCCACTGTCACCATCGGTGAGCTCTGCGATCAACTCGACGTTCTCGGCGGCCGTCAGCGTCGGGATCAGGTTGAAGAACTGGAACACAAACCCGACCGATGACCTTCGATAGGCCGCCCGGGCCGTCTCGTCCAGGCTGCCCAGATCGGTGCCCCCGACATCGACGGAGCCAGTCGTCGGCGTGTCGATCGCTCCGATCAGATTCAGCAGCGTGGTCTTGCCGGAGCCGCTCGGTCCCAGGATCACGACGAACTGGCCAGGTTCGATCGACAGATCGACCGACCGCAGCGCGTGCACGTCGCTCGCCCCGACCCGGTATGTCTTCGAGACGTCGGAGAGGTGGATCTCGGTGGTGGTCGTCGCTTTCGTGGTCATCGATCTACTCCTGTGGCGCGAGCATCGTGTGGACGGCCCGCCTCGATGGTTCGAGGTCGAGCGTGGGATGGTTGAACCTGTAGAGGACGAGGGCGTCGATCAGGCCGACGATCACCAGCGCGGCGCCTGCGGCATCGAGATCGGCTCTGACGCGATGTGCGTTCTGGCCGGCGGAGATGAGGGCGGCCAGGCGGTCCACCGTCTCATCGAGGACCTGCTGGATCCAGCCGCGAATCACGTCGTCACGTACGCCCTGGAGCATCGCTTCGCTGAGCGCGACGAGCCGGACTTGGGTCATGTCCAGCTCGCCGATGGCCTCGAACAGCTCGTCGAGGCCGGTGAAGATGTCGTCTGCTGCGAGGATCGCAGACAGCGGCCGCTCGAACTCCTCGCCGAACAGGGTGAGCACGGCCTCTCGGAGCAGCGCCTCCTTGGAGCCGAAGTAGTAGTGGATGAGGGCGTTGTTGACACCCGACCGCTGGGCGACCTTGCGGGTCGTGATCTCGCTCCAACCGATCTCGCCGATGAGCTCGACGGTGGATCGGACGATCACCGTTCGCATGTCCTCACCAGATGCCTTAACCATCTGGTTAATGACCCTACGACCAACGGTCGCAACACGCAAGAGGCTCTTGGGTCACTTCGATCGTTTGGAACCACACGGAATGGGGCAGACTGCACCCGTGCGGACCGTCCTGGTGTTTGGCGACCAACTCAACCGGAGGATCGGAGCACTCGCCGCCGCCGACCCCGGCTCGGTGCGAGTCCTGCTCGTCGAGAGCGAACAGCTGCTCGGACTGGGCAGGCATGTGCAGCGCAACCATCTGGTGATCGCGGCCATGAGGCGCTTCGCAACCGAGCTCGAGGGCGCCGGCTACGAGGTCGACCTGCGCCGAGCCGCCACCTTGCGCGATGGAATCCGATCCCACATCGACGATCACCACCCGGACGCAGTGACCGCAACCGAGCCGAACTCGCGTCGCGCTCGAGACCTGTGCGACGACATGGGAATCCAACAGGTCCGATCGAACCAGTTCCTCTGCCACCACGCCGAGTTCGAGAACTGGGCGGAGGGCCAGAAATCGCTGAGGATGGAGACGTTCTATCGATGGACCAGAAACCGCCTCGGCTACCTCATGGAAGGCGAAGGCGCGCCCGTCGAGGGCCGGTGGAACTTCGACGAGGACAACCGCGAGCCGCCACCCGACGATGTCTCGATCTTCTCCCATCCGCCCCTATCCCGACTCGATGACCTCGACGCAGAGGTGCTCTCCTCGTTGCCCCAGACGCACGGGGACGAGCCGATCGGCATCTGGGCGACAAGCCGCCGGGCTGCGCTCGCCCGACTCGATCACTTCGTCGACAACGAGTTGGCGCGGTTCGGCCCATTCGAGGACGCCATGACATCGCAGTCCTGGAGCCTGGCCCACTCCGTGCTGAGCCCATACCTCAATCTCGGCCTGTTGATGCCGGACGAGGTCTGCGATCGGGTCGAAGCCGCATATCGCAACGGTGACGTTCCCATCAGCTCCGCCGAAGGATTCATCCGCCAGGTCATCGGATGGAGGGAGTACGTCTGGGGCCTCTATTGGCTCTGGCCCGATCACATCGAGTCCAATGTGCTGGATCACCGGCGCCACATCCCGCCGGCGTTCACCGGCGACGCGCGAACCGACATGGCGTGCCTCGCCGACACGCTCGACGGCCTGCGTGCGCGCGCCTGGGTGCACCACATCCCCCGGCTGATGATTCTCTCCAACCTCGCCAACCTCTACGGCGTCGAGCCACGACGACTGATGGACTGGATGCTGGGTCAGTACATCGACGGCGCGGAATGGGTGATGGTGCCGAACGTGATGGGGATGGGACTGTGGGCGGACGGCGGACGCATGGCTACCAAGCCCTACATATCAGGTGGTGCCTACATCAACCGGATGAGCGACTACTGCTCGACGTGCGCCTTCAACCCTCGCAACCGGGTCGGCGAGGATGCCTGCCCATTCACGACGCTCTACTGGGACTTTCTCGATCGCCACCGCGAGCGACTCGGGTCGAACCACCGCATGGCGAGGCCGCTGGCGAACCTCGACCGGCTCTCCGATCTCGAAGAGGTCCGTGATCGAGCCGCTTTCGTCAAGCGGGGTCTGAGCGACGGCCGAATCTGACGGCAGGCCGAGCGCCCGATGTCGGTCCCGGGCGAGGTCGCCGCGGCGGGCGCACCGAGAACCTGTTCCCGATCTGGTTAGCCTCGGGGCGTCGAGCCCGGGTATCAACACATTGACCAGCAATCACATCGAGCCGAATGCTTCGGGCACCCTCGACAGGGGCGACGGGCATCACGTCTACTGGGAGGAAGTCGGCGTTCGCTCGGGTCGCCCCGCGCTGTTCCTCCACGGTGGCCCCGGGTCGGGGTGCTCGCCCGGCCAGCGGCGCTTGATCGATCCTGCGGTCCATCGTGCGGTCCTGTTCGACCAGCGAGGCTCGGGGAAGAGCACACCGCTGGATCTGGCAACTGCTCCCGACCTGGGACTGAACACGACGCCACACCTGATCTCCGACATCGAGGCCCTGCGAGAGATGCTCGGCATCGAACGGTGGGCCGTGGTACTCGGCATGTCGTGGGGAACGACGCTTGGGCTGGCATACGCACTCGCACATCCCGAGCGGATCGGTGGGCTCGTCCTTGCGCTCGTGACCACCACATCGCGTGATGAGGTCGACTGGATCACCGAAGGGGTCGGTCGCATCTTTCCCGAAGAGTGGCACCGATTCCGATCGCTCGTTCCCGACGAGCTGCGCAACCTCAGGCTCGTCGACGCCTACGCAGAGATGCTGTTCGATCCCGTCATGCAGGAGACCGCAGCGTATGAATGGTGCCGCTGGGAGGACGCCCACGTCTCGCTGGCTCCCGGTCATCGTCCGTCTCCACACTACGACGACCCGGTCTTCCGCCTTCGCTTCGCCAGGTTGGTCACCCACTATTGGCGCAACTCTGCCTTCCTGGACGATGCTCCGATCCTCGAGCGGGCGCACGAGCTCGACGGCATTCCGGGTGTGCTCATCCACGGTCGCTACGACGTCAGCAGCCCGCTCGAGGTGCCGTGGAGGCTCGCGAGGTCGTGGAAGACGAGCCGGCTCGAGGTGATGTCGGACGCCGGTCACGGTGGCGACACGCTGCTGGACCGAATCGACTCGGCGCTCGTCGAGGTGGCCCGGTGACATCGGTGCAGGCGACCTGCGGAGAGGTCACGCGATCATGCGACCGATGACGACCGACCTCAGACGCTCTGCGGAACACTCCGACCGGCTCCTCATCCGCCGCCTCGACGAACTGGTCCCGAAACTCATGCGCCGCAGCCGCATCGATGCCTGGGTGATCGCCGCTCGTGAGTACAACGAGGATCCGGTCCTCGAGACGATGCTGCCTGCGACCTGGCTCCAAACGGCCCGGCGGAGGACGATCCTGGTCTTCGTGGACCGTGGCGATCGGGTCGAGAGGATGGCGGTCGCCCGCTACGCGGTGGGAAGCGCTTTCGAGTCTGCCTGGGATCCCTCCCTTCAGCCGGACCAGTGGGGGCGGGTCGCCGAGATCCTCGAGGAAGTCGACCCCGTGCGCATCGGCGTCGACCGATCCTCGACCTTCCCGCTCGCCGACGGCCTGTCTGCGTCAGAGTCGGAACAGCTATCGGAAGCACTGCCGAACCGACTCAGGGAGCGCATCGTGGGGGCAGAGGCTGCTGCGATCGGTTGGCTGGAGACCCGACTCGACGAGGAGGTGGACATCCTTTCGGAAGCCTGCTCGGTCGCGCACGGCTTCCTTCGGCGGGCGCTCTCAGGGGAGGTGATCGAAGCCGGCCGCTCGACGACGGGCGACGTGGAGTGGTGGCTGCGCCAGGCGGTCCACGATGCCGGCCACGGAGCCTGGTTCCATCCCACTGCCAGTATCCAGCGTGCCGGTGATCTGGTCAGGGAGTCCTTCGCCGACAAGCCCGGGGAGACGGTCATCCGGTCCGGTGACCTCGTCCACATCGACTTCGGCATCACCTACCAGGGTTACTGCACCGATCAGCAGCAACACGCCTATGTGCTCGAACCCGGCGAGACCTCGGCGCCTGATGGCCTGGTCGCCGGGCTCTCGGCCGCCAACGCCCTGCAGGACATCGTGATGGCCGGCTTCGTTGCGGGCCGGACCGGGAACCAGATCCTTGGTGCTGCGGTGTCTTCGGCTCGTGATGCTGGAATCGATGGGCTCGTCTACAGCCATCCGATCGGCTTCCACGGCCATGGGGCCGGGCCAACCATCGGGTTGTGGGACAACCAGGAGGGCGTGCCCGGGCAAGGCGACCATCCGCTGTGGCCGAACACGGCCTACTCGATCGAGCTGCAGGCTCGCGTCGGTGTGCCGGAATGGGACGGTCAGATCGTCCAGTTCATGCTGGAGGAAGAGGCATTCTTCGACGGCTCGGCCTGCCGCTTCCTCGATGGTCGCCAAACGAAGTTGTGGCTGGTGTGAGTCCGCGCCCCGGAGCGGGCCCTAGGGAATTGCTGGACATGCGGCCCGTTCGAGCCCTATGTTTGACAGAGGTCGGGCCAGGGGGCGAAGAAAGGGGGAGCTGTGACAGCCAGCTCAGACAGCGGCCTGGTCGGCCGCATCGTGATCGACCTTCGCCACGAGCCGATCGGGAAGGTCGTCGATGTCATCTTCGAGGACGCAGGCCCGGCCGCGCGCTTCGCCGTGGTGGATCCGGGACCGTTCCGGGCGAGCCGCTACGTCCCGATCGACCGGTTCGGCCGAACCGGAGACGGGAGGATCGTGCTGCCCTTCGAGGCGGAGCGCGTGCGCACGGCGCCCAAGGCGCCGAAGGAGCACATCGTGACCCGGGAGCTTCAGGATCGGCTGGCCGATCACTACAACAGCGGCGACTGACGAACGCATCGAGCTCCGCTCGCCGGCCATGAGTAGCGTCAGGGCCGAGAGAAGGAGAACAGATGATTCTGGAACCAGCCGTGTCAGGTGGTGCCTGAATCAACCGGACGAGCGTCTGCTTCGCGACGGCCCCGGCCGAAGGCTGTCACCGTCAGTGGCAAGGAACGAGTTGGTTGCGTATCCTCGACCGACGTGCCTCCGTTTAGACGACGAATCATCGCTCGGCGCCCAGGGGGCCTGCGGCCCCCGCAACGACTGAATGTGTCCGGGCTCAACCTTGCATATCGCACAGTGGGATCAGGACCACCGATCGTGCTGCTGCAGTGGGGGCTCGGCTCCACCTACACCTGGCGGCGCGTGATTCCGTATCTTGCGGATCTAGGCAAGGTGATTGCGGTCGATCTACCAGGAACCGGGGCCTCCCAGCGGGTCGTTGGTAGCACGCCAACCACCTACACGATCGAATTCCAACGCTCGTCGCTCGAGACACTGCTGTTGCTTCTGGGGATCGATCACAACGTCACCTTGGTTCTTCACGGTCCCGCATCAATGGTGGGCTTCGATTGGGCTGCTCGGCACCCAGCGTCCGTTCGGGCGATCGCGCACATGGAGTCGATCACGCGACCAACAATATGGCCGGACTTCGATGACCCGTTCAGAACCATCTTCAAGAGACTGCGCTTTGGTGATATCGAGAAGAACGTCGTGAACTCAGAGACCTACCTCGAAGATGCGCTCAGGCGTGAGACGGTCTATCCGCCAGACAGTCAAACCCTGGAAGCATATGCTGAGAACTTCCAGCGCGGAGCCGACGCGCGGCGCTCCTATCTCGCGTCGTACCAGCAGATTCCAGTAGCCGGCCAACCGGAGGCCGCCCGGCTCGTCGTGGGTGAATACGCGGAGTGGCTGGAGCGCTCTCCTGTGCCGAAATTGCTCATTCTCGGACAGCCAGGATTCATGCTCGCGGGACGGATGCGCTCCGCAGCAGAACGGCTCCCAAACCAAACGGTCGTGGAAGTGATCGGAAGACACCTGTTGCCTGAGGATGCTCCCGACGGCGTGGGTAACCTGATCGCAATGTGGATGAGGGGTCTGCCACCGGTCTGACACCACGTGTCATGCATTATTGATCTCAAAATGGATCGACTCCTCCAGATCATTCTCAGTGTGGCCGTGCCAAGGTGCGATTGGTCTTCATCGCTGGTGTCCACCGTGCAATGGCTCCGCGATGCGATCTATCGGATCGACCGAACTGGGGAAGGGAGGATCGGCTGGCCGATCACTACAACAGCGGCGACTGACGAACGCATCGAGCTCCGCTCGCCGGCCATGAGTAGCGTCAGGGCCGAGAGAAGGAGAACAGATGATTCTGGAACCAGCCGTGGTCCTCGACATGAGCCTCGACGAAGCGTTGCCCAAGGTGAAGGCTGCGCTCGCGGAGCGCGGCTTCGGAACCCTGACCGAAATCGACGTGCGGGCGACACTGCAGGCGAAGATCGGCAAGGAGATCGAGCCCTACGTGATCATCGGGGCGTGCAACCCCAATCTCGCCGGCAGGGCGCTCGACGTGCAGCGACAGATCGGTGCACTCCTGCCGTGCAACGTGGTCGTCCGCCAGGTCGAAGACGGCGTGGTCGTGGAGGCGATGGACCCGGCGATGATGTCGCAGGTGACGGGTGAAGAGGCGATCGTCCCGATCGCAGAAGAGGCGGAATCGCTGCTCCGCGCCGCTCTCGAGAGCCTGAAAGCCGACTGACGGGGCACGGGCAGCCTGTCCTCCAGGGGGACAAACTGTAGGGTCCGGGCAACGACCGAAAGAGGACCCCATGGCCGTCGAGTACCTGTCGGGCTTCGGAAACGAGTTCGCCTCCGAGGCGGAGTCCGGCGCGCTGCCGGTCGGGCAGAACAATCCGCAGAAACCCCCGCTCGGCCTGTACACCGAACAGCTCTCCGGTACGGCGTTCACCGTTCCGAACGCGCGGAACCGCAGGACGTGGTTCTATCGGATACGGCCGTCCGTGCGGCATGCCTGGCGCTTCACCGAGGTCGACCGTCACTTCATCCGCAGTGCTCCGAATCGCGAAGCGAATCCGCCGATCGGGCAGCTCCGCTGGGACCCGCCGCCGTTCCCCGACGGTGAGACGACCTTTCTGACCGGGCTGCGGACCATCGCCACGAACGGCGACGCACACACCCAGACCGGGATGGCGGCGCACGTCTACATGGCCACACGGTCGATGGAGGACAGTTACTTCTACGACGCCGACGGAGAGCTGCTGATCGTCCCGCAGGAGGGGCGTCTCAGGCTGGCAACCGAGTGCGGGATACTCGAAGTCGGGCCGGGCGAGATCGGAGTCGTGCCCCGTGGCATGGTGTTCCGGGTCGACCTGCTCGGTGCCACAGCCCGCGGCTACGTTTGCGAGAACTACGGCACCTATCTCGAACTGCCGGAGCGAGGCCCGATCGGAGCGAACGGTCTGGCGAATCCGAGGGACTTCCTCAGCCCCGTGGCGGCCTACGAGGACAGCGAGCGGCCTGGCGAGATGTTCGTCAAATTCGACGGCCGGTTGTTCTCTGTGGAGCTCGACTACTCGCCCCTCGACGTCGTCGGATGGCACGGGAATCACGTGCCCTACAAATACGACTTGAGGCTCTTCAATGTCATCGGTTCGATCAGCTACGACCATCCCGACCCGTCGATCTTCACCGTGCTGACGTCCCCCAGCCCCGACCCGGGCGTCGCAAACGTCGATTTCGTGGTCTTCGCCGACCGCTGGCTGGTCGGTGAGCACACGTTCCGGCCGCCGTACTACCACAAGAACATCATGTCGGAATTCATGGGCATCCTCTACGGCGTGTACGACGCCAAGGAGGAGGGATTCGCCCCTGGGGGAATGAGCCTCCACAACATGTACTTCCCTCACGGACCCGATCACGACGCCTGGATCAAGGCGACGACATCGGACCTCGAACCGCATCGACTGTCCGACACGATGTCATTCATGTTCGAGACGCGATACCCCCTGATCCCGACCGCCTACGCCGGATCGATCCCCGCCCTCCAGGACGACTACCCGTCCGTCTGGCACTCCCTGGAGCGCCACTTCGAACCTGACCGGACGACATAGGGTCAGTCGGTCACGCCTCGAGGATGTGGTCGTACAGCGCCTCGGTTTCGGCGTGCGGCGACACGCCGAGCTCTTCGGCGAGTGCCGCTCGACAGCGTTCGTACGCTCTGGCTGCCCCCGCCCGATCGCCGGACGCTGCCGAAACGGTCATCAATCGCCGATACGACGATTCCCTGAGCGGGTCCAGGTCGATCAAAGACTCTATGTATCGCAACGCCGGCCCCCACTCGTCGTTCCAAGTGCAGAACTCGATCGCCGCATCGAGAGCACGTATTCGCAAGGCCGTGAGCTCTCTTCGTCTCGCCTCAACCCACGGGCCGTCCTCGCCGACGAGGAACGGGCGCTTGGTGATTGCGGTCGCCACGCCGGTCCAGGCGTAGACGTCTGCCATGTCGTCGAGGCGAATAGCGCCTTCGGCTGCGTGAGCGGCTCCATACGCTGCCTCGACGTCCACCCAAGCGTCGGTCGGCACACGTAGCCGATAGCAACCGGTCGCGTGCTCGATCTCGAGTGGAGGAGGAAGACCCCTCCGCACATTGCTGATGACTGCTGCAAGGGTCGCTTCCCAGGAGGGCGGCCGGTCCGCCGGCCACAAGATCTCGGCGACGTCGCCCCTTGGCACCGCGTCGTCGTGATTCCAGGCAAGCGCCGTCAATACGAGACGGCCCTGGCGGCCAGACAGATCGATTGGTCTGACGACCGATTCGTCGGTCTCGACCAATGGCTCACCTGTGAGGTAGATGCGGATCATCTCCAAACGCTTCCCAAGCCGACGCCAAAGCCGGCCACGTATCGTGACCGCACGGGACAGACAATAGGAGGTGCCCGATGGTCAAGAAGGTCGACTGTGAATGCGGAGTCAGTCTGGTTGGGGAAAACGACGACGAGATCTTCGACAAGGTGAAGGAGCACGCCGGAGCGGTGCACGGCATGGAAGTGACGCGCGAGCAGGCGCTTGCGATGGCCAAGCCGGCTTGACCTCTTCGGGCGGCGCGGTCGCCCGCCGACGAAGCGCTGGGCCCCACTTGCTTCTCCGGCGGGAGTCGGTCTCTCTTGTGCGAGGGCGGTGATCGACCGCCTCACTTCCCGGATGCAGGTGGGGTTGGGTTGGTCGGAACCGCTCAGGGGCGCTCGAGGAGCACTGCGATTCCCTGGCCGACGCCGATACACATGGTCGCGACCGCATGGGAGCCTTCCCGTCGGGCAAGCTCGAGGGCGGCGGTCCCGGTGATCCGGGCGCCGCTCATCCCGGTGGGATGCCCGAGGGCGATGGCTCCGCCGTTCGGATTGACGTGCTCGGCGTCCGGCGCCAACCCGAACGCCCGCAGGCATGCCAGCGACTGCGAGGCGAAGGCCTCGTTCAACTCCACGACATCGACATCGCGGATCGAGACGCCCGTCCTGCGTTCGAGGATCTGGATGGCCGGGATCGGGCCGATGCCCATGATCCTCGGAGGCACACCGGCCACGGCCGAGCCGACGATGCGGGCGATCGGCTCCAGCCCGTGCCGTTCGACGACGTCGTCAGACGCAACGAGGAGGGCAGCGGCCCCGTCGTTGATCCCCGAGGCGTTGCCGGCGGTGACGGTTCCATCCGGGCGGAACGCCGGCCTCAGGCGAGTCAACGCCTCGAGGCTCGATCCGGCTCGAGGGTGCTCGTCGGTGTCGACGACGACCGGGTCGCCCTTTGGCCGAACCACCGAAACGGGGACGATCTCCTCGGCCAGGCGCCCGTTCGCCATCGCCGTGGAGGCCTTGCGCTGGCTGAGGAGGGCGAAAGCATCCTGATCGGCCCTGCTCACGTCGAACTCGGTGGCAACGTTCTCGGCTGTGAGCCCCAGGGACTCGGTGTGGCCCATGTCGACCATCTTCTGGTTCACGAGCCGCCAGCCGAGCGTCGTGCTGACGATGTCGGCGTGGGTGGGGTAGGCGGTCTCCGCCTTCGGTACCACGAAAGGTGCTCGTGACATCGACTCGACGCCACCCGCGACGACGAGATCTGCCTCGGACGCACGGATGGCACGTGCCGCGTCGATCACCGCCTGCATTCCCGAGCCGCACAGCCGGTTGACGGTGACACCCGGGACGGTGTCCGGGAGCCCAGCGAGGAGTGCCGCCATCCGGGCGACGTTGCGGTTGTCCTCGCCGGCCTGGTTGGTGGATCCCATGACGACGTCATCGACCATCGCAGGGCTCATCCACTCGTTGCGTCTCAGGAGTTCGCCCACGGGGATGGCTGCCAGGTCGTCGGTGCGCACCGATGCCAGCGCACCGCCGTACCGGCCGATCGGTGTGCGGATGTAGTCGACGATGTAGGCGCTCGGAGCCATCGCCGGCACCCTACCCAACACTCGTCGCGGGTGCTCGTCGCTTATCCGATTGTGGTTCGAGCCGACTGGAACCCTCGAATGAGGATTCCTCTGCGATGAGACGAACACTGATACCGATCGTGGTGGCGGCGGTGCTGCTGGCTGCGACCGCGCTCGTGGACGGCCTCGCCACCGCCTCGGCGTTGCTTCGATCGGAATCCCAAGCGTCGGAGGTGGCGGAGGCGAAAGCTCGCGAGCTCGAGCAGACCGTATTGCTCCACGGTGCGGCCGTGGACGGGCTCACGGCCTACATCCGTTCCCACGACCGGGACTGGGCAGCGATCGAAGGCTCGTTCGACGAGTTCTCGTCCTCCATCGCCGACTCGACGGGTGCAGTCAAATCGGTTCAGATCGTCGACCGGAGCCGAATCGAGCTCGTCTACCCGATCGAAGGCAATGAGAAGGCCGTCGGCCTGAACCTGTTCGACGACGACCGGCGGAGGCAACTGCTGCAGGGCTCGGTCGCTTCGGGCGCCACGACCCTGGAAGGGCCGTTCGACCTCGTGCAGGGCGGCCGTGGGCTCGCGATCCGCAGGCCCGTCTTCTCCGAAGGCGGAGACCTGTGGGGCTTCGCGGCGGTGATCGTCGACTGGGACGAGATGGTGCGGGACAGCGGCATGGACGACTCCCTTGGCGACTTCCAGTTCGTCGTTCGGGGAACCGATCAGTCCGTGATCATCGGAGAGCAGCCTGTGGGTCGCACGGTTCGCCGATCGGTCAAGCTCACCTGGCTCCCGACGCCATGGGTCGTCGAAGTGGCACCGGTTGCCGGATGGCCGAAGGACTCCGATGTGGGCCCCCTGATCTGGTTGTTCGGCGCTGCCCTTGCCATCCTGGCAGCGTTGTACGTTCGCAGCCTCCTCGCCCGTCCCGAGGAACTGCAGGCCGAGCGCCTCCGGGCGATCGAGGAGCTGAGCTCGATCGAGCGCAGCCACAGGACCCTGTTCGAGGCCACACCGGTTGCGATCCAGCGCGAGGACCACTCGAGGGTCGAAGCCCGGATCGCGGAGCTCCGCGCCGGCGGTGTCGTCGATGTTCGCGAGTATCTCTTGCAGCATCCGGACGAGTTGGCGGCGATTCTCTCGGAGATCGTGATCCGCGACATCAACCCGGCTGCCCAGGATCTGTCTCGCAGGCTCGGTCTCCCGGATCATTCGAGGACGCTCGAGGACCGACTGAACGAGCGATCGGTCGAGTCGTTGCTCTCGAGTGTCATGGCCGTTGCTGACGGAAGGCTGATCTCTCAGCACACGGCGTCGGATCTCGACGAGAACGGCGACCCGGTCGAGCTCGTCGTCAGATGGCACGCGGCCGGGGTCGATGGTGCCCCGGACTATGCGAACGTCTATGTCGCACTTCAGGACGTGACGGAGCTGACCGTCGCTCGTCAACGGCTGGAAGCGACGCTCGAGTCGCAGAACGGCTTCATCGCCTCGATTTCGCATGAGCTGAGGACGCCGCTGACCGCCGTCCTCGGGTTCAGCCACGAACTCCGCAATGATTCGATGATGTACGACGAGCCCGAGCTCGAGGAGTTCCGAGAGCTGGTCGAACACCATGCCGTAGAGATGAGTCACATCATCGAAGATCTGCTGGTTTGGTCGAGGTCGGACATCGGCGAAGTGACGATCAACTTCGAGCCATTCGACATCGGCCGGTTGGTCGAGCGAACGCTGCGCTCGCTTCCGGGGAACCCTGCTCGCTTGGCCGAGGCGCTCCCCAACATCGACGTGATGGCCGACCCGGTTCGAGTGCGCCAGATCCTGCGCAACCTCATCACGAACGCAGTGCGGTATGGTGGCCAGGATGTGTTCGTCGCAGTTCGGGACACTCAAGACGACGTCCGAATCGAGGTCCACGACTCGGGCCCGGAGATCCCTCCCGAGAAGGCCGGCTCGATCTTCCTGCCGTACCAGCGCCTCGAATCGCAAAGGACGATGCCGTCATCGATCGGACTCGGGCTGGCGATCAGCCGGGTCCTCGCAGAGCTGCAGGACGGCTCTCTTTCACTCGAACGGACAGCGAGCACGAACGCATTCATCCTGACGCTCCGCAAGGCCCGTCGACGGGGCCACCTCATGCCTGCACTGCGCGAGCCCGAGGTCGTGGCACTCTCCCACTGAACCTCCGTTTCCAACGGGTCGAAACGGGTATGTTCCCCCAATGACCGACCGTCTACGAGACCGCTACGACGTGATCTTCATCGGCGCCGGCTCGGCCACCGAGGCCTCTGCGCCGAAGCTGGCCGAAGCCGGGCTCGAAGTGCTCGTCATCGAGGCCGAAGACGTGGGTGGGGAATGCCCGTTCACCGCATGCATCCCCTCGAAGGCGCTGCTGACGCCGGCCCAGGCCGTTCACCTGGCGTTGGAGAGCCCCGGCGTGTCCCGCCCGAAGATCGATGCGGATGCCGTGCTCGCGCTCCGCGATCGGGTCACGCTCGGTGGGTCGGACGCAGAGCATGCCGCATCGCTCGAAGCCGCCGGCGTGCACCTGGCCCGGTGCCACGGGAGGATCGTTGGCGAGCGGATTGTCGAATTGGTAGAACTGGGCCGCCGGGTCGAAGCGCTCCGTGGAGTCGTCATCGCCACCGGGGCCGGCCCGATTCTGCCGGACATCGCCGGCATCGACGGCCCCCGGGTCGGTCCGGCTGCGACGCTCACCACGATCGGCGCGATCCCCGAGCGGCTCGTCGTCGTCGGGGCAGGGGTCATCGGCTGCGAGTTGGCCCAGGCGTTCGCCGTCCTCGGTTCCCGTGTCACGGTGCTCGACCTGGCTGAGCGACCGATGCCGCAGGAGGAGCCCGAAGCTGCGATCCGCATCCGAGCGGCGCTCGAGCGGCTCGGTGTCGAGTTCCGCTTCTCCACGTCGGCGACGTCGTTCGACGATCGGGGTGACTGCGTCGTCGTGAACACCGACGCCGGTGACGCACTGCTCGCCGATCACGTGCTCGTGGCGATCGGGAGGAGACCGCGGGTGTCCGCCATCGGGCTGTCGAACGTCGGGCTCGAACCCGACGATCTCGAGACGGACGAGTGGCTGCGCGTCCGCGCTGAGAGCGGCTGGCTGTACGCGATCGGCGACGTCAACGGGCGGTCTCCCTACACGCACGGAGCCAACTATCAGGGGGCGATCCTCGCCGAGCACCTCCTGGGCAACCACCGTTCCGGCGGTGCGTCCGGTGACAGATCGGCCAGCCCGAGGGTGGTGTTCACCGTCCCGAATCTCGCAGCGGTCGGCATGACCGAGCATGCTGCCAGGGACGCCGGCATCGATGTCGTCACTGCAGAATGGGACCTCGCCGACGTAGCCGCCCCATACAGCCACGGTCACGCGCATCCCGGATGGGCGAAGCTCGTCTGCGACGCCTCGACCAGGCGGCTCATCGGTGCGACCTTCGTGTCCGCCGACGCCGGAGAGATGATCCACGCCGCCACGATCGCCATCGTCGGGCAGCTCACGGTCGAGCAACTGCGTCACGCCATTGCGCCGTTTCCCACCCATTCCGAAGTGTGGACCCCCCTGATCGCCAAGCTTCTGTGAGCGTCACCCGCCGCCCCATGCGGGCGCTCGTGGCTGCGGCCTTGGTTGCCACTGTCTCGGCGTGCGCGCCCGAAGAGCAGCCCGTGGTGGTGGCACCGGCCGACACCGCGGTCGTCGCTGCCTATCGGGGCGATCCGGGAAGGTCAGGCGTGGTGTTCGGCGACGTCGGTGACACTCCGGCGATCGCATATCGGATCACCGGGACCGAGCCGGTGATCGCGTCCCCCGTCGTTGTCGGGAGTATGGCCTTCGTCGCCGATGACAGTGGCGATCTCGTCGCCTTCGATGTCCTCTCCGGTGAGGTTCGCTGGAGGTCGGACATCGGCGACGCCGAAGCCTCGGTCGTGGCGAGCGCCGACTCCGTGTTCTCCGTGGCATCCGATGGAACCGTGCGTCGTCACGAGATCGATTCGGGGGCGATCGCCTGGGAGAGCCGGCTCGATGGCTTTGCGCGATCGAGCCCGATCCTCTTCGGTGGCGACCTCATCGCCGTGGTCGGCAGCTCGATCGCCTTTCTCGATCCATCGACCGGCGCACAGCGTCGGTCCGTCGAGCTCGACGGACCGACCGATTCATCGCCGGCGGTCTCTTCGGGCGTCCTCGTCATCGGCACCGGCTCGAATCGTCTGGCGTATGTCGACCTCGACTCGTTGGAGGTGAGCTACGTCGAATTGGCCTCGATCGACGAGAGTCTCACCACCTACGCCCGAGGCGTCGCCGCCACTCCCGCCTTCTCGGCCTCGGCCGTCTTCGTCGGCTCGACCGGAGGCTCGCTGGTCTCGACGACGGTCGACGGCTCGACCCGCTGGGAGATCGACCTGGGCTCTCCCATCTATGGCGCCGTCGCCCTGGGGGGCGAGCTCGGCTACGTCCCGACCGCATCCGGCGACCTGATCGCGTTCGATCTGGCGACCGGGCAACGGAGGTGGACTGCGCAGCTGGGGGATGCCTCCTACGCCTCCCCGATCCTCGTAGGCGACGTGGTCCTCGTCACCGCCGAGAACGGGGTGCTGTTCGCCTTCGACGCCGACTCGGGCGATGAGCGGTGGGCGATCGACGTCGGTGTCCCCGGCAACTACATGGCGTCCACGCCGACGGTGCTCGGTTCGATCGTCGTGCTCGGCAGCAACGACGGCTCGATCGTTGCTGTGTCGACCGACGGGTAGATTCGCGTCATGTCCGGATCCAGCCGCATTCCGTACGCGTCCCTCCAGGTCGACGATCCCGCGGCCGTCGGGGAATCGATCCTGGCCGAACACGATGCTCGGCGGAGTGTCCGTGAGTTCTCGGATCGCCCCGTCCCGCGTCGACTCGTCGAGCTCGCAGTCGCCGCCGCCTCCACCGCTCCATCCGGCGCGCACAGACAACCGTGGACGTTCGTGCTCGTCGGCGATCCCGAGCTCAAACGGCGCATCAGGGAAGCTGTCGAAGTCGAGGAGCGCGAGAACTATCTCGGCGGCCGGATGAACGAGGAATGGCAGGATGCACTTCGCCCCCTCGGCACGGACTGGCACAAGCCGTTCCTCGAGATCGTCCCGTGGATCGTCGTGGTCTTCGAGCAGCGCTACGGGATCGGCGACGATGGGGAGCGAATCCACAACTACTACGTCAAGGAGAGCGTCGGGATCGCCACCGGGATGTTGCTTTCGGCGTTGCACCGGATGGGGCTCGCCTGCCTCACCCACACCCCATCGCCCATGAGGTTCCTCGCCGATCTCCTCGGTAGGCCCGAGAACGAGCGACCATTCGCGCTGATCCCGATCGGGTATCCGACGGACGACTGTCAGGTGCCGGACATCAGCCGGAAGCCGCTCCATCAGGTGCTTGTGGAAGTGACCTGCGAGGACTGAAGCCGGTCACCTTCCGTTCACCCGGGTGCCGTACGCTTCCGGTCGTGATCGACCGCTCAATCCTGTTCGCCGAGGCGCTCGGTACCGGTGCCCTGCTCGCAGTCATCGTCGGGAGCGGCTGGGCGGTCGAGCAAATGGGCGCACCCGAAGCAACCCAGCTGTTCATCCACGCCGTGGTCGTGGGAGTGGGGCTGGCGGTCGTGATCGCCACGTTGATCCCGTTCAGTGGTGCACAGTTCAATCCCGCAGTGACGCTGGCGCTTGCGGTCCGCGGACGGCTCAGCGTCGGTTCCGCTGCACAGATCGCCGGAGCCCAACTGGTGGGCGGACTCGCCGGGGTCATCCTTGCCAACCTCACCTTCGCTGCCCAGATCGCCTCGGTGTCCACCAACGTTCGTGATGGAGCGGGGAGATTCGGCGGAGAGGTGTTCGCCACCTTCGGGCTGGTGTTGGTGATCCTTCTTCTCGTAGACACGGGGCGCGAATCGGCGATTCCCGCAGCCGTCGGTGCCTGGGTCACGACCATCATCGTGGCGACGGTCTCGACCGGGTTCGCCAACCCCGTTGTGACGATCGCCCGTATGTTCACCGACAGCTACACCGGCATCGAACCCGGTTCAGCACCGGCGTTCGTCATCGCGCAACTCCTGGGGGCGATGCTCGCAGTCGGCGCGGTCCGCGTGCTCATCGACGAGAAGGAGAGATCCCATGTCTAGAGACCGAGCATCGATCCTGTTCCTGTGCGTGCACAACGCCGGCCGCTCGCAGATGGCCGCCGGCTGGGCGACCGCGCTGGGTGGCGACGCGGTGACCGTTCTCTCGGGGGGCTCGGAACCCGCGGAGTCCGTCAACCCGTCGGCGGTGGAGGCGATGGCCGAGGTCGGGATCGACATCTCCGCCCGACAACCCCACAGATGGACCGACTCAGACCTCGAGCAGGCCGACGTGGTCATCACGATGGGATGTGGCGACACCTGCCCGGTCCATCCCGGCAAGCGCTACCTCGACTGGGAGCTCGAAGATCCGGCAGGCAAGGGCGTCGCCGAGGTCCGGCCGGTCCGCGACGAGATCGAGCGCCGAGTTCGGGGCCTCCTGTCCGAGTTGGGTGTCGAGCCGACCGGCTGACCTCAGCTCCGAAGTTCGCGGCGGAGGATCTTCCCGCTGGCCGACTTCGGGATCACGTCGATGAACTCGACGATTCGGAGCTGCTTGTACCCAGCAACCGCCTGGGCCACGAACTCCTTGATGTCGCCCTCGCTCGCCTCGGCGCCGGGCTTCAGGACGACGAACCCCTTCGGGAGCTCGCCGGCCTCCTCGTCGGGGACGCCGATGACCGCTGCGTCGGCCACCGCGGGATGGGTCAGCAGGAGCGCCTCGAGCTCGGCGGGCGGGACCTGGAACCCCTTGTACTTGATGAGCTCCTTGAGCCGGTCGACGATGTAGAAGTGGCCGTCGGAATCGACGTGGCCGATGTCGCCCGTGTGGAGCCAGCCGTCCTCATCGATGGTGATCGCAGTTGCCTCCGGATTGTTCAAGTAGCCCTTCATCCTCTGAGGGCCGCGGATCCACAACTCGCCGTCCTCGTCCATTCCAAGGTCCTGACCGGTCTCGGGGTCGACGATCCGAACCTCGGTGTTCGAGATGGTGAGTCCGATCGAACCCGGTTTGAACCCGCCCATCGGCGTGGAGTGGGTCACCGGAGAGAGCTCGGTCATTCCGTAGCCCTGGACGACGTCGCAACCGATCCGCGCTGCTGCCTCGAGGGCGACCTCTGCGCCGAGGGGGGCGGCGCCAGAGAACACCAATCGCAGTGAGGAGAGATCGAACTGATCGACCATCGGGTGTTTCGCCAGTGCGAGGATGATCGGGGGCACGACGTAGGCGATCGTGATGCCCGAATCTTGAATGAGGGTGAGGAACTCTTCGAGATCGAAACGCGGCATCGTCACGACGGTGCCGCCCCTGGCGATCACGGCGTTCATCAACACTTCCATGCCGTAGATGTGGAAGAACGGGAGCACGGCGATCACCCGCTCCTCACCCGCCTTGACTTCGAGGATCGGCTCCGTCTGGACGATGTTGGCGACGAGGTTGTTGTGCGTCAGCATGACGCCCTTGGGAAGACCGGTCGTGCCGGACGAATATGGCAGCACCATCACGTCCTCGTGGACGTCCACCTCGGCCTGGTCGGCGAGCGGCTCGGCCTGCATCAGGGTGGCGAACGGCGTCGTCCCCTCGGGCGCATCCCCGATGACGTAGATCGTCTCCACGTTCGTCCCTTCGACCGCTGCTCTCGCCGTCTCGACGAACATCGGGATGGTCACCAGCGAGCCCGCACCCGAATCGATCAACTGGTGGTTGACCTCCGACGGGCCGTACGTGGGGTTGATGGTCGTGACCGTCCCGCCCGCCATCGCAGCACCGTGGAATGCCAGGAAGTACTCGGGCATGTTCGGGAGGAGCACGGCAAGCGTCGATCCGCGTCCGAAGCCGCTCGCCGTCAGCCCGCCTGCGACGCGAGCGGTGGCGTCCGCCAGTTGCGCGTAGGTGTAGGTCCGCCCCGTCGGGCCGTCGATCATCGCAGGATGGTCGGCCAGCTGCGGCACCATCCGCAGGACGAACGGCGTGATCGCGATGTCCGGGATCTCGACTTCGGGCAACGTGCTGGTGTGGATCAAGGCGTACTCCGGTCGGGGATCTCGATCTTATGGCCCGGCACACTGCTCGGTCGCCTCGGGTGGGATAGAGTCCGCGACCGGTGGCGAGAGGATTCGAGTGAAGCTGGCGTTGAGCATCGGATACTGGGGAGCGGGTCCTCCCGAAGGCGCCGCCGAGCTCGTGAAGCTCGCCGAACGGCTCGGGTTCGATTCTGTCTGGACCGCCGAGGCGTACGGGTCCGATGCGCTGACCCCGCTGGCATGGTGGGGGAGTGGGACCGAGCGGATCAAGCTCGGGACGGGCATCATGCAGATGGCCGCACGGACCCCGACCGCAGCTGCGATGGCAGCCATGACGATGGATCATCTCAGCGGAGGCAGGTTCGTCATGGGACTCGGGGTCTCGGGCCCCCAGGTCGTCGAAGGGTGGTACGGCCGGCCGTACGCCAAGCCACTGGCTTTCAGCCGTGAGTACATCGAGATCGTTCGACAGGTGATCAGTCGGGAGGCTCCCGTCACCCATGACGGAGCCCACTTCCAGCTCCCATTGTCGGACGGGACCGGTTTGGGCAAGCCGCTCAAGTCGACGATCCATCCGTTGCGGACCGACCTTCCGATCTATCTCGCGGCCGAGGGCCCGAAGAACGTGGCTCTGGCGGCCGAGTTGTGCGACGGATGGCTGCCGTTCTGGTTCTCGCCCAAATCGGACGACTTCTACCGCCAGGCGCTGGCCGCCGGGTTCGAGAAGGCCGGCAAGGACGGTGCAGGCTTCGAGGTGATGTGCCCGGTTCCGGTGGTCATCGACGACGATCTCGAACGAGCTGCCGACCGCATCCGGCCGATGCTGGCGCTCTACGTCGGCGGCATGGGTGCAAAGGGGGCGAACTTCCACTTCGAGGTCTTGGCGAGAGTGGGCTGGGAGTCGGTGTGCGAGCGCGTCCAGGACTTGTACCTCGGTGGCGACAAGGGCGGGGCAGAGGCCGCGATCCCCGTCGACATGGTCTCAGATGTCGCCTTGATCGGGTCACGGGAGCGAATCCGGGACGATCTGGCCAGGTGGGAGGAGACGGTCGTCACCACGATCGCCGTGTCGGGTCCCCCGACTCTGCTGGAGACGATGGCGGAACTGGTCGGCTGAGTCTGATCAGGACGTGGCGAGCAGCTGATCCACCGGGGCGAAGTCGTCGATGAGCACCGGCGCACCATCGATGAACACGTCGAGCCCGTCGCCGCCGACGGCTGTGACCACCAACTCGAGCTTCTCTGCCTCGGCGATGATCGCGTCCTCGGGGATCGGGCGTTTCGAGGCGACCAGCATGAAGTTCCCGCCGATTTCGAAGCGCTCAGGCACCGTGACAACCGCGACGTGGGGAAACACCGCCTGCGCGGTCGACAGTTCGGCTCTCAGGAAATCGAGATCACCGTGATCGATCAGGTTCATCACGTAGAACCCGTCTTCGGTGAGCGAATCGGAGATCTCTTCGAGGAACTCCCGGGTGGTCAGATGCCAGGGAACGGCGAGGCCGCCGAAGGCGTCGCCGATGGCGACATCGAACCCGTCGCCCGCCTCGTCGAGTGACACGCGGGCGTCTCCCACGATGGTCCGGTCCACCGGTGCAGGATGGAACCGATCTTCGACGAACTCGACCAGTGATCCATCGAGTTCGAGGACGACGTTCTTCGATCCAGGCCGGGTCGCGGTGAGCCAACTCGGCATCGAATACCCGCCGCCGCCGATGTGCACGGCGGACACGGGACCAGCCGTCATCGCATCGATGGCTGAGGCGAACATCCGAATCGACGTGAACCGCAGTCTCGTCGGGTCGTCCATGTCGACATAGGCATGGGTCACTGTGTCCAGGACGAGGAACGAGGAACCGGGATCGTCCGGATCGGCGACCTCCGAGGCGCAGAAGTATGCCGTTTCGACGTCGCATGGGCTCTGTACCGCCGCCGTGAGCACCGACCCAGCTGCGAGTCCGATCAGTGCAATCGTCGCGAGCGCCTGGTTCGAGGGCCGGAAGCGAAACCAGAGCACGATCCCGGCGGCCGCCGTGAGCAGTGCAACCGCCAGCACGATCACTGATGTCGGGAGGGTTGCGACCAGGAGGAAGCCGCTCGTGAATGTTCCGAAGAGCGCGCCGGCGGTCCCGAGTGCCGAGATCCTGCCGACGGTCGCTCCCGTGCGTCCGAGGTCGTCGAGCACGATCTTGACGATGATCGGAGGAATCGCCGAGAGCACGGCCGTGGCCGGCAGGATGGCGATCACGGTGAGCAGGATCAGGCCGGCGATGCCGTCGGTGCCCATCGACGGCCCGAGCAGGCGGGCGAGCGGCACCGTGGAGGCCGCCAGTGCCCCGCTCAGGATCATCACGGGCCCAATCAAGGTCTCCGGCGCATCGGCCCGATCGGCCAGGCGACCGCCCAGCCATGTGCCTGTGGCGATGCCGCCGAGCACCACGCCGATGATCGCCGTGAAGGTCTCGAGCGTCACTCCGGCGTACGGCGCGAGGAGACGTCCCGCCAGGATCTCGAGGATCAGAACGGTCGCAGACGTGAAGAAGACGAGCGCGCCGGCGAGCATCGAGCGCATGGCCGCATTGTCGCCGATCGCCTCTGCGGCCGGAAATCCCGTTCTCCCCGGTCGAGAATGAGTCTCGGGGCCGGGGTCGAAAGCTGGAACATGCCACTCCGGGTGAGGTACCGTGATGTCCGTGGCCGACCGCTTTTCCGGGAAGCTGACACTTCCTGAACAGGATGTCGTGGCGGTGGACCTCGAGATATCGCCCGACGCGCTCACGCTGCGCGCAGACAGCGTGCTGATCGGGACGTGGCCGATCAAATACTGCCGCGTCTCCAAGCTGGACGCGTCCACCTATCGGATCAGCGTCGACGGTGAGATCGTCTCATTCGAACCCGACGACGCCAGGCAGTTCGCCATCGTTGCAGCCCAGCGATTCAAGGCGTCGAGTCTGGCCGACCGGATCAACGTGGTGCGGTCGGTGGACAAGGTCGAGGACCTCGAGCCTGCCGTCGATTCCCCGCGGCAGAGGACCCCACCCATCGACCTTTCGCTGCTCAAGTCGCCGCTGCTCGGTGTGCTGGCAGTCGTCATCGTCATCGTGTTCGCCGGCACGTGGCTCGTGCGAGCGGTGTTCGCAGACGAACCGGTGACCGCCCCGCCCGTGACACTCGACGGCCCCTCGACCAGTGCCGAGATCCCGGATGTCAGCGCATTCGACCTCGAGCCCTCGCTCCTCGTGGTCGAATGGAACCGGGTCGCGACCAGGTTCGGGGCGAATCTGCTCATCAGGGACGCCCTGCCTCGCGGATCGTTCGACACCCAGTTGGCGCCGCTCATCTCACTTCAGGGCACAACGGACGATGAGGGTGACGTCCGCTCGCTCGTCGTCGTGGCCGACCCGTCCGGGGACACCGACAGCGACCAGCTGACGATCGTCTCCTGGGGCATCGCCATGACGGTCGCCGATCCGTCGCTGAGCGAGCTCGATCGGCGGGAGATCCTCGCAGAGATGGGACTCGACGTCAGATTCCCCGAGCTCGGCGGCCTCGACGGCGAGACCTCGCGTAACGGCATCCGATACACGATGAAGTACTTCCAGTCCTTCTCCTCGGTCCTGCTGACCATCGCTCCCGAGGCCTGAGCCGGCCGCGCCCGTTTGCATTGGCGTTGATCCCCGCATAGCCTTCTCGTCACCGAAGCCCACCAGTCGGGCTCCCTGCGGCCGATGCCGCGTTCCCAATCTTGCGGAGGTCACTTCCGTGCGTGCTGCTGCGTCATATCTCACCGGTCTCGGTGTTCTCGCATCGCTGATGTTCGTCGGTGGCGCCTGGACGTCGACGGGCGCCGGTCATCTCACATCGGTCGACGTGAGCCCGGCCCATGCATCGTTCTCACTGGTGGTGGAGTTCTCGGCCGTGGTCGATTCGACCACCACGACGACTGCCGTCCTCCCCCCAGGGTGTGCAATCCCGCGAGAAGGAGCGACCTGTGCCCCCACGGTGGTGGGCGGCGGGCTGCAGTTCCCCTTGCCCGCGACCTCCGAGCCGGAGAGCGCGACGCCGGCCAAGCGGGCCGTCCAGGCCCAGCCGGCCGCCGTCGTGCGGAAGGCGTTGGCCCCCCGCAATGTGGAGACCTGGCGCCCTTTGGTCGAGGCACATTTCGCCCCGACGGATGTCGCGCGGGCGCTCCGGGTGATCGGCTGCGAGTCATCCGGGGACCCCGACGCCAAGAATCCTCGGTCGTCGGCCAGCGGGCTCTTCCAACACCTCGGGCGGTTCTGGCCCGAACGGAGCGTCAAGGCGGGGCTGGCGGGCGCAGACATCTTCGATCCTGAGGCGAACGTCGCGGTCGCGGCCTGGCTGGTGTATCAAGGGGGCGGCTGGTCGCACTGGAACCCGAGCCGCCATTGCTGGGGCTGATTCGGTTCGATCGGCCCATTTGATCGACGAGATTCAAGAAGAGCGGCCGGTTCGCCGACATAGAGTGCTATGCATCCACTTGAGAAGCGACGAGAGATGAGCGGGACCTTTCCCGGTCGGATCGTGCTCGTCGAAGGCGACGAGGTCGATGTCGACCTGCAGATAACGGACGAGAAGATCAGATTGGCCACTCCGTTCGCGGAGATCGGCCTCTGGGATCGCGGCACCATCCACTTCGAAAGAAACAACTCCGGCGGCTACGAGTTGTCGGTCGCCGACGATGTGGTGACGTTCTATCCCGCCGATTTCTCGTCGTTCGCCGACGCGGTCGGTGACGCAGACGACGATTCCGGGCCGGTGGCACCGGAGCCGAACCGCGTCTCCCTGGTCCCCGGGCTACCGCCTGAGCCCGATCTCGAGGACGCCTCCGCGACTCTGCAGGACGGCCACGACACCGAGTTCGGCTCAGAGCCGGCCACTGCTGCCGAGGAGCCGGTATCGAGATTCGGGCCGTCGTCGCGTGAGCGGCTCGCCGCGGCGATGAGCTCGTTTCGCGAGCGACAGGAAGCCGACGAGGACCCTGACGCCGAAGAGTCCGGCGCCGACCCCCAGTCCGAAGAGCGGCGCGCCTCCTCCGGCTTCGTGATCCCCGGCGATGCCGGCTATTCGTTCCCGACCGACGAGCATGCCCCGATCGAATTCGACGAGGAGATCGGCGAGTCCACGGTTGCCGACGAGGTACTCGAGAGCCAGCGGACGCTTCGGAGCGCACGTTCCATGGGTTTCAACCCTGCTCTCCTCAAGAAGATCGGCCTCGGGGTGGTCGCGCTCGCGGTCCTTGCGGGACTCGTGTTCGCCGTCCCGGTCGTCCTCGACTTCTTCACCGGTGACGACCAGCCTGCGCCGGACACGGTCGCTCAGACGACGATTCCCGACACAACCCCGCCTTCGACGACGGTAGACACGACGCCGACGACCGTCGTCGAGCCGACGGTGGCAGGCGACCCGACGGTGTTCGATCTCTCCTCGAACGACTTCGTACAACGGTGGAACGACGCCGCCGCCACGGTCTCGCCGAACCTGAGGTTCCGCTCGTCGCTTCCCGCAGGCGATTTCGAGGTCGGCTTCACCCAGTACATCGCGATGATCGGCAGCTCCCTCCCGGGCTCGGCAGGAGGCGGACTCACCGCCTTCACCATCGAGGTCGACCCGACCGGGCCTTCTTCTTCGGACCAGTTGGGGATCCAGGCGCTCGGTCTGGCGATCGCAGTGGCCGACCCGACCCTGGAACCGAACGAGCGGGGCCTGATCCTGGCGGAGATGGGACTGAACGTCCGTGACCCGCAACTTCAAGGCCTCAACGGGGCGACCAGCCGCAACGGGATCGACTACCGACTGGTGTACGACTCCGAAGCGGTGATGCTCCGTCTCTCGGTGTCCCCTCAGGGCTGAGCGGCAGGCCCGACCGAGTCAGAGGTGGACGACCGTCCCGCCCCCCGGCTCGACGGTGTGGCTGTCGCCTCGGACGATCACCTCGATCGGCTGCCCCGAAACAAGCGTGATCGATTCGTGGCTCAACGTGACCGAGAGCGCGCCGCCTCGGACGCCCAGACGGAAGGTCATCGATGTCCACTGCTTCGGCATCCTGGGGTCGAACGAGATCGTCCCGCGCACGTCGCGCATGCCGGCGAAACCGTAGATCAAAGCCATCCAGACCCCGCCGGCCGACGCCATGTGCACGCCGTCGGTCGTGTTGCCGGCGATGTCGCCGAGGTCCATGTACAGCGCGTGTTGGAAGTGCCGCATCGCGGCCGACTCGTACCCCAGTTCCGCCGACATGATCGCCTGGATGCACGCGCTGAGTGATGAGTCCCCGGTCGTCAGCGGGTCGTAGAAGTCGAAGTTGGCCCGCTTCAGCTCGGGGTTGAACTCCTCGCCGAGCAGGAAGTCGGCGAGCACGACATCCGCCTGTTTGAGCACCTGGAACCGGTAGATGGTGAGCGGGTGGAAGTGCAGCAGCAACGGGTACTTCGATTCCGGCGTGTTCTCGAAGTCCCAGGCCTCCTTCTCGAGGAAGTCGTCGTCCTGGGGTGTGATCCCGAGATCGCGATCGTGGGGGATGTACATGGCATCCGCGGCGAGTCTCCACTCGATCGCCTGCCCATCGGCGATCCCCACCTTGGCTCGAAGGTCGTCCCATCGATCCGGGTCCTCATTCGACAGATGAGAGACCACCTCGAAGGCGTATCGGAGGTTCATCCGCGCCATTGCATTTGTGTAGGCGTTGTCGTCGACCAGTGCGGTGTACTCGTCCGGGCCCGTCACCCCATGGATGTGGAAGTGGTCGGACCGGTAGAAGCCCAGGTCGAGCCAGAACTTGGCGGTCTCCAGGACGATCTCCGCGCCCATTTCCCAGAGGAACTCCTGGTCTCCTGTGACCTCGACGTACTTCCTGATCGCGTAGACGATGTCCGCGTTGATGTGGTACTGGGCGGTGCCTGCCAGGAAGTAGGCGGACGCCTCTTCCCCGTTGATGGTGCGCCACGGAAAGAGGATCCCGTCGTGTGAGAGGACACGGGCGCGCTCCCTGGCGTGTTCGAGCATCTCGTATCGATGTGTGAGCACGGTTCGAGCCGCAGCCGGGTTGGTGTAGATCAGGAACGGGACGATGTAGATCTCGGTGTCCCAGAAGTAGTGGCCGTCGTAGGCGTGCCCGGTGAGTCCCTTGGCCGGGATGCTCGCGTGTCGGAGGCAAGCGGAGTTCGAGTGCAACTGGAGCAGCGTCCACCGCACCGCCCGCTGCGTCTCGACGTCCGCGCCCTCGATGACGATGTCGTTGTCCGCCCAGAATCTGGCCAGATGACGCGCCTGATCGGCGGCGAGGCCGGCGACTCCCCGTTCCTTGGCCTCGTCGAGCGTCGCCCCGATCGCTTGTCGCTCCGCCAGCCCGGGTGAATCGCCGTTGTCCGAGGCGACGACGTACTTGTCGATCGTCACCCCTGCGTCCGGTGTCAGGCTCCACGAGAACTCGAAGCCGAAGTTCATCGCCGATCGGTCGAGTGTCACCCTGGGTGTCGGCCCCGACAAACCGTGGTCCATTCCCGACAACAGTCCCATGCCGGACCTCGATGTCACCCATGCCTGGACGAAACGGAAGTCCTCGAGCGTTGCGGCCCGCGGCTCCAGGACCCGCTGGGAGAACTGCTTCGCCAATCGGGGATCGGATTCGTCGCCGGCATCGGCCACCTCGTCCAGTCGGTTGCGGAGCCTGGATACGACGGTGACCTCGGCCGGCATGTCAACGGACAGCTCCAGTCTGGACACGATGAGATCCGGTCTGCCGAGCGACACGAAACGGAGGAAACGCATCTCGACGGTCACGCCGGACTGTGATTTCCATGCGATGTCCCGCTCCAGGATGCCCCGCTGGATGTCGAGCCACCGCCGGCACCGGATGATCTCGACCGAAGGCAGATGGAACGGCTCGCCGTCGACCGTCACCTCGATGAGGGTGCCGTCGGGGATCGTGACCATCGTCTGACCCACCTCGGCCAACCCGTATGCGCTCTCGGCGTGCGTGATCGGCCAGGTCTCGTGGAAGCCGTTGATGTAGGTGCCGATGATGTGGTGCGGGTCGCCCTCGTCGAGCGACCCGCGGACACCGATCCTGCCGTTCGTGAGCGCGAAGATCGTCTCGGTCAGGTACAGGAAGTCGGGAGCGAATTGGTCCTCGAGAAGAACCCACGGATCGTCGGGATAGATCTCCTCGGGCAGTTGCACCGGTGTCCGCTTCTTCATCGTCGACGAATGTAGTGAGCCACGGCACCGACCCATCGATCAGGTCGAGCGGCGTCGTCGGTCCCGGCCCGCCGGCGGCGTCGATACAGTTCGGTGGCGATGCGCCTCTTGGTGGTGGAAGACGAACCAGACCTCGCCTCGGCGATCGTACGTGGCCTCGGCCGCAGTGGCCATGCGGTCGATTCGGTCGCGTCCGTTCTCGAAGCCGAGATCGCAGTCTCGACGGTCGAGTACGACTTGGTGGTCCTCGATTGGAACCTCCCGGATGGCAGAGGGATCGACCTGTGCGCTCGGATGCGGTCGGGCGATGTGGAGACCTTCGGATCGCTCGAGCCGAAGGTGCTGATGCTCACTGCACGCGACTCCATCGAGGACCGAGTCGCAGGGCTGGATGCCGGTGCCGACGACTACCTCGTCAAGCCATTCGCGTTCGCCGAACTGGAGGCGAGAGTTCGAGCGCTGTTACGACGGGAGTCCGGGGGCACCCCGGTGCTGTTCGCCGGCGACCTCGCTCTCGACCCGGCGGCATTCGTCGCGACCCGTGCCCAGGTACCGCTCTCCCTGACGGTCAAGGAGTTCGCCCTTCTCGAGTACTTCATGAGGCATCGGGGCGAAGTGCTCAGCCAAGAGCGACTCCTCGAGCACGTGTGGGACGAGATGGCCGACCCGTTCACGAACACCGTCAGGGTCACCGTTTCGAACCTCCGCAAGAAGCTGGGTGAGCCTCAAGTCATCGAGACGGTGCCCGGGCGCGGGTATGTGCTCCGCTGATTTACGCGTGCGTTATCGACGGGCGGATAGTTTCGAGACTTGATGCAACTGCCACCCGTGACACGTTCGCTCCGGTTCCGGCTGTCGGGCCTCACATCGGCCCTCGTCTTCAGCGTTGCCGGCCTGGCGCTCGCCGGCATCTACTTCGTCACTCTGCGCGCCGTGCAGTCGCTCACCGTGACCGAACGGGCTCTCGAGCCGGTCCTCGTCGACGGGGAGCGGGTCGCCATCCGGCTGACCCAGGTGGAGATGCGAACGATCGAGAGCTTCTTCAAGGAGGCCGTCCTCAATCAGCTCGCGATCTGGACCATCGCGATCATGCTGGCGTTGTTCGCTCTCTCGCTGATCGTCGGCTGGATCGTTGCGAGCCGGTCGCTCCGTCCGATCGATGAGATCACGTCCGTTGCCCGCGAGATCGAGGCGACCGACCTGGATCGGCGCATCGCGCTCGACGGTCCCGATGACGAGCTGACCCGCATGGCGAACACGTTCGATGCGATGCTCGACCGGTTGTCCGGTTCGTTCCGGTCGCAACAGCGGTTCCTTGCGCACACGTCGCACGACCTCCGCACCCCGCTCGCCGTGATCCGATCGAACCTCGAGATCATCGCACACGATCCGGACGCAACGATCGAAGACTGGCGACAGACCGGCGAGATCGTCGAGCGAGCCGCGGATCGGATCTCGGTGATGGTCGACGACCTGTTGGCGGTCGCACGCCGGGAACTCGCCGGTTCCACGTTGACCCCGATCGATCCCGGCGCAGTCGTCGCAGAGCTCGTCGCAGACTTCGGCCCGACCGCTCGCGCGGGTGGGGTCTCGGTGGTGGGGGATCTCCCGTCGGCGCCGCTCACCGTTGCCGCAGACGCCAATCTGTTGCGGCGGGCGATCGGGAATCTCGTCGACAATGCGGTACGCGAGAGCCCTGATGGAGCAGCCGTCAGGGTCGTCGTGAGACGCCAGGGCGAATGGACCTATCTCGGCGTGCTCGACGAGGGACCCGGCATCGACGTCGAGTTCGCACTCAACGGCGACCACGGCAACGGAGGGATGGGCCTGGGAATCGTGAGACAGATCGTTGCGATGCACGCCGGGAGGTTCTCTGCATCGATCCGGCCCGGAGGAGGGTCGATCCTGTCCATCGCCCTTCCCGAGGGGCCCGACCCTTCCACCCCTCCGATGAGCGACGACCGTTTACCCGAGTTTTACGGGTCATCGGATATTGATGTACCAGGTTTGTATGAGCCCCCTGCGAGGTAATGAAAGATGACCATGGACCAAACCACGAACTCCGAGCCCGCCCGCCGAGTCGGGCGGTTCGCGACCCTGATCACGGCGCTCGCCCTCTTCGTCTCCGGCCTCGGGATCGGCTGGCTCTTCACCGAGCCGACACCGACAGAAACGGCCGTGGCTCAAGAGGTGCCTGCCTCGTTCGTCGAGTCGACCACGACCACCAACGTTCCTCTCGACCCTGCCGAGGTTCGCACCGATCCCCTGGTCGCTGCTCCCGGCTCCGAGCCGATCGCAGATGTTGCCGCAGCGCTTCTCCCGTCCGTCGTCCAGATCGAGGTGATCGCCAACGGCATCGAACAAGGCGTTGGAACCGGCGTGATCTACGACGCCTCGGGTCTCATCATGACCGCCGAGCACGTGGTCCAGGGCCTCTCCGAAGTGCGAGTCCGCCTTTCCGACGGCAACAAGGTCGTCGGCACCGTCGTTGGCGCAGACATGAACAACGACATCGCAGTCATCTCCATCGACGGTGGTCCGTACACCGCAGCTCCGCTGGCCCTCGACGCCAAGCCCAGGGCTGGCTCGCTTGCCATCGCCCTCGGATCACCTTGGGGCCTCGATTCCACAGTGACGGCCGGCATCGTCTCGGCCGTCGACCGCACCATCGTCAGCGGACAGGGGATCGCCCGATCCATGCTTCAGACGGACGCGTCCATCAATCCGGGCAACTCGGGTGGCCCACTCGTCGATCGCGAAGGCCGGGTGATCGGCATCAACGTCTCGATCTACTCGAGCTCCGGAGCCAACGACGGCGTGGGTTTTGCGGTTCCGATCGATCGGGCGTTCCGGGTCGCCGAAGCGCTCGTAGCCGGAGGCGAGTTCGTGCCCGGTTTCCTCGGCGTCAGGCTCGACAACACGACCGATCTGTCCGCCGGTGCAGTGGTCGCAGAGGTGACCCCTGACACGGCGGCCGAGCAGGCGGGCGTCCGGGTGGGCGACACCGTCCTTGCGGTCAACGACGTGCTGGTCGCCGAACCGTCCGATCTCGCAGCTCAGGTCAGAGCCTTCGCGGCAGGTGACACGATCGAATTGATGATCGATCGCAATGGGGTCGTCCAGACGCTCGAGATCGAGCTCGGGGCCCGCTCCGGCCAGGAGTAGGCGCACACCGCAGACCGTGAGGCGTGCCGTGTGCGAAACCCCCTCCTCCAAACCGCAGGATGGGGCTTCGTTGCCGAGAGCCGATGGCCAACAGCCAATGGCGCGTTTCAGTCCAGGATGAGGCTCTTCAAGGTTCCGAGCGGAACCGAGCCGTGGCGGAGAACCGAGTCGTGGAACGCCTTGATCTCGAAGCCCGGTCGCTGCTCGGCCGCGGCGCGGATCCGGTCGATCTCGAGACGCCCGATCATGTACGACAGCGCCTGGCCGGGGATGCCGATGTACCGGTCGATCTCGCCCTCGGCGATCCCGCGGCTCAGCGGCGAATGCGCCAGGACGTAGTCGACGGCCTGATCACGTGACCATCCGAGTGCGTGCATGCCGGTGTCGGTGACGAGGCGGCAGGCGCGCATGGAGTCCGCCGCCAGCATGCCGAGCCGATCGAGGTCCGACGAGTAGAGCCCCATCTCGTCGGCGAGGCGTTCGGTGTAGAGACCCCAACCTTCCGAGTAGACCGTGACCGGCAGCTCGGTGTGAACGCCGTGCAGCGTCTCCGATTCGACGCCCAGCGCCAGCTGCAGGTGGTGCCCGGGGATCGACTCGTGGAATGTCACGGCCTCGAGCTGGAACGTCTTCCACGCGGACGGGTCCGACGTGTTGAAGAAGAAGCTACCCGGCTTGCCGACAGCCGGGATCGGCCTCGAATAGAAGGCGAGGGCGCCCTGTTCGATCTCGGCAGCGATGCACGGGGACACGGGAAGCGTCTCGAACCAGTCGGGGGCGACCGCGTTAGCCCGCTCGAGCGCTCTGGTGGCGTCTCTGACCAGTTGCGCTCCGCTCTCGTACGCCAGATCGGGGTCGTCGCGGAGCCGCGAGTAGATCTCGGTGATGTCGCTCGTCCCGAAGATCGGTCCTGCCATCTCCCGGTACTCGTCCTCCAGCCGCGCGATCTGTTCGAGCCCGATCTCGTGGACCCGCTCGCCGGTCAGCGGGAGCGACGTGTGGGACCACACGAGATCTCGGTACAGGTCGGCCCCGCCGTCGAGGTGGCACAGTCCGGGTCGAGCGTCGTCGGGCGCCTGGTCGGCGACGGCCGTCATGGCATCGCGGTATCGGGCGAGTGCAGGATGGACGGCGCTGCGCACGAGCCCTTCGGTCACCTCCGCCCAATCCTGTTGCGCCGTGGCGGAGAGCCCGGTCGGCGGCGCCTGGGCGAGCAGCGGGTTGGCGGCGTCGGGCTTTATGAGGTGGGCATCGATGGCGGCGATGGTGCTGGTCAGGTGTCGAGCGAGCGGGAGCCGACCACCGCCGGCGGCATCGCGCAGCACCCGGCCTGCGGTGTCGAGGAACGACGGCAGCCGCCGCAGCTTCTCGTGATATCCGGCGCCATGGTCCGCGGTGACCAGTGAGTACTTCGGCAGAAAGGTCAGGACGGTCGAGACCAGCCCGATGGCCGGGTTCGGGAACTCCCGCTCGGTGCGCCACACCAGCTGGTTGGCCTCCGAGCGGCCGGTGAACGCGATGGTGTCGGCCAGTGCCTGTTCGGCGGCGTCGGCCGGCGTGACCGTTTCCGCACGATCGGCCGCATGTCGAAGCCGACGAATCCGGGCTGTCAGGCCATCGGGAGAGACGTCCTCCCACTGCTCGATGTGATCGAGGTCACCCCTCCAGAGCAGACGCTGATGGTCGGTCGACTGCCGATAGTCGAAGTATTCGTTGGCGAGAGTGCTGATTTCCGACATTCCATCCGACGGTAGTGCGCTGCACCGTGCAGGGGCCTCGGCGGATCGCTAGCGTGCCGGTATCCGGCACAACCGCCGGACACGGTCGGAGAGCGAAGTCCGGTGCGAACCCGGCGCTGTCCCGCAACTGTGGAGCCCTTCGGGGCCGAGCCAGGTCGCCTCGCCGTCCGTGACGAATCACAACCTCGGATGAAGGTCTGTCTCGTTCCCGGCCCAGAAGGTCAGGCGTTTCACCCCTTCATCCTCCGATCACCGGAGGATGCAGCTTTGGAAAACTCGAATCGGATCGGCAGGTCGAGCGCCCTGCTGGCCGCCCTCGCAATGGTTGCTGCCGCCTGCGGCTCCTCCGCAGCCGGCACCCCGTCTTCGGCCGAGGCTGCGCCGGTCACGACGGTGCAGACGACCGCCGCACAGAGAGCTACGACGGTCTCCGAGCCCGATGGCCCGTTCGCGCTGGTCGAGGCGGCCAACGGGACCGTCGAGATCCCATCCCGTCCCGAGGCGATCGTCTCCCTCTCGCCGACCGCCACCGAGATGCTCTTTGCGATCGGAGCCGGCGACCAGGTCGTGGCGGTCGACGAGTTCTCGTACTACCCCGAAGACGCTCCCGTCACCGAGCTCTCGGGCTTCACCCCGAATCTCGAGTCGATCGGCGCATACGCCCCCGACCTCGTGGTGGTCGCCAACGATCTGGACGGGATCGTCGGCGCCCTCGAGGCCGTCGACGTCCCGGTTCTCCTGCTCCCCGCGGCGCTCGAGTTCTCCGACGTGTACGAGCAGATGCGGCAACTGGGCGAGGCGACCGGGAACTCCGACGGCGCCGCCGACGCCGCTGCCGTGCTCGAAGCCGAGATCCAGGCGGCGATCGACGACGCCGGGACGCTCGCCGAAGGATTGACGGTGTATCACGAGCTCGACCCGACGCTGTACTCGATCACATCCGATACGTTCATCGGCAGGGTCTACGACGCCTTCGGGCTGGTCAACATCGCCGATCCCGCCGACGCCGACGGGTTCGGATATCCCCAGCTCTCTCCCGAATACGTGATCGAGGCGAACCCGGACCTCATCTTCGTGACCGATTGCTGCGGCGACACCGTGGCGACGGTGGCGGAGCGGCCCGGCTGGGACAACCTCTCCGCTGTCGAGCGAGGCTCGGTGACCGTGATCGACTCCGACGTCTCGTCGCGGTGGGGACCGCGGATCGTCCAGTTCTTCCGGGCGATCTCCGATGTCATCCTGGGGCTGAACGGGTGACGGCCGTCCGGACCCCGCTCGTCAAGCCGACCAGGCTCGCGTGGCCGGCGCTGGCCGTCGTCGGCGCACTCGTTGCAGCGGCCCTCGTCGTGGGCGCCCTGGTCGGTCCCGCCGACATCGGCGTGGGCCAGGTGCTGACCGAGATCCTGTCGCGGATTCCTGGGGTGGGGATCGAGTCGGGCCTGTCCGAGATCCAACAGGACATTCTGTGGTCGTGGCGGTTCCCCCGCGTCGTGCTGGGCATGATGGTCGGCGGCACGCTGGCCATCTCCGGCGCCTCTTACCAGGGGGTGTTTCGCAACCCGCTCGCCGATCCGTACCTTCTCGGGATCGCGGCCGGGGCGGCGCTCGGCGCCACGCTGGCAATCGTGTCTGGACTTCCGGCCGCGCTCGTCGTTCCGGCGGCGTTCGTCGGGGGCATCGGCGCCGTCGTAGCGACCTTCACGCTCGGCCGGACGATGGGTGACCGATCGGCGACGACCTTGATCCTCGCGGGAGTGGCGATGGCATCCTTCTTCACGGCCTTGACGACCTTCGTCCAGCAGCGGAACTCCGAAACGCTCCGGGAGGTGTTCGCCTGGATCCTTGGCCGCCTCTCGACGTCCGGCTGGACCGAAGTGGCGCTGCTCGCCCCCTACGCCGCAGTGTCGATCGCAGTGATGCTGAGCTACCGCCGGGTGCTCGACATGTTGACGGTCGGCGACGACGAGGCAGCGTCGCTGGGCGTCGACGTGAACCGGGTTCGAACCATCGTCGTCATCGCGGCCACCGCAGGAACTGCTGCGGCGGTGGCCGTCAGCGGCCTCATCGCCTTCGTCGGCATCATCGTGCCGCATGCCGTCCGGCTCGTCGCCGGCACGAGTTATCGGGTCGTGCTGCCGCTCTCGCTCTTCGCCGGCGCCGCCTTTCTCGTCGCCGCAGACCTGGCAGCCAGGAACGTCATGGCGCCGGCCGAGCTTCCGATCGGGGTGGTGACGTCGTTCCTGGGGGCGCCCTTCTTCGTCCTCGTCCTGCGGACGTCGAGGCGATCACTGTGATCGGCACCGTCGAGATCAGGGAGCTCACCGTTCGCCGATCGGGGCGGCCCGTGGTGCACGGCCTCGACCTCGCCGTCGACCGCGGCGAGTGGGTGGGCCTCATCGGGCCAAACGGTGCCGGCAAGTCGACGGTGCTCGAAGCCGCCGCTGGTCTGCTCGATTCCTCGGGAGCGGTCGAGATCGGAGGGAAGTCGATGCGGTCCCTCAGCCCGATCGAACGGGCGAAGCGCGTCTCGCTGGTCCCGCAGAGCCCTGTCATCCCTCCCGGGATGTCGGTCATCGACTACGTCATGCTCGGCAGGAATCCCTATCTGGGCCGGTTCGGAGTCGAGTCGCCGGACGACGTGCTGGCCGCCAACGTCGCGATCGCCGACCTCGACCTGGGGCCGTTCGCATCGAAACGAGTCGAAGACCTGTCCGGTGGGGAGCGACAGCGGGTCGTGATCGCCCGGGCGCTGGCGCAGGCATGTCCCGTGCTTCTCCTCGACGAGCCGACGAGTGCGCTCGACGTCGGCGTTCGGATGGGTGTGCTCGATCACATCGATGCGATCCGCCGCAGCTGCGGCCTGACCGTCATCTCGGCGGTCCACGATCTCACGCTCGCCGCCCAGTTCTGCGACCGTCTCGTCATGCTCGCCGGCGGGTCGATCGTCGCCGAGGGCTCTGCCGAGGGCGTGCTGACTCCGGACACGATCAGGCGTCACTACGGGGCCAGGGTGCGGGTGATCTCCGACGACGATGGTGTCATCGTCATCCCCATCCGAGCGGGCGATTCCCGAGAAGACGGCGGGTCTGGGAGGATGGCGTCTCGAATCTGAGACCGAGGACCGCTGATGCCCGAAATCGAACCCCCGACCACCGCACCCGACCCCGGATCTGTCCGGGAGCCTTCGCTGGTGATCGTCAACACCGGCGACGGCAAAGGGAAGTCCACTGCCGCCTTCGGGACGATGCTGCGAGCGATCGCCAGGGGCTGGAAGGTGTCGGTCGTCCAATTCTTGAAGTCGGGCGATTGGAAGGTGGGCGAGGAGAAGATCGGTCGTCAGCTGGGCGTCGACTGGTGGGCGCTCGGCGACGGATTCACCTGGGACAGCGTGGACATGTCCGAGTCCGAGGCGATCGCCAACGAGGCCTGGCGCTTCGCAGCCGGCGTGATCGAGGGCGGTGAGTACGAGCTCGTCATCCTCGACGAGATCACCTATCCGATGAACTGGGCGTGGATCGACGTGGCCTGCGTGATCGAGACCATCCGAAACCGACCGCCGCACGTCAACGTCATCATCACCGGGCGGGACGCGCCGCGGGATCTCGTCGAGATCGCAGACACCGTGACCGAGATGGTGAAGATCAAGCATGCCTACGACCGCGGCGTGATGGCGCGACGAGGCCTCGACTTCTGAGCATGGATCCGATCATGGCGGCGGGCAGCGGAGGGCCTCGCTGTTCCGTCTGCGCCTCCCAGGAGACCGGATCATGAGAGACGTCGGCGCCCGGCTCTCGGACGCACCGGGAGAGGACACGCTGGCCCGGACCTCGGTGGCCCACCGCGCGACCAACGCCCTCAGGCCGGCTGGAGCGCTCAGCCGTCTGGATGAGATCGCAGCCTGGTTGGCAGCGTGGCAGCGGACCGACCTGCCGGCAGTCGAGCATCCCGCGCTGCTGATCGCAGCCGGCGATCACGGTGTGGCGGCTCGAGGCGTGAGTGCCCTTGCGCCCCGGGCCACCCTCGCGATGGTGGACGCGATCAGGGCAGGAGCGGCGACCTCGACCGTTCTCGCTGCGAGCGTCGGCGCCTCGCTGCGGCTGCTGGACGTCGGTGCCGGTCGACCGACGGAGGACATCGCTGTCGCCGACGCCACGACGACCGAGCGCTTCGAGGCGGCGTTCGAAGAGGGGCGTGAGGCGGCCGCGACGATGAGCGTCGATCTGCTCCTGGTCGGTGACACCGGCGTCGGGAGTACGACGGCGGCGTCGGCGGTGTCCCATGCGCTCTTCGGGGGTGCGGCCGCCGATTGGGTGGGCCTCGGATCGGGAATCGATGCCGAGGCGTTGGAGCGGAAGCTCGAAGCCGTCGCGGATGCCGTGGCCCGCGTCGGTCCCGTCGGTCCGCTCGAGGCACTTCGGCGGCTCGGCGGCCCGGAGATGGCGGCGATCGCGGGAGCGGTGTATCAAGCTCGACTCGAGTCGATTCCGGTCCTCCTGGACGGTTTCGTGACGGTCGCCGCAGTGGCTCCGCTGGGCCTGCTGGCTCCTGGCGCCCTCGATCACACGATGGCGAGCCACCGGTCGACCGAGCCGGGCCACGGAAGGCTCCTGGCGGAGCTGTCCAAGCGCCCGATCCTCGAGCTCGAGATCGGGCTCGGCGAGGGCACCGGGGCGCTGGTGGCGCTGCCCATCGTCCGTGCGGCCGCCCTGGTGGTGAGCGATGTCGCCACACTCGACGAGTGGGGTATGTGGTGAGCGTCATCGTGTGGCTGGTGCGTCATGGTGAGACCGACTGGAACGCCGAGGGGCGCTTCCAGGGGTGGACCGACGTTCCGCTCAACGCAACGGGGAGATCCCAGGCCGACCGGTTGGGCGACATGCTCGCCGCTCTCTCCTTCGACGGTGTGTGGAGCTCGGATCTGATCAGGGCGGTCGAGACCGCAAGAATCGCCGTCGGCGAGCCTTCGATCGACGCCCGGCTTCGTGAGCTCGAGTTCGGGAACATCGAGGGCACCGCCTGGTCCGAGCTCGACGCCGACTTGCGCGCCGACCTGAAGGACTTCGACACGTTCCAAGCCCCCGGGGGCGAGTCGGCCGCCGGCTTCTTCGAACGGGTCTTCGAGTTCTTCGACGACCTGCCGCCAGGTGTGCACATCGTGTTCGCCCACGGCGGAGTGATCAGGGCCGTCTCGCGGGAGTGCGGCAGCGACGGCTTCCCGTCTCACACCGACGTCGTCCAGGTCGACTGGACTCGACGGCTCAGCCTCGATCCAGATGTCCGAGGATGAAGTCGACCGCCCGTCCGAGCCCGCGTTCGGTTCGCATCACATCACCCAGATTCGACGCACGCACCCTGACGTCGTCCCGGTCGAGCAGGGCGATTCTCTCCGACAGGAGTTCGGCGTCCAGCTTGCGTCTCGAGAGCGGGGGAGCGCCGACGCCGAGCTCGTGGAGTCTCCTGCCCCAGAAGGGTTGATCCGCGAAGTAGGGCACGGCCATCGACGGGACGCCTGCCGCGGCCGCGGTGTGGGTGGTCCCGGCACCGCCGTGGTGCACGACGGCGCGCATGCGGGGGAACAGGCGAGTGTGGTCCGTCTCGCCCACGACGTGGACGTCGTCGGACGCCGCGCTCCTCAACTCTGCCCAGCCTGACCCGAGGACGAGCCTGCTTCCCGACTTCCTCGCTGCGGTGATCGCGATGTCCGAGAGCCGCTCTGCCTCGGCGTCCCTGATGGAACCGAAGCCGATGTAGACGGGCGGAGGCCCGGCTTCGAGGAACGCAACTGTCTGCTCATCGAGCGCGTCGTCGGTGCTCAATGGCCAGTGCCCTGTGACCATTGCGCGCTCCGGCCAGTCCGGTGGTGGCGGGACCAGGTGCGGGGAGAATCCGTGGAGCACCGGCTCTCCCTTTCGCTCGAGCTCGCGATATGGCCCTTTGATTCCCTGGGGAGGGAGTCCGAGATCCTGGGTCCTCCACCTGTCTACCGCCTGACGGAGTGGCTGCCAGAACAGCTGTTGATTGACGGTGTGGGTGATCCGATTGCCCAACGGCCCCAGGCCGGGGACCGCCGTGGTGATTGCGGGGAACATGCTCGTCGGAAGCAGCGGTTGGAGGCTGAGTTGGATCGTCGGGGTTCGATCGATCTGGGCCAGGTGCCACGTCGGGAACGCCAGCGCCGAGTAGAGCGAGGCGTCCGACTTGGCATGGATCGGAGTGACGGCTGCGACCAGCTCCCAGAACCATGGCTCCAGCAGCGAGACGAATCGACGGGCGAACCTGACCAGTCCGACCCCGCTCCGGAGCAACTCCTGGGCTTCGTCGGTCGCCAGGAGCTCCCGCGGATCGCCCGGGAGAGCCTCGAATGCGAGTCCGCGCCGGGTGACGAACTCCCGGAACGGCTCATGAGTTGCGACGGTGACGTCGAGTCCGCCCCCTGCAAGGGAAGCTCCGAGAGCGACAAACGGCTGCACGTCGCCTCGCGAGCCAACCGTGAAGATCGTCGTTCGCATCCGTTCAGCTTGGCCGATCCTCGTCCCCACCAGCAATCGCGGTTGACTTCTTCGATCCGAATCGCAAAGGTAGGGCCATGCGCGAGGTATTCGAAGTCATCGATGTGGCACTCGCCATCCCCATCGTTGCGCTCTTTGCTCTGGGGGGCGGAATGATCGTCAACTCGGTACGGAATCGATTCCGCTGACCGATGGATGCGACGCTCCCGGATGAGAGCCATCCGGTTCGGGTCGCTGTGCGAGCATTCCTCAGTGAGCACCCGGACCCTGGTCCGGCCGATCTCGCTGCGGCGCGCCTCGTGGCTCCGGGTTGGCCCGAACCGTGGGGGCGCTCGGCCGACGCCGATGACCGCCTGGCCATCGACCTCGAGCTCGCTGCAGCCGGGATCGACCCGATCGCCCACAATCCGATCGGCATCGGGTGGGCCGGTCCCACGATCCTCGCCGCAGGCACGCCCAAACAGCGAGAGCGCTTTCTCGAGCCGCTGCTCACCGGTGAAGAGCTCTGGTGTCAGCTGTTCTCGGAGCCGTCGGCCGGATCTGATCTGGCGTCGCTGACGACGTCCGCAGTTCTTGCCGGCGACGTCTATGTGGTCAACGGCCAGAAGGTCTGGAACACCTTCGCCGACAGCGCCGACTTCGGGATCCTGCTGGCCCGAACGGACCCTGACGCACCTCGCCATGCCGGCATCTCGTACTTCATCTGCCCGATGCGGCTCCCCGGGATCGAGATCCGCCCCATCGAGCAGATGACGGGCGAGGCGACCTTCTGCGAGGTCTTCTTCACCGACGCCGAGATCCCGGCAGATCTGCTGGTCGGGACCGAAGGCTCGGGATGGAACCTCGCGCGCATGACGCTCGGGAACGAGCGGATGACTCTCTCAACGGGAGGCGTTCTGTGGGGCACCGGCCCTTCCGCCGGCGAGATCGTGGATCTCACCCGCGGTACGCCGGATCCGGTGCTGCGAGACCGGGCCGTGCGGCTGCACATCGAGGCCAAGGTGCTCGAGTGGCTGTCTATGCGCATCACGACCGAGGTGGCGGCCGGGAGGGAGACAGCCCTGCTCGCGGCGATGCGCAAGTACCTGGCGGACACCCATGGCCAGGCGGCCATGGAGCTCATGCTCGACACGTACGGCGCCGAAGCCATGCTCGACCTCGGCGAGCCAA
>JAHEDH010000146.1 GCA_024641285.1 bacterium | reverse complement strand
CGCAACGATTCACTTGACATGGCCACAATTGTGCCACACCCAATCGCCCAAGGGAAGACCCACGCCGATCACCTGATCCCGGACAGAAACGCTCACATCGGCAGATAGCGCCGAGCGGCACGTCGGTGTGCGGGAGCCTCTGCTGCCCTCAACACTCAGCGTGTCCGAGTCGAGCATCAGCGGGGATTTCGGGGAATCTGGGCACGGTCCGGTGACATAATCAACCGGTGGCACACGAGAGAGTTCCAGTCTGGTTGCGGCCCGTGCATCGATGGTTCTTCTGGTGGGAGCAGATCATTCCTTCGGTGTACCGGGTGGTCGCCGTGGCCGTCGGGGCGGTGATGGTTGCCACGGTCGTGGTTCTGACCACGACCGCGGGCTGGTTTGTCGCCGTGCCGCTGGCGACGGTCGGGTGGATCGTTGTTGCCGTCATCCAAGACCACGACGAGCGTGTGCAGCTCGATGTCAACAGCGAGTTCGACAGGTTGCTTCGAGAGCAGGCTGATTCGGTATTGGCGCGGGCAGGGTTCACCTTCAACGGCGCTGACGGACCTTATCGAGCGCGGCGCGACCGGTGCGACACCTTCCTTTACGAGGCCGGCGACCCAGCGGGAACTGGCTGTGTCGACTTGTGGATCCACCGTGACCGTTCCGGCGGACAGATGGAAGTGTCAGTGGACGGCCGCCCCCTGGAACGATTGGTGGCATCGAACGGCGACCCACAACTTGCCACCCGAGTCACTCGGGCGGAAGGACCGGCTGGTGACGTGGCGGCTCTGGTCGCCGCGTTTGAGCTAGTCCTTGCCGACCGGAGCCAATAGGCGTCCAGGTGCAGACTCAGCGCCACTCCTCGCCTTACCCGAACCCGACCGCCCAGATCGCCCTGTTCACGCGGCATATCGCCCATTCTCTCGGGTAGCGCATACCGGCACTTCGAGCGCTACTGGCCATTCTCGAGCGTGACCGCGGACGCTGGCGTTGCCCTTTTGGCGGATGTGCTCGACCTGCCGGATAGCGGGCTGCCGAGGGTGCACCAGTAGCTCTCGGTTGTGTGATCTCGGCTGCGTCCGGGGCTCACCGGATGATTCTGCCCCGGTGCCTTCCCTTCTCGCTCTTGAAACCGGTGCGTGCTGGCGTACCCGAGGCTGCAGGCCACTGCGAGCTGTATGGTGGATCGGAGGCAGGGATCTAGTGCCTGAGAGGGAGGCTTGGTGCGACCGGACATACCGAGGCCGGTGATTGCGAGGCCGGTGCGAGTGATCATCGAGCGGGGACCGAAGGGGAAGAAGTCGGTTGTGTTCGCCCTCGATTGGTCGGGTTGGAACCGGGGTGCCAAGACACCCGAGCTGGCGCTGGAGGTCCTCGAGTCGTACCGGCAGAGATATCGACCGGTGGCGGTCGAGGCGGGGTTCGGGGACGAGTTCGACGCTGCCGGTGGCTTGGAAGTGGTCGAGGATCGGGCTGGGACAGGCTCAACCGACTTCTGGGGCATCAGCTTCTCCCCGTCGAGCACGGAGCAGGACCCGATGGATCCCGAAGAGATGGAACGGAGGATCCGGCTGCTCCAGGCTGCCTGGTCGTACTTCGACGACGTCGCTGCGCTGGTGTCCGCCGAGATGCGCAGAGGACCCCGCGGAGGTGGACGTGACCGTGACCAGATCGTCCGTCACGTGATCCGCAATGAGAGCGAAGAGTTCGCCAAGAAGGTCGGCATCCGTATCCCAGAAGAAGCTGCCCTCACCCCGGCCGGTCTCCGCAAGCACCGGGAAGGCTATGTCGCAGCCATGCGGGCCTACAACGCGGGAGAAGGAAAGCCCATGCGGTCGTGGACGCTCCCGTTTCTGATCCGGCACAGCGCCTTCCACGTCCTCGACCACGCCTGGGAGATGGAGGACAAGAACCTCGCCGAAAGCCCGACGGCGTCGTAGCCAGTCGTTCTGGCTGCAGCCGGGTCAGCAGGTCCGGCGCGCAAACGCCCGCGTCTCGGAACCCCGCCGATGTTCTGATCGGAAGAAGAACGTCGCGACTGGACGCTATGTTGCCGGGCATGCGAGCGATCGGGCCGGATTGGCGGGTGGTCGACGGTGCTCCGACGGCGTGGTTCGACACGCCGTCGCTGATCGAGGGGGTGGCGTTGGCCGGGCGAATCGTGGAGCTGTCGTCTGAGATCGTGGTCGACTTGCGACCAAGGGGCATGCGGGTGCGCCTCGACTCACACGGACACGCCGACCCGATATCGGCGGTTGCGCGGGGTCTCGATCTGGCCGCAAATCCTGCCGTCTTGCAGCAGTTGCCCGTCTTTGTGAGGTCCTTGTTCCGCTTTCCACCGCAGAGGTCACCGGTTCGATTCCAGTAGCGCCCACCCTCTGAATCCCTTGTAGGTTCTCGTGTAGGTCGTGCAGCCGAGCGGCGCGACGGGCTCGAGACGGGCGCGCCGCGCGACACGTGAACGACTGGGGCATCACCGTCGCCGCCGAGATCGTCGTGTCGACGGAGGCGTATCTCGAGGCGCACCCCTATGCCGAGCCAGAGCGTCTGGTCTGCATCGGGGCCAGTTACCGTGGCTTCATGACGATGCTGTTGACCACGCGGACCTGGGGCGAGGGCGACTGGGGCTTCGCCTCCAGTGCCGCGGCCACTGCGAAGAGCTACCTGTGGAACCGTCCCGACATCTACATCGACCAGTCGCCGCTCGTCGTGGCCGGCAAGGTCGTCACCCCGTTGCTGCTGCACGGCGCGATCGACAACAACGTTCCGCCCGGCGCGAGCGAACAGATGTACACCGCTCTGCGCGTGCTCGGGAAGGAACTCGAGTACATCCGCATCGACGACGAGCTGAACTGGAGCCTGCAGTACGACCGGCGCCAGCGCTGGTCGGAGTCGATCGTCGCGAGGTTCGAGAAGCACCTGAAAGACGATGCCGCCTGGTGGAGGCATCTGTGGCCGGAGGACGAGTAGGCGCGTGCAGGTCCGACAGATCGAACGCTCGTCGACGGACTTCCAGCAGCCCGTCGACGAGGCGGCGGCCGTTCGCGCCGTCGCCGACGCACTCCCGGGCCGGTCGGTCCGGGAGATCGTCGAGTTGGACTCGGGGTTGTTCAACAACACCTACCGCGTCGGGACCGACGACGGGACCTTCGTGCTGAAGGTCGCCCCGCGCGCGGAGACCCCGGTCTACTTCGTCGAACGACATCTGATGGAGCGGGAGCGGACGATCGCGCCTCGCCTCGCCGCCGTCCATCCGCTGGTGCCCGGCTACCTGGGCTTCTTCGAGATCGACGGTCGGCACGCGTTCCTGCAGCACTTCGTTCCGGGACGCCTCTGGCACGCGGTCGAGGCGTCGTTGACCGACGCCGAGAACGCCGAGCTCTGGCGTCAGCTGGGGGAGTTCGCGCGCACGGTCCACTCGGTTGAGGGCGATCGCTTCGGCTATCCGGAGCCGTTCGTCGGCGCACCCACGTGGGCGGAGTTCATCGCGCGCAACGTCGAGGGCCTGGCCGACGACTGCCGCCGACTCGATCGGATGCATCCCGAGGTCGAGGAGTTCGTCCGGATCTTCCCGCGGTTCCGGGAGCGGCTGGACGAGGTGACCACGCCGCACCTCCTGCACGGCGACCTCTGGCCGCGCAACGTCCTGATCGACGGCGAGGGAGCCGCCATCCGCATCGCAGCCGTCATCGACGGCGAGCGCGCCTTTTGGGGCGACCCGCTCGCGGATTGGGTGCTGATCCTGTACGGCGTGCCGGCCGCGTTCTGGGACGGTTACGGCGAGGACCTCGCGGCGAGCGGCGATCCCGTACGGATCGACGTCTACAAGGGCATGAACTTCATGCTGAACATCGTCGAGGCCGAGCGATTCGGGGCCTCCGACGACGAGCCGCGGCGGTGGTTGGCCGCGGTGAACGACCGCCTGCGCCGCCGGCACTGAGCGTCCGCGGAGACCCGCTTCGATTCTCGAGTGCGATTCCGGCCCGCCCCTTTCTCTAACCGGGAACGACGCCCTGTGCGTTGCCGGGTCGGTGCAGTTTGGTTTCAGTGCGGATTGCGCAATCCCAACACAATGGGGCCGGTGCCGATCTCGGACGTCGACGAAGTGCTCCGTTGTGCACGTTTGGGTTGCTCCCAGCAGGAATGGAGCTGATTGCGGTCCGGCGGGGTGGACAGGACCAGCTATTGCGGTCTGGGGCCGCGGAACGGGGTGGTCGGGTCATCGCCGGTCGTGGTGGGCGGCGAGGATCTTCGTGGTGATGGCGGCCAGCTGGGTGATCTCTCGTTCGGTCAGCACGGAGAAGAGGTGTTCGTCGAGGTCTCGAAGGTGGCGATCCTGAGCGGATCGATACTTCTCGAGGCCCAGCTGGGTGAGGGTCACGGTGACCGCGCGCTTGTCGACGTCATCGGTGGATCGTCGGACCAGCCCGACGTCTTCAAGGCCGCTCACGACGCGAGAGACGCGGCTCTGGCTGAGGGGCGTGCGGCGGCAGAGTTCGGTCATCGGCATGGTGTGATCCGGGGTGAAGACGGCGAGGAAGAGCAGCACCTCGTATTCGTGAAGCGAGATGCTGTGCCCGTCCTGGAGTGACCGGTCGAGGGCACGGAACACAGAGTCGCTGGCGCGGATCAGCCCGAGGAAGGCGTTCGCGTGTTCACGGGTGAGGTATTTGGTTCCGTCGCTCTCGACGATCACGCCTGGCGACACATCACGGTGCTCCGGTTGAGGTTCTGGCGCAGACACGACCAGGAGAATACTCCAAGTCCATGCACAGGCATGGATAGTGTATGCTCGCGCATATGTCGCGTGACTTCGAGGAGGCTGACATGAGCTCAACACCACCGGTTGGTGGTTTCAATCAGCAGGTGATCGAGGACTTCCGAGCCAACAATGGCGCCGTCGGTGGGTTCTTCGCGGGAAAGCCCGTTCTGATACTGCACAACACGGGAGCCAAGACCGGAAAGCAGCGCCTCAACCCGCTCGTGTACGCAACCCACAACGATCGCTATGTCGTCGCCGCATCGAAGGGAGGAGCGCCGACTCACCCGGATTGGTTCTTCAACGTGCGGGCCAACCCGGACGTGACCGTCGAGGTCGGAACCGAGAGATTCGCTGCGAAGGCAACCGTCATCGAGGACGGGCCGGTTCGCGACGAGTTGTACGTCAAGCTCGTTGCGATCATGGGTCAGTTTGCCGAGTACGAGACCAAGACCGATCGACGCATCCCAGTCATTGTGCTCGAACGAGCGGACCGACGTGCCAAATCTACCGGCTAGACGAGCTCGGACCTGCCCGCCTCGGGCCGGATGCAGACTGTTGCTCTGGTCGGCGCCGACGCCTCGGGGCGAGGTTGGGGGCCCATGGTGCACATACCCGCCATCCGGACGCTCGAGCACCTCGAATTGGCGGCGGTGTGCACCGGTCGGTCGAGATGCGTGTGCTCATGTTTGCCGGCCAGGACGACCGGGGCGGCGATCGCCCTGGGGAAGGCGTGCGACGTGCCGCTAGCTGGCGTGGGCTCGAAAGGGCAATATGCGATGGCCGTACACCATGATGCACGATCGGGCTCAGCTCGTTCGTTGGCTCGGTGGTGGTGGTGTCAGCGTCCTGGAACGACGGTACGACGAAGTGGTAGCGTGCTCGTGAATTGCAATTCCATCCCAATGGACTCTCATGCGCGTCCGCACCGATCTGAATATCTCGCTCGACGGCTACGCCGCGCCGCCGCCCGACACGGGCACGCCCGACAACCCGCTCGGCGAAGACTGGTCGCGTCTCGTCGCCCCTTACGTCGCCACCCGCACGTTCCAGGCGAACGTGCTCGGCAACCTCGACACCGGCACGACCGGTGTCAACGATCGCTACGCGATCGAGTACTTCGAGGGCACCGGTGCTGAGATCATGGGCGCCGGCAAGTTCGGTCTGCACATGTTCGGTGACGACCCGGATTGGCGAGGCTGGTGGGGCGAGAACCCTCCCTTCCACCAGCCGGTCTTCGTGCTCACCCACTCCGCACCGCGCCCGAGCATCGAGATGGAGGGTGGCACCGTGTTCCACTTCGTTTCGGCGCCACCGGCCGAGGTTCTCGCCATGGCCGTGGAAGCCGCCGATGGCGCCGACGTCCGAGTCGGTGGTGGCCCGACGATGGTGCGCGACTACCTCCGTGCCGGGCTGATCGATGTGATCCACCTCGCGGTGACCCCGATCATCCTCGGGCAGGGCGAGAACCTGTGGGACGACCTGCGCAACATCGACCTCCGATACGCTGCCGCCAGCGAGGCCGGCGAAGACGGCGTCAGTCACATCACATTCACCCGGCGAAACCTCCCCGACTGAGCATCACGGGAGAGCCGATGACGAAGTACCTGATCTCGTTTCCCAGTCGGGCGATGGATGTCGCCGATGACGAATGGGAGCAAGTCGGCCGCGACGCACATGAGGTGCTCCGAAACGCCAGGGAAGCCGGCGTCTGGGTGTTCGGCGGCGGGATCGACGAGAGCGTCGCCCCGGTTCGTGTCGCCGGCGACGGCACCGTCACCGACGGTGCCTACCCCGAGAACGAAGAGCTCTCGGGCGGATTCGCGATCCTCGAGCTGCCGTCACGTGACGCCGCCCAGGAATGGGCCGCGCGCTTCGCCGTCGCTTGCCGTTGCCCGCAGGAGCTTCGCGAATTCATGTACGACCCCGAATCCTGAACCGGACCGACGGCAGAGCCATCAACGTCGCCTCAACTGCATCGTTCGGGGTCCGCCAAGCCGCCGAACGGAACGGCTCGAGTTCTCGTTGTCGAGGGTTCGCCCGCGGCCACGGCTGTGACCAGATGACAACCAGGGGTTCCGCGCTCTTATCGGGCCGCCGCTCCTGTACGCGTCGCGAGAGCGGCGTCGATTGTTCGTGCTGCGTGCATATCGTCTGGAGACGGACACTCCACCACGACGGAGGTCGCACGCCTCGTAACCGCGGTCGGCGGCATGATGACCCATGGCGCTGTCATCGTCTGCGAGTACGGCTTACCCGGCCGTAGTCGGCGTGGAGCGCGCCAGGCAGCAGATCCGAGTCGGCCCGCCGAAGGACGCTCCGTTTGCCGGCTCAGTCGGGCAGCGTCGGACCTAGTCTGTCCAGGTGCTCGGAGACGCCCCGTCGATCACCACCTCACACCCAGGCCCGAAGTCGCGGGCGGTCACTGACCGGCTGCGCCGGACAGAGGGAGCTCCAGGGTTGACCTTCGGGCTGGCGACAGATCCACCGGTGCTGGCCAGGGCGGAGGGGGCGGTGATCGAGGACCCGGACGGTAATCGGTTCCTCGACATGGTCGCCGGGTTCGGTTCGCTCAACCTGGGCCACAGCCATCCGGCGGTGGTGCAGGCCGCCGCTCGCCAGCTGTCTCTGGGACAGCAGGCGATGTCGATGGCGTCGCCGGTCCGCACCGAACTGATCGAGGCGATGGCCGCGATGGTGCCGGGGCTGTCCCGGGTCATGCTGGGAGCCTCCGGATCGGAAGCGACCGAGACCGCTCTCAAGCTGGTCCGTCGGGCAACGGGCAAGACAGGGGTGCTGGCCTTTTCCGGGGCGTTCCACGGGCGCACGATGGGAGCCCTGGCACTCATGGGGCGCGGCGGCCAGCGTTCCGGGCTCGGTGCGCTCGGCCCCGTCACATTCCTTCCCTATCCCCACGCCCTCCGGTCTCCATTCGGATCGGATCCGAAGGCCGTGGCGGAGGCGACGCTCGATCTGATCGACATCCAGCTGGGAGATCCGGCCGGCGGCTGGGATGGGATCGGTGCGGTCGTGATCGAACCGGTGCAGGGAAACGGAGGGATGACTGCAGCGCCGGCAGGCTTCCTGACCGGGCTGCGCGAAGTGTGCCGACGCCATGACGTTCTGCTGGTCGTCGACGAGGTGATGAGCGGCTTTCATCGGACCGGCCGTCGGTTTGCGTTCCAACACGACCAAGGGGTCGACCC
>JAHEDH010000029.1 GCA_024641285.1 bacterium | reverse complement strand
CCATGTCCCCCGAGACGGAAGCCGTCGTCCGGGCTCACCTCTCACATGCCCAGCGCGTGCTCGGCCGCATCATCGACGAGGGCGTCGAGGTCGGCGACTTCCTGACTCACATGCCGAGCGAGGCAGTCGCAGAGACCTTGTTCCACATGGTCGGCGGCCTAGCTCCCTTCATCGCCCACGGCGCCGACCCCGATCAGACGACCGAGCGGGTCGCGACGATGCTGCTGGATGGGTTGCGCGCCTGACGGTCAGTTCGACGCCAATCGATGACGCTCGGCATCGAGCGCGGCGAGGAATCGATCGTTCTCCTGATGCGTTCCGATGCTGACCCGCACCCAGCCTTCTCCGAAGGGGCGGAGGATGACTCCATGTCGGATGAAGGCCTCGGTCGTGGCCGCGGTGCTCGCTCCGAGCCGGAGATAGACGAAGTTGGCCTGCGACGGCACGTATTCGAGTCCCCGATCGGCGAACGCCGCTTCCATCCGTGACCGCTCATCGGCGTTCTCGCCGACGCGCCGACCGATCTCATCGACGGCGGAGAGCGAGGCGAGGGCGCCGACCTGACCGACAGAGGTGACCGAGAACGGCGCCTGCGCCTTGCGGAGCTCGGTGATCGTCTCGGGCTGCGCGATCGCGTAGCCGACGCGCAGAGCCGCCAGCCCATAGACCTTGGAGAAGGTCCGGGTGACGATCACGTTCGACCTGCTCAGCGCAAGGGAGACAGCCGTGTGGTAATCCTCGGCAGTCACGTACTCGCCGTACGCCTCGTCGACGACGACCAGTACGTCTTCGGGGACGCCGTCGACGAATCGAGCGATCTCCTCGGAAGACACGTGAGATCCGGTCGGGTTGTTGGGATTGCATACGTACACCACCGTGGTGGTGTCGTCGATGGCTGCTCGCATCGCGTCGAGATCGTGGACGTGATCGGTGGTCAGCGGGACCTCTCTGGGAGTGGCTCCGGCGACAACGGTGGCGAGTCGGTACACGACGAACGAGGGCCAGGCATACACCGCGGTCGTTCCCTCCCCTCCGAGTGCGGAGGCAATCACGCGCAACAGCTCCGAAGAGCCGCCCCCAACCCAAGTCTGGTCAGGTTCGATGCCGAGATGGGACGCCAGCGCGAGCCGCAGGTCGTGGCAGTCGTTGTCGGGATATCGATTGATGGCACCCAACTCCTCGGCCATCGCCGCCATGGCCTGACGAACCGGCGGGAGCGGTGACTCGTTCGAGGCGAGCTTGACGATCGCGGACATGTCGAAGCCGTATTCGCGGGCCACCTCGGCAATGGGCCTTCCGGGCCGATACGGCGTAATCGATCGGACGTCTTTCCGGATTCGGATCATGGAGTGAGGCTACCGGGCCTCCGACCGACGCAGGACGTGCGCAGGTTCTCACGACTGTGGCACCGAATAGGCTCGTCCAGGTCGAGATCGGAGTGCGAAGTGTCGATACGCGTAGAGGAATACGGGAGGAACCACAGCGGCGAGACGATCAATGCGATCACGCTCGAGTCGGCTCGACTCAGGGCGGTGGTCATCGACGAAGGAGCGCGTCTACTGGAGCTGCACGCGCCCGATCGCAGGGGCCAGCATGCCGACGTGGTGCTGGGATATCCCGACGTGGCAGCTCACGCTCTCGGTACGGGATACTTCGGGGCGACCTGTGGCAGGTGCGCCAATCGGGTCCATCGAGGTACCTTCCCGCTCGACGGTTCAGCCGTGTCATTGGTCGCAAACGAGGGACCGAACCATCTCCACGGCGGCAGCGTCGGTTTCGATCGGCACCGCTGGTCGTGGGAGCTCGACGAGAACCGGGATGCCATCAGCTTCTCGCTGACATCACCCGACGGCGATCAGGGCTATCCCGGGCAACTCGACGCCACCGCCGAATACGTCCTCGGCGATTCGACGCTGGACATCCGGATGACCGCAGTCACGTCGAGTCCGACGATCGTGAACATGGTTCATCACACCTACTGGAATCTGCGTGGTCACGACGCAGGCGATGTGCTCGGCCACCACCTGGGGATTTCGAGCGACTTCTTCACGCCTGTCGATGAAGAGCTCATCCCGACGGGCGAGATCCTGACGGTGGTCGGCACCCCGTTCGATTTCCGGCAGCCACGGGAGATCGGCGGGCGGATCCGGGAGATCGAACATGGCGGAGCCGGACGTGACACTCCTGCGGGATTCGCCGGCTACGACCACAACTGGGTGATCCGCGGACAGGCCGGAACGATGCGCCCCTGCGCCACGGTGTACGAGCCCACCACCGGGAGGCTGCTGAGTCTCAGCACGAACGAGGCCGGTGTCCAGATCTACACGGGCGGCTACCTCGACGGCATCGAAGGAAAGGACGGAGCGAGGTATGGGCCGTTCCAAGGGCTCACCCTCGAGACCCAGCGCTTTCCGGACGCCCCCAACCATGCCCACTTCCCGACGACCGTCTTGCGCCCGTCCCAGCTCTACGACCACCGAATGAGGCTCGAGTTCGCAACGGATTGAGCGCGCTCAGCCGCGGAACTCCCAATGCCACGACTCGTTCGAAATCGGGTGCCAACCGAACCGGCCTGCGTTGGCGCTCAGCCATTCCCATTCGCGGTCGCCCGGCCCGACCGGGGATCCGTTGGTGACATCGACCGCGAGCCCGAACCCGTGCTCGCTCTCGCCCGGCGGAGCGACATATGCGTCCTTGCGCCCGGCGAGGTACTCACCGTGGGCGTGGGCCTGCGTCTCGTAGCTGCGGTAGGTGTCCACGGCGAAGAGATCGATACCGTCGGCGGCGGCAGCAGCCCGCATCGACTCCCACGCCTGGGCCGCCGGCGGCAACAGTCTGGCGCTCCCGTACCAACCGCCGCTGACCTCGACCAGTTCGTGGGCCTCGAGATGGCCGTTGCGGGCGGCGAGGCCATTGGCTTCCAGGTAGGAATCGATCGACTGACTCGTCGGTGCGGCAATGGGGATCAGGCCGTTCGGCCCGAACATGGTGCCGAGCGGCATCGCCCCCCACGAGGCCTGTCGCTCGCGGCTCATGGAACTGGAGGCTTCCGGCTGGGCGGCATCGAGCATGTCTGCGAAAGCACTGCCGCCTGGAGAAGCGACATTGAGACGCTCCTGGATCTCCTGGACCCGTCCGAGCACACGCGAGATGTTCTCCATGGCCTCCACGTCGGCAGGGGTGGAGACGAGCTAAGGACTCGGTTTGCACGCTCGCTGGTGGCGGGGGTCTCGGGTCGCCGTTGCGGCCTCGCTGGAGGTGAATGCGTTCTTGGGTCAGCGCTTGCAGGCGGAGCCTTGGAGGGTTCAGTGGCCGCGAGTCGAGGCCTGACCCAAGAACGGTCCTTCACCCGAGGGGGTTGGAGTCGCTACCGCCGCAAGTCGCCCGAGTTGCCCTGTGTTCTTGCGTCGTCACCATCAGCAGTCTGTCGACTGCACCTGTGCCCGCGTCAACTGTGCCGACACAAGAACATCGCCAGGAGCGGCGGCCGATTCAGGCGACCGCGTTCGACGTCTGACGTGGGACGTGAAACATGAGACGTGGAACGCCCATACCATGGCGCTCGATGCCCACTAACGCCCCGGTCGAGTCGCTTCCCTTCAGCAAGCAAATGGCGTACGCCACCGGTCAACTGGGTTGGTCGATCCTGGTCAACATCGTCGGGATCAACCTCGTCTATTTCTATCTCCCCCCGGACACGTCCGGCCTGCCGACACTCATCACCACCGCGACCTTCCTGGTGGTGCTGAATGCGATCACGTTGATCCTCGCCTCCGGCCGACTGCTGGACGCCTTCACCGATCCGTGGATCGCCGGACTCAGCGATCGCTCACTGAATCCCCGCGGGCGCCGGATCCCCTTCATGGCGAAAGGCGCATTCCCGGCGGCTGTGTTCCTCTTCCTCATGTTCGTGCCGCCGGTGTCAGAGCAGTCGACGGTCAACATCGTCTGGCTGGCCGTGTTCCAGGCACTGTTCTATGTGACACTCACCTTCTATCTGACGCCGTTCTTCGCTCTCCTCCCCGAGCTGGGCCACACCCCGCGCGAGCGGCTCAACCTGTCGACGTGGATCTCGATCACCTTCGCCCTCGGCCTCATCCTGGCCGGGCTCGTGCCCGGGATCGCGTCGGCCGTCGAGTCCGCCATGGGCCTGAGCCCGCTGCGCGCCTTCCAGGCGACGATCGGGGGGCTCGCCGCACTGGCTGCAGCGCTCATGCTGGTGCCGGTGTCGACCATCGACGAGAAGCGCTACAGCCGGGGGGTCCCGTCGAACGTTCCACTGCTCGATGCAGTGAAGGCCACGTTCGCCAACGTGGAGTTCCGCAAGTTCGTCACGGCCGACTTCGTGTATTTCACCGGCCTCACGATCGTGCAGACCGGCATCCTGTTCTACGTGACGGTATTGCTCGAACAGGAGGAGACACTCGCCTCGCTGCTTCTGACCGTGCTGGTGCTGGGTTCGTTCCTGTTCTACCCCCTCGTCAACCTGATCGCCAAGCGCACCGGCAAGAAGGGGCTGATGGTGGCCTCGTTCGCCTGGATGTCGCTTGTGTTCGCAGCCGTTCCGACGCTCGGCAACCTGCCCCTCGACGCAACCGCTCAGGGATACGCACTCGTCCTCCTGCTGTCGGTGCCGCTCGCCGTCCTCGGCGTGCTCCCCAACGCCGTCCTGGCCGACATCGCAGACGCAGATGCCCGCAAGACCGGCGAGGCCCGCGAAGGCATGTTCTTCGCTTCGCGGACGTTGATGCAGAAGGTCGGTCAGACGAGCGGAGTCGTGGTGTTCGCAATGGCGACGACGCTCGGACGCGACGTCGGCGACGACCTCGGCATCAGGCTGTCGGGTGTCATCGGGTTCGTGCTGTGTCTGATCGCCTCAGTGGTGTTCTCCAGATATGACGAAAGGGCGACGATCGGATGAGCGCGCTGCTCGACCCGATAGCCGGCCCATTCCGGCACCGAGGTACCAACGGCGAGGCGGTGATCCTCGTCCACGGATTCACCGGAGTGCCTGCCCACTTCCGACCGATGGGAGATGCCCTTTCGAAGGCCGGCTACACGGTCGTCGCCCCTCTCCTGGCCGGCCATGGGACGACGATCGACGAGATGGCGGAGACGGGTCGCGACGACTGGATCGATTCGGCGCGCACGGCCTTCGAGTCGGTGGTGGACGACCACGATCGGATCCACTTCGTCGGGCTCTCGATGGGCGGGCTCATCTCGATCGTCGTCGGTGCCGAAGTGGGGGCGGCCACCGTGTCTACGATCAACAGCCCGATCTCGTTCCGCGACAAGAAGATCTATCTCGCCGGACTGGTGCATCCGTTCCAACCTGAGGTCCGATGGCCCGAGGAGGAGCCTCCCGACCTCGACGAGGAGGTGAGGCCGTTCTACCTGACCTATCCGGGGTTTCCGACCAAGGCGTCGGTCGACCTGCTGTCGATATCGCGCCAGGCTCTGCGAACGGCTCCTGCGGTCGGATGCCCGGCGCTCGTCGTGCAGTCGCTCGTCGACGAGACCGTCGATCCGATGAGCGGCACCAGGCTCGTCAAGGCGTTCGGGCCGGGTACGCGTCTCGTCTGGCTGAAGACATCGAGACACAATGCGCTCCTCGACCGGGAACGAGACGTCATCCATCGTGCGGTGCTCGACCGGTTCGCTTCCGATTCCGGAGCTCGGCCCGATATCGTTCCGCTGCCATGAACCCGACCATCGCCATCTTCGGATCCTCGCGTGCGACCAGCGATCAGCCGCTGTACCGGGATGCGTTCAAACTGGGCAAGACGCTCGCCGAAGCGGGGTTCGTGATCGCCAACGGGGGATACGGTGGGCTGATGGAGGCGACCGGCGAAGGAGCGGCGGAGGTCGGTGGAGTCGTGATCGGCGTGACCGCCCCAACGGTCTTCCCGAACCGGAATGGCCCGAATGCGGCCATCACGAGCGAGGTGCCCACCGAGACCGTCGGCCAACGGATCGCCCACCTGGTGGACTCTGCAGACGCAACGATCGCCCTGCCGGGCTCGCTCGGCACGACAGCCGAGTTCATCGTCGCCTGGAACACCTGCTTCGTTGCGCCGCTGAGCGGCAATCGGCCGAAACTCAACATCGCAGTCGGCCCGCGGTGGCACCGCCTGGTCGACCACCTCTCCGAAGAGTTGGGGGCGGACTCGAGTCTCGTCACGTGCGTCGACTCGATGTCTGAGGCTGCCGAGATCGCCATCGACCATTTCGATTTACCGGAGAGTCAGTGAGTCGATTCCTATGCTGCCCAGCGTGAACCTCCTGCCACGTCGAGTGCCGGCCGAATGCAGAGCCGGGGCCCACCGCCTGGGACCGGCTCAACAAGTCAGTCCCGGGATCAACCGGCGGATCTGTGTTCACTGTTCCCACGTGTCGATCGACCTGACGGCTCAGGACACCGCTCCCGATCCCAGCCTCTTCACCGACCGCGCCGGAACGACACCCGACCGCCGGTGAGAGAGATCATCACCGCGGCCGGCGGGCTCGTGTTCGCCACGATCGACGGGAAGCGACGCGTACTCGTCATTCATCGGCCCCGCTACGACGACTGGTCGTTCCCGAAGGGCAAGCACGACGACGGCGAGTCGGATCGCGACGCGGCACTCCGAGAGATCGAAGAGGAGACCAACGTCCTGGGAAGGATCGTCGCGCGCCTCTCCGACGTGGTCTATACGACGCCGAACGACAATCCCAAGCGGGTGTCCTATTTTGCGGTCCGCGCAGTCGAGACCCCCAAGTTCAAACCGAATTCCGAGGTCGATAGGCTCGAGTGGCTGACCAAGAAGCAAGCCCGCAAGCGCCTCACGTACGACCATGACCGCAAGCTCCTGGAGTCGGTCTCGCTCCGGCGGCTGGAAACGACGGGCCAGGTCAACCTGGTTCGACACGCGGCCGCCGGCGATCGGGCGGACTGGAAGGGCGACGACCGCAAGCGACCACTCACCGACAAGGGTCGACAACAGGCGGTCGCCATCGCAGATCGGCTCGAACGTCGCATGGCCACCCGGGTCCTCTCCAGTCCCTACGTCCGGTGCATCCAAACCGGTGAGCCGCTGGCCGAGCGACTGGGCCTCTCGGTCGAAGAGGCCGTGTTCCTCGAGGAAGGATCGGGTGGAAGCGGGTTCTTCGACTACGTGGAGGACCGGCCGGGCGACGAACTCGTGATGGTGAGCCACGGCGACGTCATCCCGGCGATCATCGATCACCTGGGACGCAAAGGCGTGAGGCTGTTCACCCGCGCCCCGGACGGACGACTCGACTGCAAGAAGGCGTCGAACTGGATCCTCACCACCGAGCACGGCCGAGCGGTGTCGGCCGAGTACGTGCCCCCGCCGGACTGACGGGTCAGCCGAGCGCTTCGTCCACCAGACGCTGCTGCTGCTCGGCGTGGCGCTTCGAAGACCCTGTCGCCGGGCTGGCCGCAGCCCCGCGCCCGGCATACGCCGGTTCACGTCCGAAGATCCGCCTCAGGGGATGCCACAGGAAGCGGTACGCCCCCATGTTCTCGGGCTCCTCCTGACACCAGACCAGGTCGGCATCTGGATGCGCCTGCGCCACGTCGGCGAGTCCCGACTCCGGGATCGGGTAGAGCTGACCGAGCCGGACGAGCGCGACATCTGTGAGCTCGAGCTCCTCGCGACGCTTGACCAGATCGTGATAGACCTTGCCGGCGCAGAGGACGACCCGCCGCGCACCCCGGACCTCGGGATCGGAGATGAGCTCCGAATAGGCGCCTCTGGTGAGATCCTCGGTCGTGCCGAATGTCGCCTTCGTCCTCAAGAGGGATTTGGGCGTGAACACGATCAACGGCTTGCGCGGCCTGGTCAACGCCTGGCGCCTCAGCAGATGGAAGTACTGCGAAGACGTCGCCGGCACGGCCACGCGCAGGTTGTCCTCTGCGCAGATCTCCAGGAATCGCTCGATCCGGGCACTCGAGTGCTCCGGCCCCTGACCCTCGTAGCCGTGGGGCAGCAGCAGCGTGAGGCCTGACTGCTGGCTCCACTTCGTCTCCCCAGCTGCGATGAACTGGTCGACGATCACTTGGGCACCGTTGGCGAAGTCCCCGAACTGCGCCTCCCACAGGACGAATGCTTCCTCCCACTCGGTCGAGTAGCCATATTCGAAACCGACCGCAGCGAACTCCGAGAGCAGCGAATCGACGATGCGGACCCTGGTCTTGCCTGCGGTGATGTCCTGGAGGGGCACCCACGGCTCGCCCGTCCGGTAGTCGGTCAGCTCGGCGTGCCGGTGGCTGAACGTGCCCCGACGCGAGTCTTCACCGGCGAGCCGGATCGGGACACCCTGGACGGCCAACGACCCGAACGCCAGCGCTTCGGCGGCGCCCCAGTCGATGGAGCCGGACTCGAGAGCGCGCTCTCGATCCTTCACGAGACGCTCCAGTTTGGGATGGACGGTGAAGCCATCCGGCAGCTCGGTGAGGAACCGCATGACCTGCTCGAGCGTTGGCCGGTCCACCCTGGTCTCGGGCGTCCGCTCCTCCGGCCCACCCGCGTCCGATGACCCGCCCTTCGAGCTCTCCCTGCCCTGGAATGCGTCTTCCATCAACTGGCGGAACTCGCTCAGCAGCTGCTCACCCTCGTCCATCGAGAGCTCGCCGGTGTTGACGAGGCGCTCGAGGTAGAGCTTCCGAACGGATCGGTGCTCGTCGATCAACCGATACATCACCGGTTGGGTGTACGACGGCTCGTCGCCCTCGTTGTGACCTCTCCGCCGATAGCAGACCATGTCGATGACGACGTCCTTGGAGAACTCCTGGCGGAACGCGAATGCGATCTCCGCGGCGCGGACGACTGCTTCGGGATCGTCACCGTTCACGTGGATGATCGGAGCCTGGACCGTCTTGGCGACATCGGTGGCATAGAAGCTGGACCGGGCGTCCATGGTCGAAGTAGTGAATCCGACCTGGTTGTTCACGACGATGTGGACGGTGCCGCCGATCCGATAGCCGCGCAGCTGACTGAGGTTGAACGTCTCGACGACGACGCCTTGGCCGGCAAACGCCGCGTCGCCGTGGATCGTGACGGGGAGCACCTTGTGGTGCCCTGTGGAGCCTCGCAGCTCTTGCTTGGCTCGTACCACACCGGCCAGCACCGGATCGACCGCCTCGAGATGCGACGGATTCGCCACGACCTCGACCGAGACGTCACCGTTATCGGTTTCATACGTTCCGTGTGCCCCGAGGTGGTACTTCACGTCACCCGATCCGCCTGCGAGGACAGGATCGAGATCGCCTTCGAACTCGCGGAAGATCCTGTCGAAGCCCTTGCCGATCACATTGGCGAGCACGTTGAGCCGCCCACGGTGCGCCATGCCGATGATGGCCTCTTCCATGCCGGCCGCAGCCGCCGAGCCCAGGACCGCGTCCAGCAGCGGGATGAGACTCTCGGCTCCTTCGAGCCCGAAGCGCTTGTGTCCCGTGTACTTGGTGTGCAGGAATCTTTCGAAGGCCTCTGCCTGGTTGAGCTTTCTGAGAATTCGGACCCGCTCGGCCTGCTCGAGCACCGGAGTCGGGTTCTCCAACTGCTGCTGCAGCCACTTCTTCTGCTCGGTCTCCTGGATGTGCATGAATTCGATGCCGGTACTCCGGCAATACGCATCTCGCAGGACCGACAGGATCTGCCCGAGCTTCATCATCTTCTGGCCACGGACGCCACCAGTGGCGAACTCGCGCTCGAGATCCCAGATCGTGAGCCCGTAGAACAGCGGATCCAGCTCGGGGTACATCTGGGGTGGCTTCTGACGCAACGGATCCAGGTCCGCGATCAAATGGCCCCGCACCCGGTAGGCATTGACCAGCCGGAACACGTTCGCCTGCTTCTCCGACCAGTCTGGCGAGCCGATGGGAGGATTGTCGTCCACCGCCCAGCGGGCCGGCGTGTACGGGACTCCGAGGGAACCGAAGATCTCGTCGTAGAAGCCCTCCTCACCCAGGAGATATCGATGGATCCGCTGCAGCATCTCACCCGACGCCGCCCCCTGGATGACCCGATGGTCATAGGTGGACGTGAGGGTGATGACCCTGCCGATCCCCTGACGCGCCAGATACTCGGGATCGGCAGCCTGGTACTCGGGCGGGAAGGTGATGGCCCCGACCCCCACGATGAGCCCCTGACCCTCCATCAGCCTCGGCACCGACTGCACCGTGCCGATCGTCCCGGGGTTGGTCAGGCTGACGGTCGTCTCCGCGTAGTCATCGGGCGTGAGCTTGTTGTTGCGGGTGCGCAGGATCAGGTTCTCGTACGCCATCCAGAAGGACTTGAAGTCCATCGTGTCGGTTGCCTTGATGTTCGGCACGACGAGGACTCGGGTGCCATCGGGTCTCGGCAGGTCGACGGCCAGACCGAGGTTCACCTGCTCGTGATCGACGATGTAGGGCTTGCCGTCGATCTCGGCGTACGAGACCCGCATCGAAGGCATCTCCGCCAGTGCCCGCACCACCGCCCAGCCGATGAGGTGGGTGAAGCTGACCTTCCCGCCGTTGAGACGCTTGAGTTGGTTGTTGATGATGAGCCGGTTCACTTCGAGGAGCTTGGAGGGAACCGCCCGGACCGAGGTGGCGGTCGGAACCGTCAGGCTCTCGTCCATCCGCCGTGCGATGGTGGCGGTGATTCCCTTCAATTGAGTGGCGTTCTCGGGCACGACGGTCGCCCTCTCCGGTTCCGGTTTCGGAGGCTCGGGCTCGGCGGATGTGGGAGGGGCGGCCGGAGCCGGAGCAGGCTCTTGGCTCGTCAGCACAGGAGATGGCCCGTTGGGCGTGACAGCAGAAGGCGCCGAAGGCGACGGTACCGGCCCGGACTGCGGCTGATAGTCCTCGAAGAACTCGCGCCAAGACTCACTCACGGAATCGGGCGCCTCCAGGTACTTGCGATACATCTGGTCGACGATCCAGACGTTCGGCCCGAAGTCCTCGGGTGCGGCGGCTTCACGGGATGACGTCATCCCGCCCCATGCTACGCCGAGGGCCCGACCTTCGGTCGGCGTGCCAGGGCCTCGCTCCGCTCGTGCACCCAGCGCGGCCTGGGCTGTGGGCCTCGCTTCGCATCGGCGCTGAGGGCCTTCGGCGCCAAGGGGCCTCCGGCCGCTCACGAGGGGGCCCGGCGTCGCGCGCAGCGAGACTCGAATCGGGCGTGCGAAGAACCCAAGCGTCAGGCCACCAGGCCGAACCCAGCGCGTGCGGCCGCCAGGCGGAACCTCCGATACCATCCGACGGCATGAGTGACGACCTTTCGATCGACAGTCCAGACAGCTTCTTTCTCGGTGGGGTGATCGACCCGATCCACGGGGAGCGGACCGGCGAGATCGTCAACCTCGAATCACACCAGCTCACCACCCACGGCGTCATCGTCGGAATGACCGGATCGGGCAAGACCGGTCTGGGGATCGGCCTCCTGGAAGAGGCACTCCTCGACGGGGTGCCGTGTCTCGTGATCGACCCCAAGGGCGACATGGGAAACCTCGCGCTCAGCTTCCCCGACTTCGCGCCGTCGGACTTCAGACCGTGGATCGACGAGGCCGAGGCCGTCAGGAACGGAGAAGACCCCGACACCGTCGCCGCGACGACCGCCTCGACCTGGCAGTCCGGACTCAAGTCCTGGCACATCGAACCTGAACGACTCCGGCGACTCAATGACAGTGCCGCCATCACGATCTACACGCCCGGTAGCTCAGCCGGGGTACCGCTGAACATCATCGGCTCCCTCCAGAATCCCGAGGTCGACTTCACCGCGAACGCCGAGTTGCTCCGAGACGAGATCGAGGGCTACGTGTCATCGATCCTCACGCTCGCGGACGTCGATGCCGACCCTGTCTCAGGCCGAGAGCACATCCTGTTGTCCAACATCATCGAACAGGCCTGGGCGGCGGGTGAGAGCCTCTCGATCGAACAACTCATCGGGGAGATCCCCAAGCCGTCGAAGATCCGCAAACTGGGCGTCTTCGACATCGACACGTTCTTCCCCGAGAAGGACCGCATGACGCTCGCCATGCAACTCAACGCGCTGGTGGCGTCGCCCTCGTTCCAGTCCTGGAGCACCGGGGTGCCCCTCGACATCGAGACGCTCCTCTACGAAGGCTCGAAGCCGCGGGCCGCCGTGATGTATCTGGCGCACCTCAGCGACAGCGAGCGGCAGTTCGTCGTGACATTGCTGTTGTCGAAGCTGGTCACGTGGATGCGGACCCAGCAGGGAACTTCGAGCCTGCGAGCGCTGGTGTACATGGACGAGGTCTTCGGGTTCGCTCCACCGAGCGCGGAACCGCCATCGAAGAAGCCGATCCTCACCATTCTCAAGCAGGCCAGAGCGTTCGGCGTCGGGATGGTCCTGTCGACGCAGAACCCCGTCGATCTCGACTACAAGGCGATGTCGAACGCCGGAACGTGGATGGTCGGTCGGCTCCAGACAGAACGCGACAAGGCCAGGATCCTCGAAGGCCTCGCATCGGCGGCCGGAGACACCGACGTCGCCACCTTCGATGGGATGATCTCCGGGCTCGGCAAGCGGCAGTTCGTTCTCCAGAGCACCCAGCGCAAGACTCCCACCGTCTTCGGGACCCGATGGGCGCAGTCGTATCTGGCAGGCCCACTCACCCGGGACCAGATCGGCCGTCTCACCCAACACGTGGAGATCCCGGCCCCGTCACCGACCGAGGCGGATCGCGCACCGGCCGCAGCGATGATCCCCGACGACACCGTCTCGGTGATGCCCGAGGTGGCGGAGGGAGTCGATTCGCACTTCGTCACAGACAGCGCGCCATGGATCGGCCAGGCCGGTGGCGTCGCCGGCGGCCAGACGCTTCGCCCCGTCGTCGCTGCCACGGTCGACCTGCTCTACGACGACCAGTACGCCGACGTCTCGCACACGGAGGTGTTCGAAGCGGTCATCTCGCCGCTGGACGATGTGGTGACTGCCGAGAACCTCCACGTCGTCGATCACGACCCGCGAGACTTCAGCGACCGTCAGCCCAACGGGGCCGGTTTCGCGCTGGTGGACGAGAAGATCCAGAACAAGACGTGGTGGCGCGACCTCGAATCGTCGCTCAAGGAGCACCTCTTCCGCAGCAGGTCGGTGACGGTCTTCAAGAACGCCGACCTCAAGCTGTACTCACGTGTCGGTGAGACCGAAGACGAGTTCGCCGAGCGTTGCCGGAGGGCGGCCGAGGACGCAGCCGACGCGGCAGCCGCCGCGCTTCGTGACAAGTACGAGAGCCGGCTCGATGCCGTGAAGGACCAGCTGAAGGCCGCCGAACGCCGAGTCAACGAGCTCGAGGTCGACGTCTCATCGCGCAAACAGCAGGAGGTCATGGGCGGGGTCGGAGACCTGCTCGGCTCGCTGTTCGGTGGCAAGCGAACCACCACCGCACTCAAGGGAGCGGCGTCCCGGAGGTCGCAGGTGAGACGCATCCAGGAGCGTCTCGAGACGGCCGAGGCGAAGGCGACGGACAGAGAAGAGGACATCGAAGAGCTCGAAGCCGATCTGGCCGATGACATCCTCGAGATCACCGAGGAGTGGGACGACAAGGCTGCGAACATCGAAACGGTCGAGATCGGCCTCGAGAAGACCGACATTTCGGTCCGCGCTCTGCAGTTGCTGTGGATCCGATCGAGGGCCTGAGGCAGCCCAAGGCTTGTTTCTATCCCCGATAGGTGTCTATCGTCTCATCACGCCTGGGAGGAGCGATCCATCCAGGTTTCCCTTAGGAGGAAAGGTAACTACATGCGCAACAACACTTGGTTGCGGTTTGTGGCCCTGCTCTCGGTTCTCGCTCTCGTACTCGCCGCTTGCGGCGGGGACGACGCGACCACCGAGACCACAGCGGGTGCCACGGCTACCACCGCAGCACCAGATGATGCCGCCACCACCACCGAAGCCATGACCGAGACCACCGAGGCCATGGGCGAGGTCGGGGGCGACGGCGTTCTGACCATCGGAACCCTGCTGCCCGTCACGGGCGACCTGGCGTTCCTCGGCCCACCCGAGGTCGCAGGCGCACGTCTCGCAGTCGAAGACATCAACGCCGCAGGCGGGGTCTTCGGTGCCGACGTCCGTCTCGTCGAGGGTGACTCCGGCGACACCAACCAGGACATCGCCAACCCCGAGGTCGATCGTCTGCTCGCTGAGAACGTCGATTCGATCCACGGTGCGGCCAGCTCGGCTGTGTCCAAGCTCGTGATCGACAAGATCACCGGCGCAGGCGTGATCCACTTCAGCCCGGCGAACACCTCGCCCGACTTCACCACCTACGACGATGGCGGCCTGTACTTCCGTACGGCCCCGTCCGACCTGCTCCAGGGCAAGGTTCTCGCCGATCAGGTGCTGGCAGAAGGAAACGAGACCGTTGCGGTCCTGTACCGCCAGGAGTCTTACGGACAGGGTCTCGCAGACGCCTTCAAGGAGAACTTCGAGGCAGCCGGTGGTGTGGTTGATCCGTTCACCGCATATGCAGTCGACACAGAGAACTTCGACGCTGAGGTCGAGGCCATCGTGGCCGCCGATCCCGACGCGATCGTGGTCATCGGTTTCGCCGAGTCGGCCAACATCCTGACGACCATGTTCGAGCGCGGTATCGGCCCGGACAACAAGAACGTCTGGGGCGTTGACGGCAACATCGGTGGCATCGGCGCCGAGCTGGCAGATCCCTCGATCATCTCCGGGATGAAGGGCACCGAGCCTTCGGTCGACCTCTCGTCGATCTCCGACTTCACGGACCGTCTCGACGGTGCCTACGAAGGCGGAGTCGGTGGCGTGTTCGCCTACGGCGCTGAGACCTACGACTCGATCATCATCGTGGCACTCGCCGCCCTCGTGGCCGGTGTCGACGATTCGATCGCGATCGCAGCCGAGATCAACGGTGTCACCAAGGACGGTGAGAAGTGCACCAGCTTCGCCGCGTGTGCCGAGGTCATCGCCAACGGCGGCGACCCCGACTATGACGGCCAGGGTGGCCCCTACGAGTTCGTCGATGCAGGTGAGCCGGCAGCCGCCAGCTTCCGTGTCGCGACCTACGACGGTGGCGCAACCCCGAACACCGACCTCGACGTGTACGTGTTCGCTTCCTGAGCGAACCCGACTCGACGAGTCATCGAGAGGGCCGGCCTTCGGGCCGGCCCTCTCTTTGTGCGCCACACGCCACACGCCACACGCCGCACGCCACACGCTTCACGTTTCACATCCAGCGCGGTTGTTGTGGTCGGGCCGCCGCTCCTACCGATGTTCTTGTGTCGGCAGAGCCGGCGAGCTCATCGCTCCCCACGAGAACAGTCCACAAGGTGACGACACAAGAACAGAAGGCACCCCGGGTGCGACGAGGCGGCAGCGACTCCAACCAGGCGCAAGTGGAGGACCGTTCTTGGGTCGGAGCCCGACCCGACGCCATCGCTCCGCGCAGCTCACCAACCCCGCGCCGACCCAAGAACACACTCACCCCCAGCGAGGTCGATACCCGCGCCTGTGGGAGATCGACAGGCGCACGGGGATACGTCGCAGGCAGGCGGAGCCCCGTCCCCTACACCAACGCGACCCCAACCCCACCATGACGGTAACCCGCACAGGTGCATACCATCTCGCCCATGAAGATTGCCGCAGTGCTCGTCGTGCTCGCCCTCGCATCTTCAGCCTGCATTCCGGCCGGGGAGGATGTGGCCGATCCGGTCGACCCGGTCTACTTCGCCGCTGCCGAGGAGCTCTGTCCGCTCCTCTGGGATTGGCAGAAGAGCGTGGGCGCCGCGATGAACGACATGTCCGCCGAGGCCAGACAGGAGGAAGACGCGCTCACCAGGCGCGACCTCTACCTGCGGGCGTTCGATCGGATACGGGAGCTCAACGCCCAGCTCGACGCCACGGTCGTGTCGATGGGACTCGCCGCTCCGCTCGACCGGATCATCCCCGATGTCCGTTCGGGTCTCGTGGTGTCGAACTCGATCCTCGAGGAGTCGGCGGCGCACGTCGACGGGGAGTACTCCCGACTCGATGCTCCCGGTTACTCCGAGATCGTGCCGACGATCTTCCTGGACGTGGAGAAGGTCATCGATGTCGCCAAGCCAGAGATGGCCACGTATCGAGACCAGGAACTGATCGATGCCTTCACGGCAGTCCCCCAGTGCCAGCACGGCGTGAAGGACGCCAACGACGGCGTACCTAGGTATGTCCCTTGAGGGTCTTGCGCTCTGGCGCCGCAACCTCCGCTACACGCGCCACGCTCCACGCAGCACGCTTCCTCAACACCGGGCGCAAGGGGCATCGATCGTCTGGCGCAGCAGACCGAGCTCTGGCACATTCGGAGGATGCGTGATCACCGAAAGCTCCGAGTATGGATCGCAGCCCAAGACTTCATCGTCGAGGTGTATTCGGCTTCGGCTCGATTTCCTTACGACGAACGCTTCGGTTTGACTCGGCAGTTGCGGCGGGCAGCAGTCTCAGTCGCCTCCAATATCGCCGAGGGCTGCGGAAGAGACTCCTCCGCTGACCTCGCACGCTTCCTGACAATCGCTCGGGGTTCGGCCAGCGAGTGCGAGAGTCAGATCATCACAGCATCTCGACTCGGCTTCATCGACCAGCGACGCACAGAAGACCTACTCGATCGCGTTGACCACCTCCGCCGACAGATCCACAACTACCGAGCGGCGATCAAGAGGCAATGAGCGTGAAGCGTGAAGCGGACTGGCCCGACCCCGAAATCACCCCGCAACACTCCTCCGGGTACGCTCCCGCGATGCGCTTCGGAGTCTTCACATTTGCAGGAGTCGAGATGGACGATCGGGGTGCCGGCCTGCCGGCGCCGGTCGATCGGCGCTACGACAACAAGACCGTCTGGGACACCACCGAACAATTGATTCAGCTCGGTGTCACCGCCGACGAGCTGGACTACGAGTCCTTCTGGTTCACCGAGCACCACTTCCAATACGAGGGTTACGAGGTCACGCCGAACGGCATCCAGCTGTGCACGTGGTTGGCGGCGAAGACGAAGCAGATCAAACTCGGCACGATGTTCAACGTGGTGCCGCAATGGCATCCGCTCCGACTGGCCGAGGACTTCGCCACACTGCACAACCTGTCCGGCGGGCGTGGACTCCTGGGCGTCGGCAGGGGTACGGTGCCACGCGAAGTGCAGTCGCTCAGCCCGTTCGGCGTGTCGATCGGGTCCCACGACAACCCGGATCAAATGGACGCCGACACCATCAACCGCGAGGTGTTCGCCGAGTCGCTCGAGATCATGAAGAAGGCGCTCGACAACGAGACGTTCTCTCACCGAGGCAAGTACTTCGAGCTTCCACCCCCCGGCATCCCCGACAGGGGCGAAACCGTCAAGACCCTCACCCTGCTCCCGCGGCCGCTATACCCGTATCAGATCTGGCAGCCGATCACGAGCCCACCCACACTCGAATGGGTGCCGCGTCAGGGACACAGCGCCGTCTTCTGGAACCAGCACCACTCGTTCATCAAGCGGTTCTGGGACCGTTACGGCGAAATCTGGGCGGAGTCGCACGGTCAGGAGCTCGAACCCTCCGAGAACCGCATGCTGGTCCTGTCGGTGAGAGTCGGAGACACCCGCGAGGAGGCCATCGAGTCGAGCCGTCCGGGCCACGACGAGTTCTGGAAGTTCCTCGGCCCGTACGGCTGGTCACGGGGCTATGCCGGAACGGACGGCAAGCCGGTCGGGGCCGGCCTCATCCCGACCCTCGAGGAGTCGATCGAGAACAAGACATGGGTGGTCGGGTCGGCGGAGGACGTCGCCGAGGGAATCGCGTTCTACCGCGACAGGATCGGAGTCGACTACGTGACGCTGTTCCCTCAGTTCGCCGGTGACCCCTACGGCCTGGTCGAAGACCAACTCCACCGATTCCGCGAGGAAGTCATCCCACTCCTCTGATGGGTGGGCTCGAATGAAGAATCTGACCCGGGGTCGGCCACGAGCATTGGTGATTCACGCTCATCCGAGCACCGAGTCGTTCAACCATCACCTGGCGACGACCACCGTGGAGGCGCTGTCGGTCGGCCATGACACCGAACTGATCGACCTCTATCGGTGTGGTTTCCGACCCGAGATGACCCTTGCCGAGCACCGTGCCTATCACAGTGAGCGCCCGGTCACCGACCCGATCGTGGCAAGCCACATCGACATGCTGCTCGGGGCCGAGACGCTGGCCTTCGTCTATCCGACCTGGTGGTCGGGGCTGCCCGCCATGTTGAAAGGATGGCTCGAGAAGACGATGGTGCCGGGTGTCGCGTTCGAGTTCGACGCCCGAGGCCGGGTGAAGCCGGCGCTGACCGATGTGAAGCGGATCATCGGTGTCACAAGCTACGGGTCACCGCGTTGGAAGATGACCCTGGTCGGGGACGGCGGCAGACGCACCCTGCTCAGGGCACTGCGGATGAACGTTCCGCATCGTGTCGATCGCGTCTGGCTCGGCATCCACTCGCTGGACACGTCGAGTCCGCAGCAACGCGAAGCGTTCGTCCGCCGCGTGGACGAACGTCTGAGATCGCTGTGAGGGCACTGATCGTCCACGCACATCCTGATCCGGCGTCGTTCAGTGCACATCTCGCCGCTGTGGTCGTCGACGGTCTCACAGCGGGCGGCCACGAGCACCGCACGATCGACCTGTATGCCGAGGGTTTCGAGGCAGCCCTATCGGAGGCCGAGTGGCGACTCCACCGATCGACTGCCGATCACAAGCCGTGGACGACCGACCATGCTCGGCTCCTGGCGTGGGCGGATACGATCGTCTGGGTCTATCCGACATGGTGGTCGGGACCGCCGGCGATCATGAAGGGCTGGGTCGACCGGGTGTGGACCAACGGCATCGCATACCACCACACCGATGCAGGACTGGTACCGGGACCACTCGTCCATGTGAGGCGGATGTACGTGGTCACGACCCACGGCTCTTCCCGGTTCGTGAACATGCTGGAAGGCGACGTCGGCAAGAAGATGGTCCGCCGCACGCTGCGAACGCTGTGCGGGTTGCGCTGCCGCACCCGGTGGCTGGCGATGTACGACCTCGACCGATCGACCGCTGCCGGCAGAGAGCGCTTCGCCGCCGCGGTGCAGGCCGTGTTCTCGCAGAGATGAGCACCGAGCACTGCCGGTGATCGCAGTGGCCGGTTGCCGATGGTTGCGATCGAGCGCCAAAGCGCTCGGGACCATCGGCACTGGCAGCAGCCACGGGCGGGGTCGGACGATGTCGACACACAGAGCCGACGGAGGCGAGACATGGAAGGCTTCGAGTTCACCAGCGAAGAGTGGGAATATGTACGCGCCGCTCCCTGGGTGGTTGGCAATGCCGTGATCGACGCCGACAACGGCAGCCCCGTCGCAACGCTCAGGGAAATCGGCGCGATCGACAAGCAGATCGATACCGCCTACCGGACCCCAGACCACCGGACACTCGTCAAGTCGATCGCACGGGAACTGAAGGACGCTCCAGGCTCGGGCCCTCTGGTCGAACCGGAGCGCCTCGAAGACTGGCATGCACAGCTGAAGAGGATTCTCGAGATCGTCGACGCCAAGGCCCCGGGGGCCGACAACCGCGACTTCCGCGAATGGTTGTACGCGATCGCAGTCGACACCGCAGACGCCTCCAGGGATCACTGGAGGGTGAGCGGCCCCCGAGTGTCGGAGGAAGAACAGAAACTGCTCGATCGGCTGTCGTCGATGTTGGACGTCGGATGATGACCGGTGCCGACGAGGGAAGGCTCGGCGCTCGAGTCGTCGAGATGACGAGGCGGGAGTTCCCGACCTCAGAATTGGGGACCGCACTGTGGCTCCTCCGGGAGTGTGCCACCGACGACGACCGGATCGAGGCCCTCATCGACGCTGACGGGGACCTGACGACTCTGGTGCTCGCCGTCGAGGAACGAACCAGGCTCGCCAACTCCGGCGCGTAGGTTGGGCTAGAACTCGGCGACCTCCGCCAACGCTCTACCCAGATACTCGACGGTGGCTTCGAACGCCTTGCGCCCGGCCTGCGCCGACGCCTCGGAAGGGTCACCGATGTGCCCTTCGGTGGTGAAGTCGTCGGAGAGCCACCCGAAACTGACGGGACCACCGAATCGAACGAATTCGTTTCCGGCGATCTTCGACGGGACGACCGCGGCGGGTAGATCGTCGGACACAAGGCCCGGTTCGAGATACATCATCAACGACGTCTCGTAGTGACCGCCGTGGATGCCCATGCCGAGCTCGGATGCGGCAGAGTCTCCGCCCTGATCGGGTGGCAGCATCGGGTGCATGAGGAAGGTGGCGAGCCCGTGGGCGAGTCGAAGATCCCGACAGGCGACGTTGAGCAGCGAACTGTTTCCGCCATGACCATTGAGGAACACCAGTTTGCGGGCGGGGAGGGTTGCCAGGGAGCGACCGATGTCGTCGAGCACCGCGAGAAGCGTCTGCGCCGACAGCCACACCGTCCCAGGAGCCCAGGCGTGCTCGTTCGACTTGGTGTATGCCAGCGGGGGTAGGAGCCACAGGTCGAGATCGTCGCCGAATCGGTCTACCAACGCTTCGGCAGTCCGGGTAGGGATCACCAAGTCGGTGTTGTACGGCAGGTGGGTACCGTGCTGCTCGATGGCCCCGACCGGCTGGATCAGAATCGACGACTCGGTGACCCGATCGACATCGGGCAATCTCAGTTCGGCCAGGCGGCGGTTCATGTTCACCCTCTCGTAACGTTTCGGCGGGCTGCCCACCACGGCCCAACGCTACACTCGCCCATCTGCGATCCCCTGGCCCCTTATGAACACTTCAGCCGGTTCGACGTTGGTTTTCGACGCTGTCGGCATGGTCTACCCAGACGGCACCGAGGCCCTCGACGACATCTCGTTCAAGGTGTCTCCGGGCGAGTTCGTCACCGTGGTGGGTCCGTCTGGCTGCGGCAAGTCCACGTTGCTCAAGTTGGCGTCGGGGCTCCTCGCACACACGTCTGGTGACGTGTCCGTCGATCGTGCTCGCATCGGGTACGTGTTCCAGGACGCCACCCTGCTGCCGTGGCGCAACGTCCAGAGGAACGTCGAGCTTCTCGCCGAGTTGAACGGTATCGAGCCGGCCGAGCGCACGAGGCGCGCCAAGGAGGCCATCGACCTGGTCGACCTCACCGGGTTCGAGGGCCACCATCCCAAGCGCCTCTCAGGCGGGATGAAGATGCGCGTCAGCCTGGCCAGGTCGCTGACACTCGACCCGTCCGTGTTTCTCTTCGACGAGCCGTTCGGAGCGCTCGACGAGATCACGAGGGAGCGACTGAACGACGAGGTGCTCGAGCTGTTCTCCCTGAAGCGGTTCGCCGGGCTCTTCATCACCCACTCGATCTACGAGGCGATCTACATGTCGACCAGGGTGCTCGTGATGTCGGCTCGTCCCGGACGGGTCATCGCCGAATTCGACGTCCCCCACGGCTTCCCCCGGGACGAGCACTTCCGATTCTCACCCGAGTTCGCCGAGCTCTCCGGGCAAGTGTCGGAGGCATTGAGGCTGTCCTACGCATGACGCTTCACGCGGCACGCTTCACGCGGCACGCCACCGAACCGATCCGGCGCATCGAGCGCTCCACCGATGATGTGATTGGAGCCGGCCGTGACTGATGTCCATGCTCCGCTGGATGCGCCGGGTGCGGAAGAGCATCCGCATGGGATCGAAACGCTGACTCCGTCGAAGACGTTCTTCCCGTCTCGGACGGACTGGCAGCACAAGGCACGGCTGCTCGTCGGGCCGGTGGTGGTGTTCACGGCGGTGATCGGGGTGTGGTATCTGCTGTCGTGGCGGTATCTCGCACCGCTGCTGGGACGCGAAGGCGGCGCTGAAGCGTCGGAACGGCTGCGCAACACCCTGCTCCCCTACCCCCACGACGTCGTCCAGGAGTCGTTCCTGAATGGGGAGAACCTCGCGGAACTGCTCGGCGGGCTGTGGTTGGACCTCCGGCTCTCGTTCATCGGCCTCGCCATCGCTGCGGTGATCGGCATCTCGAGCGCGGTGGCGATGAGTCAGGCCAAGTGGGTCGAGCGCTCGTTCTATCCATACGCCGTGTTCGTCCAGACGGTTCCCATCCTTGCCCTCGTCCCGCTCATCGGTCTGTTCTTCGGCTACGGCTTCGGAGCCCGGCTGCTGGTCGTCGTCATCATCAGCCTGTTCCCCATCATCACCAACACCCTGTTCGGACTGCGAAGCGCCGAGAAGGGCCTTCACGACATCTTCACGCTCCACGAGGCCTCTCGCTGGACCCGTTTCGTCAAACTCCAGCTGCCTGCCTCGATCCCGGCGATGATGACCGGCTTTCAGATCTCCGCCGGGCTGTCCGTCATCGGGGCGATCGTCGGTGACTTCTTCTTCGGGCGTGGCGAGCGCGGGCTCGGCAACCTGATCCAGTTCTATGTCAACCGGCTCCAGCCTGAGCAGCTGTGGGGCGCCCTGACGTTCTCGACCGTCCTCGGCCTGTTCGTGTTCGTCATGTTCGGCTGGCTCCGGACCAGACTCACCGCCTCGTGGTACGAGGGCTCCGAAACCTGATCGCAACACTGGCGTCACGACGGCGTCGATCTCGGCCACTTCGATTTCCCGGTACGCCGGGAGGCAACGAAACACATCCCTGAACGGAGACACACCCCCATGAATCAACGATTGCGCTGGATCGCACTCACGGTCGTGATACTGCTCGTCCTGGCTGCCTGCGGCGGTGACGACACCACAGGTGCCACCACCGAGACCACGGCCGCCGCCGAGCCCACCACCACGATGGCCGCAACCACCGAGACGACCGGGGCGATGGTCGAGGAGACGACGACAACGGCCGGTCAGGAGACCTCGGCGGGAGACCTGTTGCAGTGCCCGAATCCGATCGTGATCCAGACCGACTGGTTCCCCGAGCCTGAGCATGGCGCGCTCTACAACCTCACTGCAGGAGAAGGCTCTGTCGACCCCGACAGCGGAGTGTTCACCGGGCCACTGGCAGCCGATCCGTCGATCACCGTCGAGATTCGCGCCGGCGGCCCGTACATCGGCAGCCAGCCGACGGTCTCGCTCCTGTACTCGGACGACTCCATCTTCCTCGGATACGTCAACACCGACGAGCAGATCGCGACGTTCGCCGAGACGCCGACGATCGCCGTGATGGCACCGCTGGAGAAGAACCCGCAGATCCTGATGTGGGACCCCGAGACCTACGACTTCGCGACCTTCTCGGACATCGGGGATTCAGGTGCAGTGGTGAACGTGTTCCCCGGCCAGTTCTACACCGAGTACCTCGTCGGAACCGGTCAGTTGACCGCCGACCAGATCGATCCCTCCTACGACGGTGGACCGCAACGGTTCATCGCGGAGAACGGTGCTCTCGTCCAACAGGGCTTCGCCACCCAGGAGCCCTACAACTACGAGAACAGCTTCGAGGACTGGGGCAAGCCGGTCGACTTCCTGTTGATCCACGACTCCGGATACGAGATCTACCAGGGCGCGCTCGGCATCCGCCCGGACAAGCTCGACGACGCAGCGAGGGAGTGCCTCACGGCGTTCATCCCGCTGGTTCAGCAATCGGCAGTCGACTTCCAGAATGATCCCACCGCGACCAACGCTGCGATCCTCCAGGCAGTCACGGACCTCAACTCCTTCTGGGTCCTCAGTGACGAGAGTGTGGCGAACACCGTGGCGATGATGGACTCGCTGGGCGTCGTCGCCAACGGCAACAACGACACGCTCGGCGACTTCGACCTCGATCGGATCGATACGATCATCGATCAGGTAGCCGGCATCGAAGCGTTCAATGTTCCGGAGGGCCTCACCGCCGGCGATCTCGTGACCAACGAGTTCATCGACGCATCGATCGGCCGCTGACGAGCGGTCACGAACCCGATGTATCCCCACCCGGGGGAGGCGCCTGCAGGCGCCTCCCCCGGTAGCGTTGCGCCGTGCATTCGATAGTCGAGTTCCGATCCAAATGACGGCACGCCGATTCATCAACGGCCGACTCCCAGACGGCCAAGGCGTCGAACTGACCGCGATCAGCGGAGTATTCGTCGCCGATGGTGATGATCTCGGCGACGCAGAAACGATCGACCTCGACGGCAAGCTGGTCCTCCCTGCGTTCGGTGAGCCACACGCTCACCTCGACAAGACGTTGCTGGCGGAACGATTCCCCAACCCGACCGGAGATCTGCTCGGCGCGATCGAAGTCATGAGGATCGGCTGGGCGACCATCGACGAAGCCGACATCGTCGATCGAGCGACCCGCACGGTCCGGCGTCTCGTGGCATCGGGGACGACCCTCATCCGCTCTCATGCGGACACCAACGTCTTCGCCGGCCTCAAAGCGATCCGCGCCCTGTTGGCGGTCCGCGACGCCGTGGAGCCGCTCTGTGATCTCGAAGTCGTTGCCATGTCCTATCCACTGACCGGGCCTGACGGCAGGGAAGGCCGGAGGATCCTCGATCAGGCGATCGAGTTGGGTGCCGACGTCATCGGAGGGGCGCCCCATCTCGAAGACGACCCCGACGATGCGATCGACCACCTGCTCAATCTCGCGGTCGAGACCAGGCTCCATGTCGATCTCCACGTCGACGAGATCCTCGACGCCGAGTACGACACGCTGAAGGACCTGTCCCGGGCGGTGATCCGGCACGGTCTCGAAGGCACCGTGAATGCGTCACACTGCGTGAGCCACGGCGTGAAGTCCGAGGAGCAGCAGCGCGAGATCGCCGCCGCCGTGGCACATGCCGACATCAGCGTCGTGACGCTCCCACGCACGAACCTCTACCTGCAGGCACGCGACATGCTCCAGGCGCCCCCACGCGGCACCGTCGGGGTCGAGGCGATGGCGCAGGCGGGTGTGACCATAGGAGGCGGCGCCGACAACTGCCAGGATCCGTTCTATTCGATCGGCCGCTGTGACCCGCTCGAGACCGCCGGCCTGCTCGTCTCGGTGTGCCATCGCACACCGGACGAGGCGTTCGCGATGATCACCGACTCCATCAGGGAGATCACCAGCAGGCCGCTCCTCGACTTCCAGCCGGGGTCACCCGCCGACTTCGTAGCCATCGAAGCCGCCTCGATCAGGGAGGCGATCGCCGATCAGCCGGCGGCGAGGACGGTCGTTCACCGGGGACGGGTCGTGGCGTCGACGACCGTCGACACCTGGGTGGCCGAGTGAGGGCCAGGCGCGACGCCTGGACCTTCAGCGCCCGCACGACCGGCGGCGATGAAACAACACGCAGCGCCCCACACCCGCCAACGGCACCCGAGCAAACGTAGGGCGACCCTCGGGTCGCTCGGAACCCTGGCCTCACACAACACCCGAGCCCAGGCTCCGGCGCGACACGCGCCCTTCCAACGCCCGAACATTCGGTCCAGGGTGATGCGCTGCGTGCGGGGCAAGCGCCGCCCCTACCCGAACCCGCCCGAAAGTCGGCCGGCCGGAAGTTCAGTGCGCCTTGGTGAGCGTTCCCAGATAGAGCTCGATGACCTTGGGGTCTTTCAGCAGGTTGGCGCCCGTGTCGGTGTAGGCGTTGCGGCCCGAGTCCAGCACGTATCCCCGGTCGCAGATCTGGAGGCATCGACTGGCGTTCTGTTCCACCATGACGATTCCGACCCCACTTCGATTGATCTGTTTGGTTCGGATGAACGCCTCGTCCTGGAGAGCCGGCGACAATCCGGCGGACGGCTCATCGAGGAGCAGGACTTCGGGCTCCATCATGAGCGCGCGCCCCATCGCCAGCATCTGCCGCTCGCCGCCCGACAACGAGCCGGCCCGCTGCTTCATGCGCTCGGCGAGCCGAGGGAACATGTCGCCGACGACGCTCATCCGATCTCGCATCCGCTCGGGCCGCAGATACAGGCCCATCTCGAGGTTCTCTTCGACGGTCAGGCTCGGAAAGACGTTGTTGTTCTGGGGGACGTAGCCGATGCCCCGCTCGACGAGCTCGTGCGCCTTGAGCTTGGAGATGTCCTCGCCCTTGTACCTGACCCCGCCGCTGGTGATCGGGATCAGACCGAACAGCGCCTTCAGCATCGTCGACTTGCCGGCTCCGTTGGGCCCGATGATGCCGACCAGCTCGCCAGGGGCCAGTTCGAGGTTCACCCCGTTGAGGATGGGCACACCAGGGGTGTAGCCGGCAATGACATCGTCGATTTCGATCAACGGCCCGCTCATGATTCTCCTCCCAGAAGGTCTGCGTCGAGGTCGAGCGCCGAATCGTGGTGGGAGCCGAGATAGGCATCGATGACCTGCTGATTGCTGCCGATCGAGTCGGGCGGACCCTCGGCGATGATGCGGCCCTCCGCCATCACCACGACCCAGTCCGAGATGTCTCTGACCACGTCCATGTCGTGCTCTACGAACATCACGGTGATGCCCTCGGACCGGAGGCTCTTGACGTGCTCGAGCAGTGACTGTGTGAGCGCCGGATTGACGCCGGCCATGGGCTCGTCGAGCATCACCAGCGTCGGATCGGCCATCAACGACCGAGCCATCTCGAGCAGCTTGCGCTGCCCGCCAGACATCGTGCCTGCGTACTCGTCGCGCATGTGATCGAGCTTGAACCGTTCGAGCAGGGCATCCGCGCGGGACTCGATCTCCTTCTCCTGAACATTCCAGAGCGGTGAGAACAGCGCTGTGAAGAAGTGCTCACCCCGCTGGTGGGTGGCTCCGAGCTTCATGTTCTCGATCACCGAGAGCTTGGTGAGCGCCTTGGTCAACTGGAACGTCCGGACCATCCCCTTCCGGGCCAGCTCGTGCGACGACTGGCCGGAGGCGACATCGCCGTCGAACACGGCGTTGCCGGTGTCGGGCTGGTCGAAGCCGGTGAGCAAGTTGAAGAAAGTCGTCTTGCCTGCTCCATTCGGCCCGATCAACGCCGTGATGACCCCTCGCTGGACTTCGAGGTGGTCGACGTCGACGGCCTTGAGACCGCCGAACGCCCGAGTGACGTTGTCGACGACGAGGATCGGATCGGGTTTGGAGACACCGGGCTCTGCTGCGATGTCTGCGAGTTGCTCAGCGGGCGTCAAGAGCCATCTCCTCCCGTGAACCGAAGAAGCCCTGGGGTCGGAACACCATCAGCAAGGCGAGTGCAGCACCGACGATCCAGAAGCGGATCTGGTCGATCTGGCTCGTGTCCATGATCGAGGTCGGGATCATTCCCGCGTCCACCATCTGGCGACCGGTGTTCTGGATGAATGTGATCATGAACCAGTAGACGACGGCGCCGAACACGGGCGCCCACACCCGTCCGACGCCACCCAGGATGAGAACCAGCCAGAAGAAGAAGGTGAGCGGCGCAACGAAGAAGTCTGGTTGCACCGTGGCGTTTCCGAGTGCCTGCACCATGCCCCCGAGCCCTCCGATGACGCCACCGAGGATGAGCGCCTGGAGCTTGTACCAGTAGGCGTTCTTCCCCAGGGCCCTTGCGGCGTCTTCGTCCTCGCGGATGGCCTTGACGACCCGTCCCCACGGCGACCTCATCAACTGGGCCACGAGCAGGAGTGACAACCCGACCAGCACCCAGCCGACAACGACCGCGAAGAACTGAGATCCGCGCCACTCGATCGGGCCGATCCCGTACGTCTGGCTGGCGGAGAACGGGCTGAGGTCACGGAACGGCCCGATGAACTCGTTGAGTCCCTCAGCGCCCCGGGTGATCGGTCGCATCACGGTCGAGCGGGCGATGAGACGCACGATCTCCGCAGCCGCAATGGTCACGATGGCCAGGTAATCGGACCGGAGGCGGAGCGTTGGAAGACCGAGAATCAGGGCGAAGATCGCTGCGAAGATCATTCCCACGATCACGGCCAGGAACGGATTCAACTGCCACAGGGTGATGGAGAGGCCCATGCCGTACGCCCCCATCGCTACGAAGCCGACTTGGCCGAAATTGAGGAGTCCGGCGTATCCGAAGTGGACATTGAGTCCGATCGCCGCGAGTGCGTAGACGACGGCGTTGAAATCGAATGCCTGGGTGACGGACTGGGTGAGGATGAAACCCCAGTCGATGGCTGCAAGGGACATGAAGTACCTACCCGATTCTCTCGGCTCGTCCCAAGATCCCCTGCGGTCGGAAGACCAGCACCAGGATCAAGAGGGCGAGTGCGCCCACGTTCTTCAATTCGGTTGGGATGAACAGTGTCGAGATCTGAATCCCGACACCGACCACGAGGGCGCCCACGAGCGCGCCGAAAGCGGTTCCGAGCCCGCCGAGCACCACGGCGGCGAAGATCAGCAGAAGAATGCGGAACCCGATGTTCCAGCTGACCTGCTCGCTGAGCCCGATGAACACGCCACCGAGGCCGGCGAGTGAGCCGCCGAGGACCCAGACGCTCCGAATGACCCGCTGGACGTCGATACCCGAGGACTCTGCGAGGTCGCGGTTGTCCGCCACGGCTCGCATCGCCTTGCCCAGCTTGGTCCTGAGAAGCAGGAGCCCGACGCCAACCAGGATGAGGATGGAGAGCCCGGCCGTCACGAGATCCTTCGGGGTGATGTCGACGATGCCGATCGTGATGGCCGACTGCGCGGTGTAGTCGGCGAAGAACCTGGGAGAGCCACCGAAGATGAAGAGGAACACATATCGCAGGATCAGCGACAAACCGATGGTCACGACCATCTGCGAAATGAGGGAGACGCCACGTTCGCGGAGCGGCAGGAAGATCCATCTGTCGAGCGCATATCCGAGACCGGCTCCGCCGGCGATCGCAAAGAGCGCGGCGAAGGCCAGGTTGATTCCGGCCCCGAATGGAGCCGGCCATTCGGACATGAAGCCGAGGAATCCGGCGAAACCGTAGAAATTGAAGAAGTAGGCGACCAGCATGCCCCAGACGATCATCTCGCTGTGGGCGAAGTTGACGAGTCCGGTCGTGCCGAAGATGAGCGAGAGGCCGATCGCTCCCATGCCGAGGAACAGGCCGA
>JAHEDH010000028.1 GCA_024641285.1 bacterium | reverse complement strand
CCTCGACGATGTCGCCTTCCTTGAACTCGATGACCGTGGCTGCGATCGCAGCCTCGAAATCGTCCTCGATGTCGTCGGGAAGATCACTGAGGTCGGGTGCCACGATGGCGGCGGGACCGTCGGTGGGCAACGGTGTGTTGTCCGTGACTGTCTTCACCTCGATCATCGGCTCCGCCTCGGCGGCGGCCTCGGTGTCTGTCGATGTCGCCGGCACCTCTACTACTTCTGCAACTTCTGCAGCGGCGGCTTCGACGGCTTCTTCGATCGGGGCTTCCGGGGCCTCGGCCTCGGGAGTGGGATCGGTGGAAGTCTCTTCCACCGGATCCGGGGTGGTGTCGGCCTCTACGGCTTCGGACGTGGTGTCCTCGGCCTCGGGCGCGGTCTCGTTGTCTGGCATAAGTAGGTTTCTGTTTCCTCCAAGAAAGTCTCCCCTTCACCGCGCCAAAGGCGCGCAATCAGGGGGCACCCGGGAGAGTACCAGGGAGAACTCCATGCGCGCAATGGGCACGCCGCGAGTCAGCCTGATGGTCGCTGCGCTCCCGCCTGATGTCGTGTACTCGCCTGGCGGCTCGTCACGACGCTTGGGCTCCGCCCTGCTCCACCTTCTCGCTCTATTCGCTCCTCGTCGTGCCAACCGACGGTCATGAGACATGTGACGGCCTTCGTGTTGCACACCATGCACGGAGTCAACGCCTGGTCGGGCCGAATCGCGTTGAACAACATCCCGAACTCACATCACGAGTCGGCGGCGACGAGACGGGCGTGAAGATGGCGGATGCGGCGTCGGATTGATTGCAGCTGAGCCAGCAATTGTTGGCGAACGTTGTCATCGATGTACGCAAGGTCGAGAGCGACGTGGATTTGAAACCACAACTCAGCGGCGGAGCCCTCGGCGATGTCCAGGAAACGGGCAAAGTCGGGATCGCTTCTCCTGCCTGAGCCCTCGGCGACGTTTGAGCCGATCGAAAACGCCGCTCGGCGCATCTGGCTGGTCAAGCCGAACGCCTCACCTTTCGGGAATTCAGACGTCGCGGCATAGACCGACGAAACGAAGGCTCTGATCTGTTTGAGCACTTCCAACCGATCGGTCCTCGACATTGATCGCCTCTATACGGGACCACCAAGCCGTGAGCAATACGCATCCAACTCGCGGCGGCGATGCGGAGCGAGCCCAACGGCGCCGCAGGCCCCCAGCCCTTCGGCGACGGCGGTGCTATCCGGTCAGGCGGGGGCGGACATCGGGCGTGCCCTCTGGGCGCATCGGGCGGGCATCAGCTCTTGACTGCGGCGAGGTTGGGGCCGGTGTTGATGTCGACGGTGAGGGGGACGTGGAGTTCGACGACGGTCTCCATCACGCGGCGGGTGAGATCGATCGCAGCCTCCACCTCTTCCGGCGGCGCCTCGAGTATCAGCTCGTCGTGGATCTGCAACAGCATCTGGGTGTCCATGCCGGCAGCAACCAGCTCGGACTCCAACTCGATCATCGCCTTCTTGATGACGTCGGCGGCGGTGCCCTGCACCGGGGCGTTGAGCGCCATCCGCTCCCCCATCTGTCTGATCCGCCAGTTGTCCGACTTCAGCTCCGGCAGATACCGGCGGCGGCCGAACAGGGTTGCGGTGTAGCCGTTACGGCGCGCCTGGGTCACCATCCCGTCCATGAACTCTTTGACGTTCGGGAACTGGCTGAAATAGGCGTCCATCTGGGCGGCGGCCTCGTCCCGGCTGATGTCGAGACGCTGGGCGAGCCCGAACGCCTCCATGCCGTACAGGAGCCCGAAGTTGATCACCTTCGCCCGCCGCCGCATCTCGGGAGTGACGAGCTCTGGCTCCACGCCGAACACCCTCGCCGAGGTGGCCGTGTGGATGTCCTGACCGGATTTGAACGCCTCGACGAGGCCCTCGTCCTCCGACAGATGGGCGAGGATGCGCAGCTCGATCTGCGAGTAGTCGGCGACGATGAAGGTCCACCCCTCCTCGGGGATGAACGCCCGGCGGATCGTCATCCCAGACTCCGATCGGACCGGGATGTTCTGGAGGTTGGGCTCCTCCGACGACAACCGCCCGGTGGCGGCCGCCATCTGGTTGAAGGTGGTGTGGATCCGGCCGTCTCGTTTGATCAGCGGGAGGTAGCCGTCGACGTAGGTGCTGCGGAGCTTCTCGAGCTCCCGATATTTCAGGAGGTGGTCGACGAGCGGGTGGTCGAGCTTCTCGAGGACGCTGGCATCTGTCGACGGCTTCCCCGTCGACGTCTTCTTCGAGATCGGCAGCCCGAGTCTCTCGAACAGCACGGTGCGGAGCTGGTCGGTCGAATTGACGTTGAACGGCTCACCGTTGAGCTCGTGGATCTTCTTCTCCAGGACCGCCAGCTCCTCCCGGAGGCGATCGCCGAGCTCCTCCAGATACGGCCGGTCGACGCGGATCCCGGTCTCCTCCATGTGGGCGAGTGTCGAGACCAGCGGCAACTCGATCTCGCGGAACAACTCGAGCTCGTCACGGTCGGCGAGCTCGGTGGCGAGCTGGGCCGACAGCCGGTCGATCGTAACGACCCGGCGGGCCGCCGCCTCCAGATCAGGACCGTCCGAGAAATCGAATGCTCCCTGACCGCCGTCCTCGACCGCATCATCCGGCGACTCGAGCTCCATGCCCAGGAACTTGAAAGCCACCTCGGTCAGGTCGTAGGCGCGGGTGGCGGGATTGACGACATAGGCGGCCAGCGCGGTGTCGAACCCGAGCCCTTTCACGTCGAACCCGCACTCGAACAGCTTCTTCACCAGGGGCTTGCCATGGTGCACGATCTTGGGGACGGCCGGGTCGGCCAAAACCGACCGCAGCGGCTCGAGATCGTCGACCGACACCACCGAAGCGGAATCCTCCCCCGACAGGACCGCGACGCCCGCGAACGAGCCGTCCTCGACCCAGTCGATCACCATGCGATCCGAGCCCAGCGCCCCGACGGCGGCGGCACTGGTGGCGACCACCCCTTCGGCCTCGACGACTTCGACCGTCCGCTCCGAGCCCGGCTGGACCTCCAGCAGGTCCTCCCACAGCGAATGGAACTCGAGGCTGACGAACAGATCCTTGGCAGCCTTGCGATCCCAGTCACCCCGAACGAAGTCGTCGGGCTCGGCGCCGACGTCGAGGTCGGTGACGAGCTTCATCAGCCTGCGGTTGAGCATCACCTGGTCCTGGTATTCGCGCAGGTTCTCGCTCAGCTTGGGGCTCTGGTCGTCGACCGCGGCGAAGATGCCCTCCAGCGACCCGTAGCTGTTGATGAGCTTGGCGGCGGTCTTCTCCCCGACCCCGGGGACGCCGGGCAAGTTGTCGGAGCTGTCACCACGCAGGGCGGCATACTCGACATACTCGCCCGGAGTGATCCCGTAGCGCTCCTCGACGAAGTCGGAGGTGGCGCGCACGACGTCGGTGATGCCGCGTCTGGTGTAGAGGACGGTGACGTCGTCGTCGATCAGCTGGAACGCGTCACGGTCGCCGGTCACCACCAGCACCTTCCACCCCTCGGCCTTCGCCTTCTCGGCGACCGAGGCGATCACGTCGTCGGCCTCGAACCCCTCCATCTGGAGTTGCTTGATCGAGAGAGCGTCCAGCACCTCCCTGATCAGCGGCAACTGGCTCTTGAACGTGTCCGGTGCCGTGGTTCGCTGTGCCTTGTACTCGGAGTACTCCTCACTCCGGAAGGTCTGCCTCGAGACGTCCCATGCCACCGCCAGCCCATCTGGATGATGGTCGCCGAGAAGCTTGACGAGCATGCGGGTGAAGCCGTAGGCGGCGTTGGTCACCTGACCCGACGAGGTGGCGAGATCCTCGGGGAGGGCGAAGAAGGCGCGATACGCCAGCGAATGCCCATCGAGGAGCGCGAGGGTCTTGGTCACGGTGCTGTCACGGGCGAACGGCGGAGGGGCAAACTGTCAGCTCTCGACATCAGAGCCGACGGAGCAACGAGGCGCGCTTGGACTCGAGCTTTTCGCGGCGGACGGAGATCTGATGGAGGCGCTTCACGAACCGCTCGACGTCCTTGGCTGTCGATGACGCCTCGAGCCGATCCATGTTCGCGCCGCTCACCACGGCGTCGCGCTGGACGTCGTCGTTGATGGAACGGTGATAGTCGAGCTCGGCCGAGACCTGGGTCTCCTCCTGACGCAGAGCGACCAACTCGTCCGCGATCTTGAAGAGCCTCTTGTGGATCCGACGAGCCATACACCGCCGAGGATACGCCGTGAACCGTGTTCCATGAAGCGAGGAAACGACCCCGTTGTAATCGAACATGTGTTCGCCTACGGTGCAGCCATGAGACCGCAGCACGAGTTCGAACGGGCGATCGAGCTCGTCGCCGCAGGGCTCAACGACTGTCAGATCTCCCGTCGACTCGATATCCCGAGAGGCACGATCCGAGACTGGCGCCACGCCGCCAAGAAGAACCCCGGCTTCCGGACCGTCCACGCCATTGCGCACCGGTCAGACCTAGTCGTGCCAAGCACCAACCCTGGCGGCCGATGCGACCATACCTGCGAGGCTCCAGCATTCGCCATGCAGAATCGAAGTGCATACTTCTCCTTGCTTGGGCAGTATCTCGGTGACGGCAACATCTCAGAGCTCGCGCGAGGCGTGTATCGGCTGCGTGTGACTTGCGATCAGAAGTATCCAGGGATCATCGCCGAGGTCGAGCGGGCCGCGCGGGAAGTATCGGGTCGACGGTCAACTTCGGTGGTGGAGTGGACCGGGTGTGTCGACCTTGCAGAGTATTGGAAGCACTGGCCGTGCGTGTTTCCCCAACACGGGCTCGGCCGAAAACACGAACGTCCAATCGTCCTTACGGGATGGCAGACGCCCGTTTCCCGGACTGACCATCGCATGCTCGTACGAGGGCTGATCCACTCCGACGGCTGCCGATTCATCAATCCGATCAAGCGGCGATCGAAGAACGGACTCAAGCGCTACGAGTACACGAGATACGTTCTCACCAACGCGTCATCAGATATCCGGACCATCTTCACAGACTCGCTCGACGCTCTCGATGTCGAGTGGCGCGTGATGAACGCTCGGAACATCTCGGTGGCGCAGAAGGCGTCGGTGTTCGCCCTCGACCAGTTCGTCGGCCCCAAGTACTAGCGGTAGAGTGACCGTCCTCTGCCGGAGTGATGAAATGGCAGCCATGCGACACTCAAAATGTCGTGCCCGAAAGGGCGTGTGGGTTCGAATCCCACCTCCGGTACCAGCTGACGCTCACACGAGCCGTCGGTTTTTTCGCGAAAGTCGCCGTCATTACCGCGCACCGAGGTAACTAGTCAGTAGGGTGCGCGACGCAACGGTCACCGAGATCGTCAATTCCTTTGCCGCATCCCCACTCCCCCCACTCCCTGGCTGAGGAACACGATCACCAACATCGGTGGCCGTTGCACCTTTCTGGCCGGCGATGTGTCCCCCCTGCGGGGGGACAGGTCGCCGCCTGGCGACCAGGGGGGATCCAGCGCCACTCGTGACCGCCCCCATGGCTTGCTGACGCAAGCCTGTTCCCCCGAGGGGGAACACACAATCGCGACCCCCTTGGCGTTGGTGGGGGGTTTGTCCCCCGAGAGGGGGGACAGGCTGCCCTCTGGGGGCAGCCAGGGGGGATCGAGTGGGACGGTACCGAACCCCCCATGGCTTGCTGGCGCAAGCCTGTTCCCCCTGCGGGGGAACAAACAAACCCCCAACAAACGACGTCGGATCGAGTGTCCCCCGAACGAGGGAACAGACGATCACCCTTGCTTAACGGGAAGCGCTCAGGTGCGCAGTGCCTCGGCGATGGCGGAGACGGCGGTGGCGAGTGACTGACATGCGGCGTCGGCGGAATCCGCCTCCAGGGCGCGGCGCACCAGTGCGGAGCCGACGATCACGCCGTCGGCCACCCGACCGGCAGCGGCGGCCTGCTCTGGGTTCGAGATGCCGACGCCGAACACGATCGGCGCGTCGGTGACCTTCCTGACCCGCTCGGCGATCGCCTCGACATGGCTGCCGGAATCCGTGCGCTCCCCCGTCACACCCATCTCGGCCACCGCGTAGATGAACACCGGGTCTGCGGCGGCGACCGCCTCGATCCGGCCTGCGTCGGAGGTCGGCGCCACGAACAAGACGACGCCCAGGCCGTGGCGCTCAGCGGCGATCCGCAGCGACTGGGACTCATCGACGGGAAGGTCAGGCACGATGAGCGCATCCGCGCCGGCTCCGGCCAGCTCCGCGCAGAACCGGTCGACACCACGGCGGAAGATCGGGTTGACATAGGTCATGGCGATGGTCGGCTTGCTGGTCGCAGCGGCCACCGACTTCAAGATCGACACGCTCACGTCGAGGGTCGCCCCGGCCCGGATCGCGGTGTCACTCCCCCGCTGGATCACCGGACCGTCCATGAGCGGGTCCGTGTAGGGGATGCCCACCTCGAACCCGTCAGCGCCGGCGTCGGCCATCGCCTGGAACAGTGACAGCGACTCTGCGGGGGTCGGAAGCCCGGCGGTCATGAACGGGAGGAAGGCCGCCCGGCCCTCCGCCTTGGTGCGGGCGAACATGTCGCGAATCGCGGTGCGTCCCATCAGCGGCGCTCCTCGCGGAATCGGCCGATCTGTTCGACGTCCTTGTCGCCACGGCCTGACACGTTGATGAGCACCGTCTTGCCGGCCAACTCGGCGGCGGCCTGTTTGACCCAGATCACCGCATGGGCGCTTTCGAGCGCCGGGATGATCCCCTCCGTCCGTGCCAGCAGTTCGACACCCTCGAGCGCCGACTCGTCGTCGACGGCCACGTACCTGGCCAGCCCGGTGGTGGCGAAGTAGGCGTGCTCGGGCCCCACCCCCGGATAGTCGAGACCGGCCGATATCGAATGCGCCTCCTGCACCTGACCGTCGGCATCCTGCAACATGAGCGTGCGGGTTCCGTGGAGCACGCCCGGCGTGCCCGCCGTGATCGAGGCGCCGTGACGTCCGGTGAGGATGCCCTCACCCGCAGCTTCGACCCCGACCAGTTCGATCCCGCTCTCGGCCAGGGGGAAGAACATCCCCATGGCGTTCGACCCGCCGCCGACGCAGGCGACCGCCACATCCGGCAGGTTCCCGTTCAACTGTTCGAGGATCTCGTCTCCGATGATCTTCTGGAACTCGCGGACCATGTACGGGAAGGGATGCGGACCGACGACCGACCCGATGATGTAGTGGCTGTCCTCGACGGTCGTGACCCACGCCCGCATCGCCTCGGACACGGCATCCTTCAGTGTCCCCGCCCCGCTGGTCACCGGAACCACCTCGGTGCCGAGGATCTCCATTCGCAGCACGTTGAGCGCCTGCCGCTCGATGTCGACCGCCCCCATGTACACCTTGCATTCGAGGCCGAGGTAGGCCGCGGCAGTCGCCGTCGCCACGCCGTGCTGGCCGGCGCCCGTCTCGGCGATCACCTTCGTCTTGCCCATCCGCTTCGCCAGGAGCCCCTGACCGATGGCGTTGTTGATCTTGTGGGCGCCGGTGTGCGCGAGGTCCTCCCGCTTGAGCAGCACGTTCACGCCGAGCGCCTCCGACAGCCGGGGTGCGGCGTGCAGCGGCGTCGGCCGGCCGACGAACTCCCGCAGGATGCGGTGGAACTCGTCGACGAAGACGGGATCGGCCCACGCCTCGTCGAAAGCCCGCTCGGTCTCGGCGAGTGCAGGCATCAGGGTCTCGGGAGCGAACCGCCCCCCGAACTCCCCGAATCGCCCCTGTGCATCGGGACGTTCCAAACGTTTGCTCATGCGGACTTCGCCTCCTCGACGAATCGTGTGATCAGGTTGACATCCTTGCGTCCCGGCTCCGACTCCAGTCCGGACGACGCGTCGACGCCCCACGGCTTGGCGGAGCGGATCGCGTCGGCGACGTTCTCGTGGTTCAAACCGCCGGCCAAAACCCAGTCTCGCCCGGCATGATCGACCAGATCGGTGTCGAACCGCCTCCCGGAGCCGCCGAGACGCTCGGGATCGGACGTGTCGAGCAATGGTGTGACACCGTCGGCGACCTCCAGCAACGAGACACGCTCGAGACCGACGGCGAGCGGGAGCAGCACCCGAAGCCCGGCACGGATCGCCGCATCGATCACGGCAGAAACGTGGCGCCCATACGGTTGGATCCCGGTGACCCCGATGAAGTCTGCCAGGTCGAGCATCTCCGACGGTGTGGCATCCATGGTGAGCAGATAGGAATCGAGCGGGGTCGCTCCTGCGATCGTCGCGGCTACGTCAGGCCGGATGACCCGCACCGAGCCGGGAACCATGACGAGCCCGATCGCGTCCGCCCCGGCGTCGGCGGCGGCACGCGCTTCGGAAGCCCGGCTGAGCCCGCACACTTTCACCCACGTCACGTCACACCCCGCAGTTGGCGGATCAGCGCCGACGGGTCCTGAGAGCGCACCAGGCTCTCCCCGACCAGCACCGCGTCGTAGCCGGCTGCCGCCATTCGCCTGGCATCCGGCGCGGTGTGGATCCCGGACTCGCCGACCTTCACGGCGACACCCGCGATGAGTGGAGCGATCCGCTCGGCCGTGGCGAGATCGGTCTCGAACGTCGACAGGTCGCGGTTGTTGACCCCGATGATCTCGGCCCCGATCGCCAGCGCCCGCTCGGCCTCCTCCTCGGAATGGACTTCGACCAGCGCTGCCAACCCGGCGAGCGAAGCCTCGGCATGGAGTGCGGCCAAGGTGTCGTCGTCGAGGATCGCAACGATGAGCAGTACGGCCCCGGCCCCGATCGCCTTCGCTTCCCAGATCTGCACCGGGTCGAGCGTGAAGTCCTTGCGAAGCGTGGGAACCGACACCGAGTTCCGCACCGCCTCCAGGTCGGCGTTGGAGCCGCCGAAGTGGCTCGGTTCGGTGAGGACGGAGATGGCCGAAGCGCCACCCTCGGCGTACCGCTTCGATTGGAGCACCGGATCGAGATCGGCCGCAAGAGAGCCGCGTGAGGGGGACCGCCGTTTCACCTCGGCGATCACCGACAGTCCCGGGGCCGAGAGGGCTGCACGGAAGTCCGGAGGCGGAGGCATCTCGGAAGCTCGGGCTTGCAGCTCCGCGGCCGAGGGTCGCAGCTCGGCGAGCCGCTCTCTGGTGTCAGAAACGATCCGCTCGAGCATCGAAGGAATGGTAGGACACCTGCGGTGCTGCCCGGAATGGGAGCAGACGCGACCATCGGCCCCCGGGGAGGACGGGGGCCGATGGTTTGGTCGATGACGAGTTGCCTCGTCAGGGCTTCGAGTGGCTCAGCTGCTCGGCGGCAGGAGCACTGCATCGATCACGTGGATGATGCCGTTCGAAGTCTGGATGTCTGTCTGGATGACGTTGGCGCCGTTGACGGTGACCGTGTCACCATCAAGGACGATCTCGACGTCGGATCCCTGCACGGTGGTTGCCGAGTCGAGCGTCACAACGTCAGCCGCCGGAACTGCGCCTGCGACCACGTGATACAGCAGGACCTCCGAGAGTGCCTCCGGGTCTGCGAGCAGCGCATTCAGGGTGTCCTCGTCGACGGCAGCGAATGCCTCGTCGGTCGGGGCGAACACGGTGTACGGCCCCTCACCCATCAGTGTCTCGGTGAGTCCGGCCGCCTCGATGGCGGTGAGCAGCGTGGTGAACGAACCTGCGGCTTCAGCTGTGGCGACGATGTCGGCCATCTGCTCGGCCGGCGCTTCCGCCATTGCCTCGACGACACTCGGCGGCAACAGCACGGCGTCGATCACGTGAATGATGCCGTTCGATGCTTCGATGTCGGTCTGGATGACCGAGGCTTCGTTGACCATCACGGAGTCGCCTTGCACCGAGATGGCGACGTCCTCGCCCTGGACGGTGGTGGCGGAGTCGAGGCCTACCACGTCGGCGGCGGGAACCACACCGGCCACGACGTGGTAGGTGAGGATCTGGGTCAGCAGGTCGGTGTCTGCGAGCACGGTGTCGAGCAGACCGTCCGGAAGTGCCGCAAAGGCGTCATCGGTCGGTGCGAACACCGTGTACGGGCCTTCGGAGCTCAACGTCTCGACGAGACCGGCTTCCTGCACGGCGGTGACGAGGGTGGTGAAACTTCCGGCACCGACAGCCACATCGACGATCGTTCCGGGCGCTTCCATCTCTTCCATCGCTTCGGTGGTGGTTGCCTCGTCGGCGACGGTGGTCGTCGTCTCGGCAGCCGGCTCCTCATCGGCGGCACACGCCGACAAGACGAGGGCGAATACGGCGAAGATCGCAATCAGCTTCGGCTTCATGGGGTGTTCCTCCTTCTCGGGGTCCGTTGGCTTCCCTGTCGGACCGTCACCTCATCTACGGAACAGGGCGGGCACCCGGATGGAGGTTTCTCGAAGAATCAGGTCAAGCAGGCGTCGCTGCGGGCAGCGACACGACGAACGTCGTCCCACGGCCGGCGCTCGAGGTGGCCGACACCGACCCGCCCATCGAAGAGGCGAGACGATCGACGATGGAGAGCCCCAGACCCGAGCCCTCGGGTCTGACACCCCGGTACCGCTGCGCCACGTAGAACCGGTCGAAGATGTGGGGCAGATCGCCCGCGTCGATTCCCGGTCCGTTGTCGGAAACGCCGATCGTGACCAGATCGGGATGGGACTCGAGCGTGACCTCGATCCGTCCGCCGGCCGGCGTGTATCGGAGCGCGTTCTCGATCAGGTTCGACAGGATCTGGGCGACCCGGTCGGGGTCGATCACCCGGAGCCCGGTTGGCACCGTGTTCACCACGAGGTCGATTCCGGCCACAGCCGCGCGGTCGACGTAGCCGGAGGTGACACCCTCGAGGAGAGATGCGACATCGACCGACTCCGCGACCACGCCGAACTCTGCGTTGTCGAGGCGAGCCAACAACATCACGTCTTCGATCAACCGGCTCAGCCTTCGATGCTCCGCTGTCATCACCCCGGCGATCCGGGCGATCTCGGCGGGATCATCGAGCCCATCCTCGAGAGCCTCGGCATACCCGCCGATCGTCGTGAGCGGCGTTCGCAGGTCATGGCCCACCGAGAGCAGGAACTGGCGCTCTCGATCCTTCGACGCCTCGAGCGCTTCGGCCATCTCATTGAACGACACCGACACGGAGGTGAGCTCGTCGTCGCCGCTCACCGGCACCCTCGTGGAGAGATCCCCATGTCTCAAACGAGCCGCGCCGGCGACGAGCGGATCGATCTTCCGTGCAACCCAGCCCAAAAGCAACCGGGCAGCGACGGCCGCAACGGCCGCTGCGACGACCAGCCCGATCAGAAGCGTCCGCAACTGATCTCTCCAGACGATGACAGGCGTCTGCCGGGCCGCCACCACGACCACGTCTCCACCGAGGCGATCGAGCGGGACCGATCTCGCGACAGCCACGCCCCGGACGAGCCGATACACCTCAACGCCGCCGACCTCGACATCGGCGCCGAGCCCGAAGTCCTCGATGAAGGGGGCCGTGATCGTCACCCGCCGCGGCGTCCGTACGATCAGGCCGATCTGACTCTCCGAGGACCGACGGGCCTGCTCGAGGACGCGGGCGAGTGACACACCGTCGACCAGTTCACGAATCGGGGTGTCGGACTGCTGGAGATCGATGATCTCATCGGCGACCGCCGACGTGACCGACTGCAATCCCTGTTCGACCGCTTCGACCTGGGCGCGTCGTGACACGATCGCAGCCAGCACGAACAGGGCGACGAGCGTCAAGCCGGCCACGGCGACCATCGACCAGAAGAACCGTCGTCTCACGAACCAATCCTGTAGCCGACTCCCCACACCGTCTCGAGCGGAATGCCATCGAGCTTCTTGCGGACCTGACGCACGTGGACGTCGACCGTCCTGGTCTCCCCGAAGTAGTCGTAGCCCCAGACCGCCTGGAGGATCTGTGACCGTGACAGTGCCATCCCACGGTTCTCGGCGAGATACATCAGGAGATCGAACTCGCGGGCGGTCGGCTGCACCAGATCACCGGCCGGCGTCGTCACCTGCCTGCGGCCGCCGTCGATCACGAAGCCTCCGACCTCGATCGACGTCGGCTCCGGTCGCCGGTCCTCCAGGCGGCGGAGCACGGCCTTGATCCTGGCGAGCAGCTCGCGAGGAGAGAACGGCTTGGTCACGTAGTCGTCCGCGCCGATCTCCAGCCCGACCACCTTGTCGATCTCCGAATCCCTCGCCGTCAGCATGATCACGGGGACGTCGGAGAACATCCGGATCTTGCGACAGACGTCGACCCCGTCCATGCCCGGAAGATTGAGATCGAGCAGCACCGCGTCGACCGGACGCTGCTTGAGCCGGTTCAGCCCGTCCTCCCCCGTCTCGACGTGGTGGAAGTCGAATCCGTCCCGTTCGAAGAACCCCCGGAGCATCTCGGCGATCGGCAACTCGTCTTCGATCAACAGAATCGTTGTCATGCCGTACATCCTGCTCGCGAAATGTGAGACAAATGTAAAGAGGGCTGACGCCCTCGGCGTGGCGGTTCGCTCGCTGGCGCTCGCATTGCCTGCGTGTTGTCACTTCGTGAGCGTGTTGTCACTTCGTGAGCGTGTCGTCACTTCGTGAGCGTGTTTGTGTCGGAACGGGAACCGAGAAGTCGCAGACACGCCGCCGGAGGCGACCCACGCTACGGCCGCCAGGCCGGACAACACGCCCGATGCGAAGCGAGGAGACACGCTGCGACCGCCAGGCCGTCCGACACGCTACGGCCGCCAGGCCGGACAACACGCCCGATGCGAAGCGAGGAGACACGCTCTTTAGACGAGGGGCAGTTCCCGCGCGATCGCCGGGGTCGATCCTTCGGGCCAGCGGATTTCTACTTCGTCGCCGGGGGAAACCTCGCGGCGGAGGAGGCAGAGGGCGATGGGGGCCATGACGCCGAGTGACTCGGTCACGGAGGTGAGTGTGCCGCACATGCGATCGCCCAGCCAGACCTCGGCGCCGTCGGGCGGCAGGACGTTGCGAGTCATGACGATGCCGCTCAGCCGGCGGTTGACGTGTCCCCGCGAATCGATGCGCGCCACCAGCTCCTGACCCAGATAGCAGCCTTTCGAGAACGAGACGGCCTCGGGAACGAGGCCCGTCTCCTGAGGGATCGTCTTCTCGTCGACGTCGACATCCATGATCGGCTCGCCTGCCTCGACCCGGACGGCCGTCATGGCGACCCCGCCGGCCCTGGCCTGACCGCTCATGGTCAGATCACCCGCGACGATCACGCGCCCTAGCCCCGGGAGCGGGGCGACAGCCAGGATCGACCCGTCCCGTTCGAGCCAGCCGCCGTCGACGCCCATGGTGGCCCCTGCGTCCGGGCCGACCATCGACCACACGGGGCGCCGGTCGGCCGACACCTCGGCCTTCACCCGGATGCGGTAGTAGTTCAGTGTCTCGGCGACCGACTCGCCCTTCCCCCGATCGACGAACAGCCCAACCCGCTCCGAGCCCTTCAACACCCACAGCAACGCGGTGAGCTTGCCGTTGGGGTTGAGCAGGAACGAGCGGCGGACCTCACCAGGCATCATTGCCTCGATGTCCTGGCTCAGGATCCCCTGAAGGAACGATGACGAATCCGGGCCGTCGATCGTGACCAGGTCATGGGTCCCGTCGACGACCGCGGCGGCGTTCCGCAGCGCCCGGTACTCGGCGGTCACGTCCCCGTAGGAGGGTCGATTCATCGCATGCCCTTCGCCGCCTGGATGGCGGTGAGCGCCGCAGCAGCCTTGTTCATCGTCTCGTCGTACTCGGCGGCCGGATCGCTGTCGGCGACCAGACCGGCCCCGGCCTGGACCCAGGCGGTCCCTTCCCGAACGATCACGGTGCGCAGGCAGATGCAGGTGTCGACGTTGCCCGAGAAGTCGAAGTAGCCGACCGCCCCGGCATAGGGGCCCCGGGCGACCGGCTCGAGCGAGTCGATGATCTCCATCGCCCGCACCTTCGGGGCGCCGGACACGGTCCCATGCGGGAAGGTCGCCCGGATCACGTCGACAGCGCTGTTGCCAGGTCTCAGCTTTCCTGAGACCTCCGAAACGATGTGCATGACGTGGCTGTAGCGCTCGACGACCATCAGATCGTCGACGCTCACCGAAGAGAACTCGGACACCCGCCCGACGTCGTTGCGGGCGAGATCGATCAACATCACGTGCTCGGCACGCTCCTTCGGGTCGGCCAGCAATTCCTCGGCGAGCGCCCGGTCCTCGTCCTCGGTCTTCCCGCGCGGTCGGGTACCGGCGATCGGGCGGGAATAGACGATCCCGTCCCTCACACGGGTCATCACCTCTGGCGAAGCTCCGACAATCGTGATCTCGGGATCACGCACGAAGAACAGGAAAGGCGACGGGTTCACGACCCGCAGCGCCCGGTACAGGTCGAACGGATCAGCCTCGAACTCTGTCTCGAGCCGCTGGCTCAGCACGATCTGAAAGGCATCGCCGGCGACGATGTGCGCCTTGGCCACCTCGACGGCGTCCATGAAACCCTGCTTGTCGAACGTCGACGTGAACTCCGGCCGATCACCGCTCGCATCGAAGGAGGAGAGCCGATACGGCGGGGTCGTTCCCAGTCGATCCAGGTCCGCTTCGATGGCGGTGATCGCCTCCCGATACTGCGACTCGGGATCCGACCCGACGAAGACGTTGCGGATCATCACGATCGACTGGCTGAACCGATCGATCGCGGCCATCGCCCCCACGAACTGCCAGAGCATCTCGGGAAGACCGCGGTCGTCGACCGGGGCGTTCGGCAGCCGCTCGATGTATCGGACGGCGTCATAGGCGAGATAGCCGACCACACCCGAGTGCAGCGGAGGCAGTCCGGGCAGGTCTGGCGTGCCGAATCGGGCGATCAGGTCCTCGAGCACCACCAGCGGGTCGCCGTCACTGAGGCGGATTCGGGGGTCGTCTACCGTGGACACGCCGTCGGTGGCCTTGAGCGTGAACGTGGGTTCCCAGCCGACGAAACTCCACTGCGCCCAGTTCTCCCCACCTTCCACCGACTCGAGCAGGAAGCCCGCCTCATCCCCGACCAGCTTCTCGAACACCGTCACCGGAGTATCTCGATCGGCCAGGACCTCAACCGAAACCGGCACCACCGAGTACCTCTCGGCAAGCCCCATGAACGTCTCGAGATCAGGTGAGAACCGCATCCCGCGAGCGTAGAGCACCCAGCGAGCATGCAGCGTGTCGCTCGCTTCGCATCGCTGCGTGTCGTCCGGCCTGGCGGCCGTCGCGTGTCTCACCTTCGGTGGCGTGCCCAGGGCAGCCTGGACTTGACGCCACTACCGGTGGATAGTGCGGCGATGTCGCGAACACATTCATTGAAAGTGGCGGACGACGCGGTGGAACTCGCAGCCGAGGTCTATCGGGTCACAGCTCTTCTCCCCCACGAGGAAACCTACGGCCTCAAATCGCAGATGAGACGAGCTGCGGTTTCGGTGGCTTCCAACATCGCCGAAGGCGCCCACCGAAGATCCGACAAAGACTTCGCCAGATTCATCGCCATGTCGGAGGGGTCGCTCGCTGAGTTGGCCATCCAGGCCCGCGTGGTGCGCCGCCTACAGATGCTGGATGCCTCATCGCTGGCAACCTGCCAAGCACAGATCAGGCGCCTGGAACGACGCCTTGTCTCGCTTCGGGGTCGATTGAACGCGGACACGCTTGCGAAGCAATGACAGCATGTGGAGCGGCCGCCAGGCCGATCCACATATACACGCTGCAAAGCGAGCGCCAGCGAGCCAGCAGACACGCAGAACGGCGTCAGCCGCTAGATGGAGGCGAGGTCTTCGAGGAAGGGGACGTTGAGGAAGATGTCGACGAAGAAGCTGGACAGACGGGTCACGTTGCCGGTGAGGAGGAGCACACCGAACGCCAGCATCAAGACGCCGCTGGCGATGTTGACCGGGCGCATGTACTTGCGGAACGACTTCATCGCCCCCATCGCCTTCGAGAGCGCCAAGCCGGTGAGGATGAACGGAACACCGAGCCCCATCGAGAAGGTGAACAGCAGCAGCATGCCCTGACCAACCGTTTCGCGGGTGCCGGCGATCGTCAGCACGCCGGCGAGGATCGGGCCGATGCAGGCCGACCAGCCGAAGCCGAACGCCATGCCCATGACGGGCGGTGCGAACGAGCCGAGCCGCGACGGGCGCACCTCGACGCGCCGCTCACGCGACATGAACCCGAAGATCCCCCTGCTCGTGAAAGCGGTGCCGATCATGAGGATCGCAAAGAGGATGACGACGACCCCGGCGACCCGGCCGGTCACCGACTGATTGGAAAGCAGGAATCGCGAGATCTGGGTGGCGCCGGCACCGAGTGCGACGAAGACGGCAGTGAAGCCCAACACGAAGAGCCCGGTGACTCGGAGCATCCGGCCTCGTTTCGCCTGCCCCGACTGGAGGTCGGCGATCGAATAGCCCGACATCAGTCCGAGGTATCCGGGCACGAGCGGGAGAACGCAGGGAGACAGAAATGCGATGATTCCGCCGCCGAACGCAAAAAGCATCTGTAGCGCGAAGCCGAGTTGTCCGAAGTCATCCATCAGGAGTCTCCAACCGAGCCCGAGTTCTTCATGTTCCCACAAACCGAAGACAGAGTGACCGGACCATCACCGTCGCGGCCGTACGATTCCGGTGTGCTCCGCCGAATCACCGATGCCCTGTTCCCCATCGGGCGGTTCTCGATCGACGAGCGCAAGGTCGTCTTCATCATGTGGGCGGTCGGGATCGGCCAGGGATACGCCCAGTCCAACCTCTCGGCGACGATCCCGTTCACCAGGGTGGCGCTGGGGCTGACCGAAGCCGAGATGAGCCTCATCCTCGCCGTCACCCGGCTCGCCGGCTTCGGTGCCCTGGCATTCGCCATCTGGGGGGACCGGAGGGGCCGCAAGATGCCATTGATCGCCGCATTCATCGCACTGATGGTCGCAGACTTCGCGACCGGGTTGTCGAACAGCGCCACCTTGTTCACCGTTTTGCAATCTCTCGTCCGGATCACGGGCACCGCGCTGGGAACGCTGGCGGTGGTGCTGATCGCCGAGGAGGTCCGCCCCCAGACGAGGGCGTTCGCCATCTCGCTGTACGGCGCCGGCGGGAGCTTTGGTGCCGGGCTCGGGTTGATCGTCCTGCCACTCGCGGATCGGGGCGAGGGGTGGAGGCTGATCTTCTCTCTCTCTGCATTGGGCCTGATGATCGTGCCGTTCCTCTTCCGCTCGATCCACGAGAGCCCCATCTTCGAGATCGTCGAGGAAGAGGTGAGACACCCGCTGCTCCGACTGCTTGCGAGCCCATTCGCCAAGGTGTTCTGGATATCGGCGGTCGCCGGACTCCTGGCAAGCGCGTTCACGTCGGTCGGACTGGCGTTCTCGACCGAACGCCTCGTCGACGACCTCGGCTACTCGACCGCCGCGGCCGTGGTCATCAGCCTGATCGGCGGCACGCTCGGCGGACTCGGGTTCTTCGTCGGCGGCCGTATGGCGGATGTCGTCGGCCGCAAGGTCACGACGGTATTCGCACTCGCCCTCGTGCTGGGCGGCGGCATCATGCTCTACTACGTCGAGCTCTTGCCCTTGATCGTGTTGGCGATCGTGGCGTCGACCTTCGGCAGCTTCGCCTTCGTCCCGGCGTCCGCCAGCCATCGGGCCGAGCTGTTCCCGACCGAGTTCCGCGCCTCGGGCGGAACCGCCGGTGCCTATCTCGCAATGGTCGGCAGCGCCGCCGGATTGGGGATCGGTGCGCTGACAATCGACCGAATCGGGCTTTCGGCCACCGTGCTGCTCCTCGGGGCCGGCGTTCTCGCCGCGATCGTGCTGACGATGCTGCTCCCAGAGACGATGGGTCAGGAGCTCGACCACGTCGAAGCCGAGCTGTAGTAGCGGCCCAACACGAGCAGCCGCGCCACGATCATCGCCGTGATGGCCCACCAGACACCGGCCAGCCCCCAGTCGTTCACCAGTGTCAGCGCCAGCACGGACACCGTCGCGACGAAGCCCGCAGCCGTCGACCAGACGAGCTTCTTGATCGCCAGCACCGCCAGGAAGACGCCGTCGAGCACGAATACGAGCGCCGCCAGCGGCTGCATCCCGGCCGCGATCGGAACCACCGCGAGGATGCGGGCGCTGACACCGGGGTCGTCGGTGAACCCGGTGGAGACGATGGCGCCCGCTGCGAGCAGTCCCGCCGTCAACCCGAGTCCGGCCACCCCACCCCACTTGAGGAGACGGGTCGACAAGGCACGCGCTCCCTCGGCGTCGCCCCGGCCGCTCAAGTCGGCGACGAGTGCCTGTGCGGCGATCGCCAGGGCGTCGATGACCATTGCGAGGAAGAACCAGATCTGGCTCACGACCTGGTGCGCCGCCACGTCGAGCGTGCCGATCCGCGCCGCCACCGAGGTCGCGATGCTGAGGGACAGCACCAACAGGCCGGTGCGGAGGATCAGCACCGATCCGATCCCGAGGAACGCCCGCAACTCGCCGAAGTGGACCCTGGCCGTGGGCCACGCCTCGCGCCGGGCCGTGCGCAGCAACAGCCAGACGAACACGAGCGCTCCGATCCACTGGGCCACCAACGTTGCCCAAGCAGCCCCCTCGAGCCCCAACCCGAAACCGAAGTCGAACATCAACACCGGGTCGAGAACGATGTTGAAGCCGTTGACCGCCAGTGTCACGAGCAGGGGCGTGCTTGTGTCCTGAAAGCCCCGGTAGGCGCCGTTCGCTGCCGTGATGATCAACAGGGCCGGGAGGGCGAACGACCTGATCGTCAGATAGGAAACGGCCTGGTCGATGAACTCCGGGCCGGCGCCCATCAACCGGACGAGCGTTCGGGCGCCAACCGCCATCACGATGGTCGAAACGACCCCGATGCCCACCGCCAGCACCAGCGCTCGCTGAACGACCCTGCCAGATTCGACGATCTGGCCCCGCCCGCGGGCCTGGGCAACCAGCGGGGTCGTTGCATAGGCGAGGAAGTTGAACAGGGCGAAGGCGAACCCGAAGATGGCGGCGTCGACGCCGAGCGCCGCCAGGGGCTCGGCTCCGAGGCGCCCGACGAACGCGGTGTCGACGAGCGACAGGACCGGATCAGCCGCCAACGAGCCGAGAGCCGGCACGGCCAGCGCCAGGATCCTCCGCCGCGAGATCGACGTCGTCACCGTGAGCCGTGACCCGAGGTGAGAGGCCTCGCAGACGTGGCGCCACCCGGCACTAGAGGTTCTTGTCCTCGAAGTCGCAGAGCTTCACCATCTCGCAGTCGAAACACCGGGGTTTCCGCGCATCGCACACGTCGCGCCCGAACTGGATGAACCTCATCGACAGCCCCGCCCACAACTCTGCCGGGTACAGGGCCTTCAGGTCGGCCTCGATCTTCACCGGATCGGCGACCGAAACCAGCCCGATCCGGTTCGTCGTCCGTTTGACATGCGTGTCGACCGCGATCGCCGGCCTGTGGAACGCCTCGGCCAGCACGACACTCGCCGTCTTGCGCCCCACACCCTTCAACGTCACGAGCTCGTCCAGATCTACCGGCACCTCGCCGTCGAACTTCTCGGTCAGATCCTGGGCGAGCGAGACGATGGCTGCGGCCTTCTGGCGATAGAACCCGGTCGAGAACACCAGATTCTCCACGTGGCTCAGAGGCGCTCCTGCAAGCGCCTCCGGCGTCGGATACGCCGAGAACAACACCGGGGCGACCTTGTTGACGTTCTCGTCGGTGGTCTGGGCGCTCAGCACTGTCACGACGAGGAGCTGCCACGGGCTCTCGTAGTCCAGGGCGGTCCGGATCTCCGGGTATCGGGCCACGAGCCGGTTCCACACCGCCCGCGCCTTCCCCTTCTCCGCCCTGGTCGGCACCGACCCGTCAGTTCGCTTCCGCGGCATGCCCGCCAATGTAGGGAGCCGACGGCGCGGCTGCGTCACGTGCCGGCCGGCGGCCGGCGGCAACCGGCTACCAGCTACCAGCTACCGGCTACCAGCTACCGGCTCCCAGCCGGATGGTGCGGGGAACATGACGGCGCCTGCGAAGCACAGCGTCGACCTCCGCTCGGCCGAATCGCGCATCCGTATGGAGCCGAGAGCTGATGGCCGACAGCCGACAGCGGGAGGCCGCCAGGCCGAGGCTTGAAGCAAGGGCAAAGCGTGCACCCCCACGCGGCGGCAGCTCCGGCCGACCGGCGTCTGTTCTGAACTCGTGAATCTCCTTGGACCTGCGACTCACTTGTTCAGAAGTCGGCCGGCGAGAGTCAATGCGCTGGGCTGATGGATTCGGCTTCGAGCTCGGGGGTGGCGCCGTCGCGGCCGAGCACCAGCTGGATCGCCACCATGATCAGGCCGGCGCCGACCCATCCGCCGATCGTCAGCCGCTCACCGATCAGCAGCGCAGCGGCGACAACGCCGAAGACGGGCTCTGCGGTCAGCACGATCGCCGCCCGATCTGCCCCCACCCTGGTCTGGGCCCACACCTGGAGCATGAAGGCGATGGCACTCACGCCGACCCCGGTCACGATCAGGGCCGGCCACTCGCGATCCGTCGGTGTCGGCAACCCCTCGAACGCCGCAGAGAGCAGCAGACCGCCGACACCGGTCACGGCGAGCTGTACGGCAGTGAACGGGATCACCGGATGGCGATGGGCGGAGAGCGACAGATAGACGATGTGACCGGCGAACCCGACCGCGCACAGGAGTGTCAGGAGGTCACCGGCACCCACCGTGAAGTCTTCGGTGACCGTGAGAAGGGCCATTCCGATCAGCGCGAGAACCGAGGCGATCACCACCCACGAGGTCGGCAGCTTCCTGCGCCACAGAGAGCCGAGGATCGGGGTGAGCACGACGTAGAGACCGGTGATGAGAGCCGAGTTCGATGCTCCCGTCGACACGAGCCCCGCCGTCTGGAAGGCGAACCCGGCGAGCAGCCAGGCTCCGGCGATCGCCCCGTCCTGCCAGATCCGCAGGCTGCGTGGGAAGGCGAGGAGCAGGAGCACGCCTGCGCCGATGAGGAATCGCCAGCCGACGAAGGCCAACGGAGGGAAGGCCTCGACCGCATCCTTCACGACGACGAAGGTCGTCCCGAAGAGGAGGGAGGCGGTGATCAGCGCGAGGTAGGCGGCTCGGTCGGACACGAGTCCGGCACGGTAGTAGTCGCCGGCTGCGGTGCCGGGGACAGCCACGGCGGACGCCCTACGATCCCCGCGATGACTCCAGAGCTCCGCCAGTGGATCGAAGGTGTTCGCCGTTCGTTCGGCGACACCTGCTTCGCATGCGGACGACTGAACTCGGAGGGACTCCACCTCGAGGAGTGGGAATGGAGCGACGGACGGGCGACGGCCGTCTTCCGGCCGCGCCCTGAGCATTCAGGCGCCGGCGACACGCTGCACGGGGGCCTGGCGGCCACCGTCCTGGACGAGGCGATGGTGTGGGCGGGCATCTTCGAACAGCGGGTGCTCTCGGTCACGGCCACGCTGAACCTGAGATTTCGCAGGCCGCTCCTCGTGACCGACACGATCACTGCAACCGGATGGGTCGACGAGCGGCGGGGCCGACGGCTCCGCCTCGCGGGTCGGCTGGAAGCCGGTGACGGCGTGGCGGCCGAGGCCACCGGCATCTACGTGGTGTCCGCTGCAGTCGAGTGAAAGTCAGCGACCGCTGCCCCGCTGCCTGCGATCGAGTCGATGTTCGGCCCGTGTCGTGACCCGGACGCCTGCGAGTACGACGATGAGTGCAACGGTGAGGATCATCGACAGCTCCGGAGCCGCCGAGTAGGGATTGCGACAGGACCCGACGCCGGTCGGGCAGAGCCCGAATCCAGACCCACCGCCGGCCAGATCGAGCAGGACCAAGAGGGGTACCATCGCGAGCAGCACGGCGGTCCCGTACAGGAGGATCCTGGCGAATCTGATGAAGGTCTTCGGTTCCATGCCATCGGTCATGGTATCGGTGTCTCGACGATGTCCCGGCGATCGGCACCGCCGGACGCCCACCCTAGAATCGCGGCGGTGAGGTACTTCAGAGAGCCGTTCTCCCCCGAGGAGACCAAGATCCTCGACCGGTTCTTCACCAACACCGATCTCCCGGTGTTCGCACTCATCAACCTCCCCGAAGTCGTCAAGGGCGCCTTGTTCGCCAGGTACAGCAGGACCTCGAAGTCGATCCGGCGGCTCTTCCTCGACGAATTCGTCGACGACGCAGACACCGGCATCGCCGAGATCGCCGAGGCGCTCGGCACCGACGACCCGATGGTCGACATGGCCAAGGCCGAGCAGCTGTACCAGCGGGTGTTCTTCGAATACGGCGACGACTCGGTCGCTCAGCTCGGCGGCACCCACCTGGCGTGCGAGCAGGCGTCGAACATCCTCACCAAGGTCCTCGAGTGGGGTCGACTGGCCGCCTATCTCGAGCAGTCGACCAGATACATCTACTACGACGTCCCGCTCGGCGATCGCTACCGCTATCAGACGCCACCGGAGATCTCCAGCTCGGCGCTCCACACCGACTACCTCGAGCACATGGACGGACTGTTCGACACCTACGCGTCGGTCGTGGCCGGAATGCGGGAGGTCTACGAGCAGCGGTTCCCCCGCGACCCGAACGATCCTCCCGGTGTGTGGAACGCCACGATCAGGGCCAAGGCCTGCGACGCCGCCCGAGGCCTGCTTCCGGCATCGACCATGTCGAACGTCGGCATCTACGCAACGGGACAGGCATACGAGATGGCGCTGCTGCGGATGATGGCCAGCCCACTCGGCGAGGTGAGGCAATACGGCGACATGATGCTCGGCGAGCTCCGCAAGGTGATCCCGTCGTTCCTGACTCGCGTCGACCGACCCGACCGCGGCGTGATCACCGCCGAGTACATGGAGAACAACCGCAACGCCCTCGAGATGCTGGCCGCCGAGCTCGAAGGAGACCCTGAGCCCTCCGACTGGTCGGTGACCCTCACGGACTGGGACCCCGATGCCGAGATCGACCTGGCCGCAGCCGCGCTGTACGCCGTCACAGACCTCCCCGACGCCGAGATCCAGCACCAGATACGCCAGATGAGTCCGGGTCGGCGCAACGAGATCATCGGCGCGCTCGTCGGCGATCGCACCAATCGCCGGCACAAGCCGTCGCGGGCGATGGAGCGCGTCAACTACCGCTTCGACGTCGTCTGCGATTTCGCGGCGTTCCGTGACCTCCAGCGTCACCGGATGCTCACCATCGAGTGGCAGCGACTCTCCACCCGGCTCGGTTTCCACACCCCGGACGACATCGTCGATGCCGGGTTCGGAGACGCCTGGGATGAGCAGATGCAGGCTTCGACCGCCTTCTACGAGCGTGTCAACGACGAGCTCGGGCCCGACGTCGCCCAGTACGTCGTCCCGTTCGCGGCGAACATCCGGTTCATGATGGAGATGAACGCCAGAGAGGCCTTCCACCTGATCGAGCTCCGCAGCCAGCCGCAAGGGCATCCGACCTATCGGAGGGTCGCCCACGAGATGCACCGTCAGATCCGCGAGGTCGCCGGCCACACCGCGATCGCCGAAGCGATGACGTTCGTCGACCAAACCGACATCGACCTCGAACGACTCGAAGCCGAACGCCGCTCCGCCGCGCGGCGCACGAACTAGCCGCAGCGCTGTAGACCTCGGTGGTCGATCGCCGAGGCTGTCCGCCTCGTTCGGCCCAGGGGGCGCTCGGGCGCGAGCCGCGCCATCGACACGCCGGGTCAGTCCTCGGACTTGAGAGGGATCCGAAGGACGAGGTACTCGTCGTCGGCCACCCAAGTGGCGTTGCCGATCAGCGCGTAGTCCAAGTAGTCCGTTTCGGCCCGTTCGACGAACTTCTTCCTCTCAGATCCGGCGACCGGTGGGAGCGGTCTGTCCTTCACAGCCTCCGCGCGATCGCGGAAGCGCTCGATCATCGCATCGACATCCAGTTCGGCCATGGTCTCACCCGTTTCGTTGCGTTCGGGTCGAAGCCTATCTCATCACCGCAATCCTCCAGGCCAGGATGACCTACTGCGAATCGAGCCGATCTAGCCTCAACCTCATGCTGGACAAGCGTTTCATCATCGTCTCGGGCAAGGGCGGCGTCGGCAAGTCTGCCGTCACCGCAGCCATCGCCAAGTCGGCAGCCCACGCCGGCCGGAAGACGCTGGCCCTGTCCATGGTCGGCAGCGGCATGGGGCTGGGCGCCCACCTCGGCCAGACCGCACTGGCGTTCCGCCCCCAGCAGACCGAACCGAACCTGCATGCGCTGGCCATCGATCAGGCCATGGCGCTCGTGGAATACCTCCAGATCCAGGTAGGCCTCCCGAGCTATGCGATGTTCACGCCCGCAGTGAAAGCCTTCGATGTCCTGGCTTCCACCGCTCCGGCGATCCGGGAGATCGTCACCATGGGCAAGGTGCTGTGGGAGGTCAAGACAGGCCACTGGGATCTCGTCGTCGTCGATGGCCCCCCTACCGGGCAGATCGGCTCGTATCTGGGGGCAGCCACGACGATGGCGTCTCTCGTGACGACCGGCCGCGTCGCCGACCAGGCGAAATGGATGCGAGAGATCCAGATGGATCCCGATGCGAGCGAACTGGTTCTGGTTTCGGTGCCCGAAGAGCTCCCCACCTCTGAGACCATCGAGACACTCGAGTGGCTCGACGCGCACCCGGTGATCGGCAGCCGCTCCCTGTTCGCCAACCGGGTCCTGTCACCGCTCGAGTCGGACGCAGTCGGGACAGGCGTCGCCGCAGATGCCGCCGGCCTCCATCGCAGTCTGACCTCCGAGCAGGCGATCTGGCTCGAGCGTCTCCCCACCCACGTCGAGCTTCCGTTCCTCTTCGGCGTCGATTCGGCCACCACCGTCGCCGACCATCTCGCCGACTCCATGAGCGCGGTTCTGACATGACGGCGGCGATCCTCGTCACCGGTGGAGGCGGTGTCGGCAAGACGACCGTGTCTGCGGCCATCGCCGTCACTGCGGCACGCCGAGGCCTCGAGACGCTCGTCCTCACCGTCGACCCGGCTCGGCGCCTCGCCGGGGCGCTGGGCATCGCCGAGCTCGGCGCAGAGCCATCGAAAGTGGCCGAGGAACCGCTGTTGTGGGCGGCGATGCTCGACGCCACGTCCTCCTGGGAGGCGATCGCCCGCCGCCACGCCGATCCGGCGGTGGCCGACCGGCTCGTGAACAACGACCTCTTCGCGGCGGCAACCGGCCAGTTCCCGGCCAGCCAGTCGTATGCCGCGGCCGAAGAGGCGACCCGATTCGTCAAGGACGGTCGATGGGATCTCGTCGTCGTCGACACGCCCCCATCGGCGGGTGGAATCGAGTTCTTCACCGCACCGGCCAACATGACCGACCTCATCGGCGGCCGCCTGCTGCGCTGGCTGACCGGCGGCAAGATGCCCGGTCGCCGGTTCTTCTTCGATCGGGCCGCTCGGCCGGCGATCCGCATCGCCGACGCCGTGCTCGGCGCCGGCCTCTTCGAACGTGTTGCCCAGTTCCTCATGGACCTGAGGACCACCTACGACGGGATTGCCGCCTCCTCGAAAGAGATCGAAGGGGTGCTGTCGACCGCGCAGACATTGATCGTGACCACCGCCGACCCGACACCGATGCGCGAGGCGATCCGCTTCTTCCGCGATCTCCCCGCCAACGCCCAGCATCCGACCTCGGTGATCTTCAACCGCTCCCTGCCGGTTGCCTGGGTCGGCGCTCGCACCGCCGACCAAGACGACGAACTGGCCGCCAATCTCGCTCGATGGTCACTCGAGTCGGCGAGACAGCAGCGCCTCCGATCCCAGTTCTCCGATCGCTACTCCACCGAGATCACCACCATCGACTGGAAGCCGACCGCTCCGACGGACCTCGACTCCCTCGAAGCCCTCCTCACCACAGCCGGCGGCTACTCCCTCGAAAACCTCTGGGACTAGCGCCCGCTTCGCTCGCAGCGTGTCAGCTCGCTACGCATCGCAGCGTCTCTTCACTTCGTGAGCGTGTCTTCACTTCGTGAGCGTGTCCGCGCCGACATGCGAACCGATGAGTTGCGAACACGCCGCCGGAGGCGAAACACGCTGCGGCCGTCAGGCCGGAGGACAGGCAGCGAAGCGAGCGCCAGCGAGCCAGCGGACACGCTGCCGCCGGCGGCGGCTACAGGTCGACGGCGCCGGGGCCGAGGAGTTCGCCGAGCTCGGCGTAGAGGGCGGAGCGGGGCTCGACCCGGAACTCGTCCGAGAGCTTGAGCGTCTTGTGGCCCTTGCCGTTCTGGAGCACCAGGAAGACAGCGGCGGTGCCGGGGTGATTGCTCAACACCCCTTTCAGCCGGTTCACGAGATCCGCGGACATCTTGTGCGCCGGAACTCTGAGGCGGACCGTGTCGGTGTCGACCAGTTTCGGCTGGACGATCTCCCTCACGATGAGTTTGACGTCGTCGCCGCGGTGGTCGAGCCGGCCCTTCATCAGGACGATCGCGTCCTCGGTGATCAGCTGGCCGAACTCGGCGACGGTGCGAGTGAAGCAGGCCGCCTCGACCGAGCCTTCGAGGTCCTCGACCTGACAGAACATCATCAGATCGCCGTTCTTGGTGTACTTGCGGTTGACGGCGGTGATCAGGCCGCCGACCGTGACCGACGCCCCGTCCGACATCTCGAGCAGGTTGGGGATCGAAACGGCCCCCGCAGCCCTGAGCGAAGAGGCCACCGCCAGGAGCGGATGATCGGAGATGTAGAGGCCGAGCATCTCCTTCTCGAACGCCAGCTTGACCTCCTTGGACCATTCGTTGTCGCCGATGTCCCAATTCCCGTTCTCGCTTGCGGGCTCGACGCTTCCGAACAGCGAGAACTGGCCCGCCTCCTCGTTGCGTCGCCGGGTCGTGATCGCCTCGGTGATCTCCTCGAAGCGCTCCAACAGGCCTTTGCGGGGCAGTCCGAGGCCGTCGAACGCCCCCGCCTTGATCATCGACTCGAGGGTGCGACGGTTCAGCACGTCGAGATCGACGCTCTCGACGAAGTCGACGAAATCGGTGAACGGGGCGTCGCGAGATTCCACGATCTTCTCCACCACTGCCTCGCCGACGTTGCGGACCGCCGAGAGGCCGAAGCGGATCTTGCCGTCGACCACGGTGAAGTCGACGTAGGACTCGTTGACATCCGGGACGAGCACGTCGACACCCATGAGCCGGCACTCGTTGAGATAGATGGCCGTCCGGTCCTTGTCCTTCTTCGTAGACGTCAGCAGCGCCGCCATGTACTCGGGGCCGTAATGCGCCTTGAGGTAGGCGGTCTGATATGCAACGTAGGCATAACACGCCGAATGGCTCAGGTTGAAGCCGTACCCGGCGAATGGCTCCACCGCGTCCCACAGATCCTTGCCGAGCGTCTCGGGGTGGCCCTGTTCGATACAGCCGGCGATGAACTTCTCCTTCTCGGCGGCCATGACGGACTTGATCTTCTTGCCCATCGCCTTGCGGAGGTTGTCCGCCTCTGCCATCGAGTATCCGGCCATGTCCCTGGCGAGCTGCATGACCTGCTCTTGATAGGTGATGATCCCGTAGGTCGATTCGAGGAACGGCTGGGTTGCCGGGTGGGGGTATTCGACCGGCGCCCGGCCGTTCTTGCGATCGGCGTAGCCGTAGTGCATGTTCATGCCCATCGGACCGGGGCGAAACAGGGCGTTGACGGCCACGATGTGGTCGAAGGTGTCCGGCTGGAGCGCCCTGATCAGCGACCGCATCGAGTTGCCTTCGAGTTGGAAGACGCCGACGGTGTCTGCCCGACGGATCAGCTCGAACGTCTTCTCGTCGTCGAGGGGGATGTTGTCGATGTCGATCCGCTCGCCGTGGCTGAGCTCGATGAGCTCCAAGCAGCGTTCGATGGTCGACAGGTTCCGCAGCCCCAAGAAGTCCATCTTGAGGAGACCAAGGCTCTCGATCCAATGCCCGTCGTACTGGGTGACGACCTCGGCACCCTCGCCCTTCTGTTGGATCGGCAGGATGTCGGCGAGCGGCTCGGGAGCGATGACGACGGCGGCGGCGTGGATGGAGTCCTGGCGCCGAAGCCCCTCGAGGCCGATCGCGGCGTCCACGACCTCCTTGACGTCGGGATCCTCGTCGTAGGCCTGACGTAGCCCCGAGGCGTTGTTGTAGAAGTCCTTGATCGTCTCGTCCCCGTCGGGGTCGGGCGGCTGGAGGCACTGCGTCAACGAGGCGTCACGGCCGAGGATCGGCGGAGGCATCAGCTTGGCGATCTTGTCGCCCACCGCGTAGGGATGACCGAGCACCCGGGCGGAGTCACGCACCGCCTGCTTCCCCTTGATCGTGGAGAAGGTGATGATTTGCGCCACGTGGTCCGAGCCGTACTTCTCGGCGGCGTAGCGGATCACGTCGGATCGGTAGCGCTCGTCAAAATCCATGTCGATGTCGGGCATCTCCTTGCGGCCGGGATTGAGGAACCGCTCGAAGATCATGCCGTAGGCGAGGGGATCGAGACTGGTGATGTTCAGGCAGTACGAGACGATGGAACCGGCCGCCGATCCCCGGCCGGGGCCGGTTCGGATGTTCTGTGAGTGGGCGTAGCGGATCAAGTCCCACACGATGAGGAAGTAGGCGGGGAACCCCATCTCGGAGATGATGCGGAGCTCGTGCTCGATGCGATCCCTGGCAGCATCGGGAATCGGATCCCCGTATCGACGCCTGGCGCCCTCCTCGACCAGCTCACGCAGGTACGACTCCTCGGTGTGCCCGGCGGGCACCGGGAATGTGGGAAGCAGCGTCTTGCCGAACTCGAGTTCGACATTCGCCCGCTCGGCGATCCAGAGCGTGTTGTCGCTCGCACCGGGCAGGAGCTCGTCGTCGAACAGCGCCCGCATCTCTGCGGCCGTCTTCATGTAGAGGCCCGAGCCCTCGAAACGGAAACGGTTCTCGTCGTCCCGGGTCGACCCCGTCTGGATGCACAGGAGGATGTCGTGGGCGGCGGCGTCCTTCGCATCGATGTAGTGGCTGTCGTTGGCTGCGAGCAGCGGAGCGTCCAGCGTCTTGGCGATCTGGGCGAGATCGGGCAGGATCTTCCGCTGGGCGGCGATGCCGTGATCGGCGACCTCGATGAAGAAGTTGTCCCGGCCGAAGATGTCCTGATATCTCGAAGCCGCCTTGAGCGCACCGTCG
>JAHEDH010000145.1 GCA_024641285.1 bacterium | reverse complement strand
GGCCAGGTCGAGCCCGTAGAGGAACCCCGAACATTGCTGTCGGATGTCGTAGACCGGGATGTGGCCCAAACCCATCTTCGACTGTACGAGCCCGGCGATACCTGGATTCGTCAGGTCCGGGGTCATCGTCGCCGTGATCAGCGCATCCACCTGCCGGGCTTCGATGCCCGCGGACGCCAGCGCCGCAGTGCCGGCCTCGGTCGCAAGGTCGGACGAGCCCGTCCCCGGATCGACGAATCGTCGAGAGACGACCCCCGACCGCGATCGGATCCACTCGTCGGACGTATCCATGATCTTCGACAGATCGTGGTTGGTCACCAGATTCGGAGGGACTGCGATCCCCGTCCCTCTGATCAACGCCGGCATGACTGCACTTCCATCGACTGCATTATCCCCTGCCGCCCATAGGATCCTCGCCGATGGGCGACACGACTCTACGAGAGATCCAGGATGAACTGCGCTCCCTGCTCGAGGGCCGGGCGGGCATCGTCGACGGAATCGTCGCCCCCATCGTCTTCGTCGTGGCCAATGCCATCGCCGGAATGCCGGCCGCCGCCTACGCCGGGGTGGGCGTAGCCTTGGCTGTGGTGCTGGTCCGCCTTGCCCGCAGAAACGACCTGAAGTACGCAGTGTCCGGGTTGTTCGGCACCGGACTGGCCATTGCGTTGGCGTTGCGGTCCGGAGACGCTCAGGATTACTTCCTGCCCGGCATCATTTCGGGAGTCGCAACCACCGCGATCGCGGTCGTCTCGATCGCGGTGCGCAGACCGATGGTCGCATACATGAGCTGGATCACCAGGCAGTGGCCGCTCGACTGGTACTGGCACCCGTCTGTTCGGCCCGCCTATGCGCGTGTGACCTGGCTCTGGGCCGGCTTCTTCGCAGTCCGCACCGGAGTCCAATTGTGGCTGTATCTCACCGATCAGACCACCGCGCTCGGATTCGTGCGGGCCGCCACAGGGTGGCCGGGAACGATCGCACTGCTGATCGCCACCTTCATCGTCGGCCGCAACCGTCTGCTCGCCCTCGGCGGCCCGTCCGTCGACCAGTTCGAGGCGAAGACCCCCGCATCCGAGTGGCACCCCCAACCCGCCGGCTTCTGAAGAGGCTTGCCGGCTCCGGCGTGACCGCTCGCTCGCTGGCGCTCGCATTGCTGCGTGTCTCGCCTTCGGCGGCGTATCTCGGCTGCGCCGGCGCGTCCGCACCCAGAACTCGTTCGCTCCTCGAGTGCGTCGCGTCTGGCCTCTACGGACACGCTCACGAAGTGAAGACACGCTCCGTGGAGGCCCGCCAGGGCCGGAACAGAAGACACGCAGCGATGCGAAGCGAGCGGACACGCTTGGAGCGAGCGAGCGAGACACGCCGTACGGGCGCACGTTGCGAGCGAGCGGCACGCTGGGAGGTCGCTAGGGCTACCCCCCGGGTAGCCTGTGGGTATGCCGCGGATTCGAGCCGAGAACATCGAGGCGCACAAGCTGAAGACGCGTCGCGAGATCCTCGAGGCGACCAGGGCTCTGCTCGCCGAGATCGGCTCTGCCGACGTCTCACTCGGGGAGGTCGCCCACGTCGCGGGCATTGGCCGGACGACGCTGTACGAGTACTTCCGAGACAAGGACGATTTGATCGCCTCTCTCGTCGAAGAACACCTGCCTGCGGTCGTCGATGATCTGATCGCCGCTCTCGACTCGTCGCAGGGCACCGATCGGCTGGTCGGACTCGCCAAGGCGACGGTGTACTTCGTCGTCTCCGATCCCGTCCTGGGTCTCATACTCCATCGCGAGCTGCCACGGCTCTCGTCGGAAGCCCAGGAAAGGATCAGGGCAGCACACTCCGAGCTGGCGATGGACATGGTCGGCGCATACCGGGTGTCGGTCGAACGCGGCGAGCTTCGGGCGATGGCCCCCGACATCGTCGGTCGTTTCATGCAGGACACGATCATGTCGGCTGCCCGCGTGCTCATCAACGCCGAGGACCCCGAGGCGCGCTATCCAGAGGTGGCCGTCGAACTCGAGCGTTTCCTCATCGGCGGCCTCCGAGTCGAGTAGGTCACTCGCTGCGCTCGCTCGCTGGCGCTCGCATTGCTGCGTGTTTCGCCTTCGGCGGCGTGTGTCGGCTGCGCCGGCGTGTCCGCGTCAGACCTCGTTCGCCCCCCTCGAGTGCGTCGCGCGGGGCCTTTGCGGACACGCTCACGAAGTGACGACACGCTCTGTGGAGGCCCACCAGGGTGGGAACAGAAGACACGCAGCGATGCGAAGCGAGCGGACACGCCGAACTGGCAAGCGAGACACGCCGCGGCCGCCAGGCCCCGCTCCGGCGCGCCTCTGCAATAATCGCCACCCATGGGATCTGAGCGCTACCGCAATCGAGAGCTGTCGTGGCTCGACTTCAACAGCCGGGTGCTCGCCCTGGCCGAGGACGTCAACCTGCCGCTTCTCGAGCGGGCGAGGTTCCTCTCGATCTGGGCATCCAACCTCGACGAGTTCTTCATGGTCAGGGTCGCCGGCCTCAAGGAGTTGGAGGCCTTCGGGGCCCACGGCAACTCGCCCGACGGGTTGGGGCCGACCGAGCAACTCAACCTCATCCGCGAGGAGACCCGACGTCAGCACGCCCGTGCGCATCGGGCGTTCTCGGGCGACGTGGCCCACGCGCTCTCCGATGCGGGTATCTCGCTGGACGGCTACGACAACGTCGACGACGAAGACCGCGGGTACCTCGACGCCATCTTCCGCGAGCGGGTGTTCCCTGTCGTCACGCCGTTGGCCGTCGATCCCGCCCATCCGTTCCCGTACATCTCGAACCTGTCGCTCAATCTGGCCATCCTGGTCCGTAATCCCGACACCGGTGTGACCAGATTCGCCAGGGTCAAGGTGCCGCCGATCCTCTCGCGTTTCGTGGTCCTCCCGGATGGAGAGCGGTACGTGCCCCTCGAGCAGGTGATCGCCGCCCACCTCGATCAACTCTTTCCGGGCATGGAGGTGCTCGAGCACCATGCTTTCCGGGTGACCCGCAACGCCGACATCGAGATCGAGGAGGAAGAGGGCGACGACCTCCTCGCAGCGATCGAGTCGGAGTTGACGCGACGCGGCTTCGGGAGGGTGGTGCGGCTCGAGGTGACACCCTCGATGACCGACGACGTGCTCGATCTGCTGGTGCGTGAGATGAACCTGGCCACCGACGAGGTGCTGGTCGTCGACGGTCCGCTCGACATGGCCGGGTTGGGCGTCTTGACCGAGATCGACCGACCCGACCTCATGCACGATCGTTGGTCATGGGTCACCCAGCCGCGCCTGGCACCCACACCCGAAGGCCCCGCCCGGATCTTCCCGTCGATCGGCGAAGGCGACATCCTGGTCCACCACCCGTACGACTCGTTCACCTCTTCGGTCGCCGCCTTCATCGACCAGGCGGCGCACGATCCCAAGGTGCTCGCCATCAAGCAGACGCTGTACCGAACATCTGCGAACTCCCCGATCATCCAGTCGCTCATGTATGCGGCTCGTGAAGGCAAGCAGGTGGTCGTCCTCGTCGAGCTCAAAGCGCGGTTCGACGAGGAGCGCAACATCGAGTTCGCCCAGAGGCTGGAAGACGAGGGAGTGCACGTCGTGTACGGCGTGATCGGCCTCAAGACCCACACGAAGATCGCGCTCGTCGTCCGCGACGACGGCGACCAGGGCATCAAACGCTATGCCCACATCGGGACCGGCAACTACAACGATGCCACAGCCCGCATCTACGAGGATCTCGGGCTGTTCACCGTCGACCCCGAGATCGGCGCCGACCTCTCCGACCTGTTCAACTACCTGACCGGATACAGCCAGCAGACCACATATCGCAAGCTGCTCGTCTCCCCGACATCCTTCCGGTCCCGGATCACCCAGATGATTCGGGACGAGGCGGCGCGCGGAACGGATGGGCAGATCACGATGAAGATGAACTCGCTCGTCGACGAGCGGCTCATCGAGGAGCTGTACGCGGCGTCCGAGGCGGGATGCCGGGTCGATCTGATCGTCCGGGGCATCTGCTGTCTCATCCCGGGCGTGCCCGCCATGAGCGACAACATCACCGTGCGGTCGATCGTCGGGCGGTATCTCGAGCATTCGCGCATCTTCCGCTTCGGCACTCGCGGCCGCGAGCGGACCTACCTCATCGGCTCGGCGGATCTCATGCCACGCAACCTCGACCGCCGCGTCGAGGCGATCACTCCCGTCGAGGACCCGGACCTGCAGTTCAGGATCGACGAGATCCTCGAGGTCCTGTTGGCCGACGACTCGCTCGCCTGGCGGCTCGGACCGGGCATCGACTGGAAGAAGATCCCGGCCGAGATCGGCGTGGACGCCCACATCACCCTTCGGGCCCTCGCCGAGGCTCGAGCAGCACGCGAGGTCTGAGCGGACGGCTCTCCGCCATTTGGGTCGGTGTTGCTCGTCTGTTGATCGAGATCGGCTTCTCGCGGGTTTGTGCGATCCGGTACTGTCCCGTTCGCCGTGACGACACCAGCTGCGCCACCCGTACCCACTCGCCCACCTCGATCATGGCTGCGCGTGCTCATCGTTCTGGGCCTCCTCTTCGTCTTCCTCGTAGGAGTGAAGGGCCTCGAATCGGGCATCAAGGCATTCGGTGCAGACTTCGCCGATCGATTGTTCGAGACCGTGTCTTCACCACTCGCCGGCCTCTTCGCCGGCATCCTTGCGACGGTCCTGGTGCAGTCGTCGTCCGTCTCGACGTCGACGATCGTCGGCCTCGTGGGCTCCGGCGCTCTCTCTGTCGGCTCCGCCGTACCGATGATCATGGGAGCCAACATCGGCACGACCGTCACGAACACATTGGCGTCGCTGGGACACGTGCGACGGGGCGCAGAGTTCCGCCGGGCGTTCGCCGGCGCAACCGTTCACGACTTCTTCAACATCCTGGCCGTGGCCGTCTTCCTCCCACTCGAGCTGCTGACCGGGTTCCTGTCGAAGTCTGCTGCGGCGTTGACAGACGTCCTCGCAGGTCAAGCATCGCTTGCCGGCGTTGCGCCCGAGGGAAGCCCGATCAAGGATGCGATCAAGGTGCCCGTGTCGCTCTTCGAGAGCGCCATCGAATCCATGTCCGACTCCCCGACGGTGCTCGGTGTGTCGCTGCTCGTGGCCGGGCTCGCGTTGATCTTCCTCGCTCTCGCCTTGATCACGAGGAACATGCGGGCCGTCATGGAGGGCCGCATCGAGCGTTCGTTGAATGCGGTGCTGAGCCGGGGCGCCGGCATCGGCGCAATCGTGATCGGCTTGCTGATCACGGTTGCAGTGCAGAGTTCGTCGATCACCACATCCGTCCTCATCCCCCTGGTCGCCTCGGGCGTGCTCACCCTCGAGAACGCCTACCCGGTGACCCTCGGCGCGAACGTCGGTACCACCGTCACCGCCCTTCTCGCGTCATTGGCAGCCGATCGACCGGAGGCCTTGACCATCGCGCTCGTCCACACACTCTTCAACATCGCGGGCATCTTGCTTTTCTACCCGGTGCCGAGGCTGCGACGGATCCCGATCCAGCTCGCCACACGTCTTGCTGAGCTGGCGACGACGAAGAAGCAACTCGTCGTCGCCTACGTCGTCGGGTTGTTCCTGGTGGTACCGATCATCGGTATCGTCATCTTCTAGAGGTGAGGTGAAGCAATGGTTCTCGATTTCTTCCGGTCAGGTTCAGAGGGCTCGCTCGACAAGATCGAGCAGCAGGTTCAGGAGATGCTCTCCGACAACGAGACCACCTTCGGGCTGGCAACCGACGCCGTGTTCGGTCGGGTGGACCCCGAGGAGATCGGCAAACCCCTCCGGAAGTCCGATCGGCAGGTGAACAGGGGTGAGCGCTCCATCCGGCGCGAGCTGATCGTCCACGCCGGAGTCGCAGGGCGCGCCGATTACCCCCTGATGCTGGTGTACATGTCGATCATCAAGGACATCGAGCGGGTCGGTGACTACTCGAAGAACATCTGGGATCTGACCGTGGACGGCTTCACGCTGACCGGCTCGTCGGACGAGACCATGTGGATCGATCGATTCGAGCGCACGCAGCGTCTGATCACCGAGACGGGCGAGGTCTTCGCCGAACGGGACATCGAACGGGCGAAGGCCATGCTCGCGCAGATGGACGAATGGACCGATGACTTCGACGACGAGATCTCGGCTCTGATCCGCGTGGGGTCCGATTCCGGACCGGCGGTGCCACGGGCGTTGCTGAACCGCTACCTCAAGCGGATCACTGCACATCTGATGAACGTCATGACTGCGGTCGTGATGCCGCTCGACCGGCTCGACTACTGGGATGAGGATCGGGCAGACCGGCTCGACTGAATGTGATGACCGTCCCGTGCCGAGCTCGGGGGTCCGCGCAGCCGGCGAAGGTTCATCTCTCGTTCACCTCGGGGCCGATTCGCGTTCAAGAGGCGCCCGTACGGTTCGGCTCGGGTCTGGGCGGGCACGTCGTTGGACCCCCGCGTCCGCCGCGGTCGAGCCGAGAACGGGAGTCCTAACGATGACGAAGTTTCGCACCACAACGCTCTGGGCGGCGGTGTTCGCCTTGGCACTCACAGCCTGCGGTGGATCCGAGTCGAACGGCAACACCACCGCTGTCCCGGTCACAACCGCGGCACCGAGTGATCAACCGGCGACTTCCGCCGACAGTGGCGTGACGAACGGTTCTGCGCTGGGCCTCCCGATCATCGATCCACTCGACGTTCCAACAGGCGAGGTTGCAATCGCGGGCTCGTCGACCGTGTTCCCGCTTTCGACCGCAGTCATGAGCCTGTGGGAGGACGAGGGTGGTCCCGGTTATCCGATCGACTCGATTGGCTCGGGCGGCGGATTCGAGCGGTTCTGTGTCGAAGGCGCCTCAGACATCTCGAACGCCTCCCGCCCGATCAAGGACGAGGAGGTCACGGCGTGCCAGGCGATCGGCCGCGAGCCGATCGAGATCAGAGTCGGCACCGACGCGCTCTCGCTCGTCATCAGCAACGGCAACTACTTCGCACAGGAACTGACCTTCGAGGAGATAGCAATTGCGTTCTCCCTCACGAATTCGGACGCGACGTGGGCCGATGTCAACCCGGACTTCCCTGCCCACCCGATCCAGTTGTTCACCCCTGGATCGGACTCCGGAACGTTCGACTACTTCAACGAAGAGGTCTTCGACGAAGCCGACCCTTCACCGATCCTTTCGTCGATCGCCCAGATCGTCGGTGAGGACGACAACGTCACCGTCCAGGGTGTCGCCGGAGACGGCTGCACCGAGGGAGATCTCTCCACGACCTGCGCAATCGGCTACTTCGGGTATGCCTACTACTCCGAGAACGCCGACGTGCTCCAGGCGGTCGCCGTCGAAGGGATCTCGCCGGGTGACGACTCGGTCAACGAGGGCACATATCCCCTGGCACGGCCGCTGTTCATGTACACGGCACCGAGCATCGTCGCCGAGAAGCCCCAGGTGGCGAGCTTCATCGCCTTCTACCTCGAGCGCGTGGACGAGGTCATCGGCGATGTCGGATACTTCCCGGCCCCGGATGAGGCATTGCAGGAAGCCGCCGACAAGCTCGCAGAGGCCGCCGGCTTTTGAACGAATCGTCTCCGGCGAGACGCGGCGGAGTCGACCGATGTAGCGGCGGTTCGGGCTTGTACCCCGGCGAACCGACATGAGCGCTGAGGAGAGAGAGTGACAGCAGAAGCCCAAGCCGCAGCTGGATCGTTCGCTGCCTCGCTTCGGAAGAAGCGGAGGCCGGGCGAGCTCCTCATCCGGATGTCGCTCTTCTCGTGCGGGGCCATTTCGATCGCAACCACCGTCGGCATCCTGTACGAGCTCGGCAAGGAGTCGCTCCTCTTCTTCCAGGACGACAGGGTCTCGATCGTAGAATTCCTCACCGGGACGGTGTGGCAGCCGGGAGCCGGCTCGTTCGGCATCTGGGCGCTCATCCTGTCCACGGTCCTCATCAGCCTGATCGCGATGCTGGTAGCCCTGCCCCTCGGACTGGCCTCCGCCATCTACCTCTCCGAATACGCGTCCGAGCGGGTGCGGCAGATCCTCAAGCCGATGCTCGAGGTCCTGGTCGGTATCCCGACCGTGGTGTACGGCTTCTTCGCTCTCACGTTCATGACGCCGGTGCTGCGCTCCGTACTCGGCTCGAACGTCGTCGGCTTCTT
>JAHEDH010000144.1 GCA_024641285.1 bacterium | reverse complement strand
CATCCACATTCTGCGGGCGGGTCTCACTTGGAACCACATCACCAGCTGGGACGACGTGCACTCGCTCGAAGAAGGTCTGGCTGCCATTCGTGCCGCAGCGCAGCGGCAACCCGCCGATTCGTGGCTGAGGGTGCTCGGCGGCTGGCATCCGGGGCTCTTCGGTGAGGGCCGCGGACCAACGCGCGCCGAATTGGATGACGTGGCGGATGGCCACCCCGCCTACGTCCAGCTGCTCTACGAGGAGGGCATGCTCAATTCCCGTGGCCTCGAACTGCTCTTGGCCGATGGCGACGTACCGGGGGTCGAGCGTGATCCAGATGGCGGTCCGACCGGACGCGTCACCGGTCCGGTGGCCTTCGGCCGTGTCGGCGCGCTGTTCGAGCAACCGTCACCTGCCGATCGCGAGGCGTCCACCAGGGCGGTGATGGCAGACTTCAACGCCAAGGGCCTCACCGGGGCGATCGACCCCGGGGGATTCGGGGTCGATCAGCGTTCGTACGACACCATGTTCGACATGTGGCGACGCGACGCCATGACCGTCCGGGTGCGGCTGTATCTCGTGCCCCAGACTCGTGGCAACGAGGTGGCCGAGGTCCGGGACTGGGTCACGTTCATCCAGCCCAGGTTCGGCGACCACATGCTTCGCTACGTCGGCATGGGAGAGATCTTGACGTTCGGTTGCCACGACATGGAAGGCGTCAGGCCTTTCGATGTGTCCGACCAGGCGCGCGCCGAGCTCCTGGAGATCTCCGATCTGTTGGCCAGGCACAACTGGCCCATCCACATGCACGCGATCTTCGACTCGACCATCTCTGCGGTCCTGGACACCTGGGAGGAGATCGACCGTCGACACGGACTGGCCGGCCGTCGGTGGTCCCTGGGCCACGCCGAGCCGATCAGCCATCGATCACTGGAGCGGGTGAAGGCGCTCGACATGGGCATCGCCGTCCAGAACCGACTCATGTTCAGATCTGCCGACTCGACCGCCCTGTGGGGCGAGGACGTCGGCAACACCTCGCCGCCACTCGGAGACATCCTCGAGATGGGCATTCCGCTCGGCGCAGGTACCGACGCCACCGTGGTGTCCCCGTTCGATCCGTGGCGATCGATCTGGTGGTTGGTCACCGGCAAGTCGGTCGACGGGGCACCTCCGCGGGTCGAACGCCACCGCTTATCCGTAGAACAGGCGCTCACGGCCTACACCCGAGGCAGCGCCTGGTTCAGCTTCGACGAGGACAGCCGCGGGCATCTCGAGCCAGGCGCCCTCGCAGACGTCGCCGTGCTGAACAGGGACCCCTTCGCGATCGACCCCGATGAGTTGCCGTCCGTGTCGGCGGATCTGACCCTCGTCGGCGGCCGGACCGTGCACGCCACCGGCGACTTCACCTGAGCCGTTCCACATGACACGTTCTGCGCGGCGCGCTGCAACCCGAAGTGGGGGCGCTGCTCGCAGCGCCCGCGACGCATCCCGGTAAACCCGAACATCACGACCAGGCGCGGCCAGCATCAGACGCAACCCCGGACGCGGTCCGTCCGAGAACCCAGAAGGAACGCGGGCGGCCCAAGGCCCGCCCCTACCGCCAATGGCCGGCGGCGATCACATGTCGCACGGTTGAAACGTGAGACGGCGCAGCGTCAGCTGCGCAAGTACACCGCCAGCGCACTCATGTCCGCCCCGCCGAGACCGGCCTCGATGGCAGCGTTCGCCACGGCTGCATTGACCGCCCCCTGCGCCATGGGCACGCCGAGCCGATCTGCGAGGCCGAGTATCAGACGAAGGTCCTTGGCAACGAGATCCAGGCTGAAGGCGACGGGTGTCTCGTCCGGGCTCTCGAACGCCGGCCGCTTGTATTGGACGAACGGTGACCCCGCTGCGCTGTTGGCGAAGACCTCGTATGCGAGCGACCGCTCGATGCCACCTGCCTCGGCAAGCACGAGCGACTCCGAGAGGGCGAGGTTGATGGCATGGACCAGGGCGTTGACGGCCAACTTCATGGTGGCGCCTGATCCGCTGGGCCCCATGTGGAAGACGGCCTTCGACAGGGCGTCGATGACCGGGCGGGCCTTCTCGAGAGCACTGGCCTCTCCTCCGACCATCGAGGTGAGCGCTCCTTGCGCGACCAACCCGACACTTCCCGAGACCGGTGCGTCGAGGAGATGCGCACCGCGCCTTTCGAACTCCGGAGCCAGCCGGAGGATCGTCCGTGGATCGACCGTGCTGGTTTCGATGACAACCGTCCCCGGTCGGACTCCGGCGACCGTTCCTTCGCCGTCGAGGTGGACGGCTTCGAGAGCGGCGTCGTCGGAGAGGCTGGACACGACCACTTCCGCCGATGCCACGGCGGACGCCGGCGAGTCCGCCACCGTCGCTCCGAGCTCGACTGCGACGCGTTCGGCCGCATCGTGCGACCGGTTCCAGACGATCAGGTCGAACCCGGAGCGGGACAACGTGTCTGCCATCGCTGCCCCCATTCGACCGAGGCCGATCACAGCTACCTGTCCGTCCATCATCTCCGGGACCTCCGCCTCTGCTCGTCAGCCGGGAGCCCGATAACCTCCCAATCGACAGCAATCGATTGCATCGCTGTTGGTAGAGTAGACGAAGGACCCGCGGACGGCCCGGGCAACGACATGTCGCGTTCCGTCCATCGGATCGAGCTAGCAGCCGAGGAGGAGCCCATGCCCGAGTTTCCAGTAGCAACCACACCGTCGCCCGGAATCATGGGAGTCGACTGGGAGGTTCGCGTCGACTTCGAGCGGCTCCGTCAGCATCGGATCGGTCGCGTTCGCGAGCAACTCGAGGCCCACGGCCTCGGCGCCCTGCTCCTGTTCGAAACCTCCAACATCCGGTACGCCTCGGCAACCTCCATCGGGTATTGGGCGTTCAACAAGGGCGAGCGATGGGTCGTCGTCACTCGCGACGACGTCAGGCTGTGGGACTTCGGGTCGGCGGCCAAAGCGCATCGTCTCCAGCTCCCCCACATGTACAACGAGAAGAACTCGGTCGCAGGCAACACCGGGCTCCAGGGCGCCATCGGCCCCGAGGCCGGGCTCCATGATCGGACTGCCAAGGAGATCGCTGCCTTCCTCCGCGATGCCGGCGTCGCCGACGAGCCACTCGGCGTCGACATGGCCGAGACCTCGGTGTTCCTCGCCCTCCAGAGGGAGGGCCTCACGGTCGTCGACGGCCAGCAGCCGATGATGCTTGCCCGAGAGATCAAGAGCGCAGACGAGATCATGCTGCTCACCCAGGCGAGCGCCATGGTCGATGGCGTGTACCAGGACATCTTCGAGGCGCTCAAGCCCGGCGTCAGGGAGTCGGACATCGTCGCCCTCGCCCATGCCCGGCTCTTCGAGATGGGCTCGGAGTTCGTCGAGGCGATCAATTCGATCGCAGGTGAAAGATGCTCTCCGCATCCCCACGTCTTCAGCGACCGGATGATCCGCCCCGGTGATCAGGCGTACTTCGACATCATCCACGCCTACAACGGCTATCGGACGTGCTACTACCGCACCTTCGTCGTCGGACGAGCCAGCCAGGCACACCGCGATGCGTTCAAGCAGGCACGAGAGTGGATGGACATGGCTATCGAGCAGGTCCGTCCGGGCAACACGACGGATCAGGTCGCACTGAAGTGGCCGAAGGCGGAGGAGTTCGGGTTCGAAGACGAGATGGACGCATTCGGCCTGCAGTTCGGGCACGGGGTCGGTATCGGGCTCCACGAGCGGCCGATCATCTCCCGACTCAACAGCCTCGACGACCCGATCGAGATCAAGGAGGGCATGTACTTTGCCCTCGAGACCTACGCTCCCGCCAAGGACGGCCACTCGGCTGCCCGGATCGAGGAGATGATGGTCGTCACCGCCGACGGTCCGCTCGTCACCACGCTGTTCCCGTGCGAGGAGCTGATGGTCGCCAATGAATACTGAGATGTTCGATCCCGAATTGATGGACTATGCCAACCGGGACCCCCGGCTGCCGAGCCCCGTCGACGAGGGAAACGCCGATCTCGGCATCGACCTCGAGCAACGGCTCGATCTCTACGAGCGCCAGCAGGTACTCCGCCAGTTCGAGAAGCGGGCATACGACATGTTCCTGCAGAACCTGGTCAAGGGCACGAGCCACCTCTCCCTCGGGATGGAGGCCGTCTCAGCGGGTTTCGGGGCGGCGATGCGCCAGGACGACTACACGTTCGCCACCTACCGCGGGCATGCCCACACGCTGTCACGCGGCGTCGATCTCGGGCCGGTCATGGCCGAGTTGCTCGGGCGTGAGAACGGGCTGCTCAAGGGCAAGGGTGGATCGATGCACCTGACGTCGGTAGAGCACGGGATGATGGGCAGTTACGCCATCATCGGCGCCCACCTGACGATCGCCAACGGCGCCGCCTGGTCGGCGCAGATCCGGGGCACCGACCAGGTGACGGTGTGCTTCTTCGGTGATGGCACCACCAACATCGGGGCATTCCACGAAGCGCTCAACTTCGCCGCCATCTGGAAATTGCCGATCGTCTTCGTGTGCGAGAACAACCTGTACATGGAGTACACCCCGATCGACTTGATCACTGCGGTCCCGAATCCGGCGGCCGACCGCGCCGCCGCCTACGGGCTCCCCCGGATCATCGTCGACGGGAACGACGCAGACGCGGTGTACATGACTGCGCTGGACGTGATCGCCAAGGCGAGGTCGGGCGGCGGCCCCTCGCTGGTGGAAGCCGTCACGTACCGCGAGCAGGGCCACAGCCGTGCCGACCCCGGCAAATACCGCCCGAAGGAGGAAGTCGAGGCCTGGAAGGGCCGCGACCCGATTCCCATGTACCACCAGCGGCTCCTCGGCCTCGGAGTGTCGGAAGGCGACCTGGCGGCGATTCAACAAGACGTTGCCCGTAGGGTCGACGAGGCGACCGAGTTCGCCAAGGCCGGTGCTCCTCCAGGAACGGAGCATCTCATGACCGACGTCTGGTCGGATGGAGGCGCGGCATGGCGGAACTGAGCTACCGCGACGCCGTCGCCTACGGGATCGCCCAAGAGATGCGACGCGACCCTCAGCTCGTGATGCTGGGCGAGGACATCGCCGGCGCCGGCGGGGTCTTCAAGACCACCGTCGGGTTGTTGAACGAGTTCGGCCCGACTCGAGTTCGCGATACGCCCATCTCAGAACAGGCCATCCTCGGCGCCGCCATGGGAGCGGCGATGACCGGCGTCCCCGTCATCGCCGAGATCATGTTCTCAGACTTCCTGGCGGTCTGTTTCGACATCGTCGCCAACGAGATGGCCAAGTCCCGCTACATGACCGGCGGCCAGATGAGTGTTCCGGTCGTGGTCAGGACCGCCAACGGCGGTGGCTCCCGCTTCGGGGCCCAGCACAGCCAGAGCGTCGAGAACTGGTGCATGATGATCCCGGGGCTCAAGGTGGTGGCTCCATCGACGCCTGCCGACGTCGTCGGGTTGCTGGCGGCTTCGATCCGTGATCCCGACCCCGTCGTCTTCTTCGAACACAAGTCGTTGATGGCGACCAAGGGCGACGTGCCGGAAGGCGAGGTCATCGACGAGCTCGGACAGGCCAAGATCGTCAGAGCGGGAACCGACGCCACCATCGTTGCGCTCGCCTACATGGTGCCGAGAGCACTCGAAGCGGCGGAGCGACTGGCAGAGGATGGGATCTCCGCCGAAGTCATCGACCTTCGAACCCTCGTTCCCCTCGACACCAATGCCATCCTCGGATCGGTCGCCAAGACAAGCCGCGTCTTCACTGTCGAGGAGAACCCGAGACTGTGTGGATGGGGAGCCGAGATCGCCTCGATCGTGGCGCAGGAGGCATTCTGGGACCTCGACGGACCGGTGGTTCGGATCACGACGCCACACATCCCCTTACCCGCCGCCGAGGCCCTCGAAGACCTGGCTATCCCGTCAACCGATAGGATCGTAAGGACCGTGAAGGAGAACCTGGATTGACTTTGATCCTCGCAGCATCGGACGCAACGGAACACTCAGACCCTGTCGTCACCGCCGCTCTCGACCTCGCCGAGAAGATCGGGGCAGAAGTGACGGTCATCCACGTGCTGACCGAGCAGCGACTGGAGGATCTCCGTCGGTCGCTCGGGACCGATGAGGCATACACGGACGCGGTCGTCACGCTCATGGCGGACGCACTCGGCGATCAGCTCCGCCGAGTGGCCGACGATCCCGATGCCGCCCGGAAGCTGGTACTCGAAGGTCCCGTTGGACTGACCATTCTCGAGGAAGCTGCCTCGCGGAAAGCGGATCTCCTCGCGCTCGGATTGCGGAACCGGTCCCGAGTCGGGAAGTTCCTCATGGGCAGCGATGTCCAGCAGATTCTGCTGACGACCCCCTGCCCGGTCCTCGGTGTCCCGGTGTGAGGTGGGTCAGATTCGCACACGACGGAACCAGGGGAACCGCGTTCATCTCCGACGACACCCTGATCGAGGTCGAGAGCACCGACCCCGTCGCGCTGCTCACCGGCCATGGCATGGCGCGGGAGACCGGCCGAACGTTCACCATCGGCGAGGTTCGTCTCCTGAGCCCTGTCGCTCCGATTCGCAACGTGATGTGCGTCGGCTGGAACTATCTCTCGCACTTCGAGGAGCGGACTCGGGTCCACGGTGAGCGCCCACTCCCCGATCATCCGGCGTTCTTCAGCAAGGCCACCACGTCCGTCATCGGCCCGCACGACGACGTTCCTTCGCACAGTGATCTGACATCGCGACTCGACTACGAGGTGGAACTCGGGGTGGTGATCGGCCGGCGCGCGACGAATCTCACTGAAGAGAACGCCCTCGAAGCGATCGCCGGATACGTCGTGGCCCAGGACATCTCCGCTCGCGACCTGCAGAAGCGTCACGGTGACCAGTGGTACAAGGGCAAGAGCCTCGACGGCACGTGCCCGATCGGTCCGTGGGTCGTCTCCGCAGACGAGATCGATGACCCGCAGTCGCTGGACATCTCGTGTTCGATCGACGGTGAGGTGCGCCAATCGTCGAACACGAGACACATGATCTTCCCCATCGCCCGGTTGCTGGCGGAGCTCTCGGCCGGTCTGACCCTTCTGCCCGGTGACATCTTTCTGACCGGCACACCGGAGGGCGTCGGCATGGCCATGGAGCCCCCGGTCTTCCTGCAGCCCGGACAGGTGATCGAGAGCACTGTCGAAGGCGTCGGAACGATGCGCAACCACGTCGTCTGAAGCGTTTGGTTCGCCTGGCAGGCCACGCTCGGCCCGGCGCTCGACGTGCATCGATGGCCGGGACGTGAGAACGGGGATGGCTCAGCTCGACTCCGGCAGTTTGCGTCTCCGCAGGGTCTCGGTCTCGTCGTCGACCTTCAGAGGCCGGACCCCTTCCTAGGTCGTTGCTGCGTCGATGAGACCGGTGTCCGTGTCTGCGAGGATCTCGCGATGGCCGAGGTCGAGCGTCTTGATCCAACGCTGCTGGCTGGACGTCAGGGCGATGAACGATCCCAGCTCGACGATCTCGGGGGTCGTGAAGTGGGCGTGCAACCCGTCCCAGACCTCGTCGGTCGCGAGCTCCGGATCCCACACAACGGCATCGGTGTAGGCAAGCGCCGCCTTCTCGCGGTCGGTGTACCTGTCCGACGTGCGGAATTCGAGGAGGTCGTCGTAGTGGCCCTCTTCGACATCGGCATCCGTCGACCGCTGCGCCGCGCAGTAGCCGCACTTCACTGTCTTCGTGACGTAGACGCGGCACAGCTCCTTGAGCTCGTGCTCGACCACGCCGTCGACGAAGATCTGCATCCAAGCATTGGTGAATGTCTTCATCACTGCGGGCACGTGGGCCCGAATCGCCTGCGATTCGGGCCGGGGCGTTCCCACCCTGCGGGAGCGATCGAGGGCGGCGAGCATTTCGGGATCGGTGATCGAGTCCAGGTCTGGGTAAGGGATTCTCGGCATGGGTCCTCCGGGTGACTGCAATCGATTGTAGGCCATTACTGCCGAATACGACCCGAAATGTCGGAAAAGGGCACACCTCCGAGTGCGAAGCAACCGGCGGAATCTCTGGCAATCGATTGCAGACGGCCCGAACGCAACATACAGTCAATGCATGATCATCGACGTCCACGCCCACTGCATACCCGAATCGTTCCGAACCTGGATGGAGGCCGAGGGCAACCCACTCGGCATCGACCTCGTCCCAACCGACCGGGGGACGGCGGTCCAGA
>JAHEDH010000143.1 GCA_024641285.1 bacterium | reverse complement strand
GCCCGATGCTGTCGCTGCTCAGGCGCTACGGCGCCGACATCGAGCCGAACGACGATCTCGTGCACGCCGTGCTGGACATCCAGAAGATCCCGGCCCCCGACGTCGTCGAAGGCGACCTCGGGGCGTTGATCGAGGAGGCATCCCGGGAGGGGTGACCGACGGTCAGTCCTCGGGGTTCAGCTCCAGCGATGCGGAGTTGACGCAGTAGCGCAGACCCGTGGGCTGGGGGCCGTCGGGGAACACATGGCCGAGGTGCCCGCCGCAATTGGCGCACAGGATCTCGGTTCGCACCATGCCGTGTGAGCTGTCGGTCTTCTCGACGATCCGGTCGTCCGCCATGGGCGTGAAGAAGCTCGGCCAGCCCGAACCGGACTCGTACTTCGTCTCCGAGGAGAACAGTTCCGTGCCGCAGCCGCCACAGGCGTAGACCCCGGGTCGCTTCTCGTTCCAGTACTTGCCGGTGAATGCCGGCTCGGTGGCGCCTTGGCGGAGGACGGAGAATCGAGCAGGGTCGAGCTTGACCCGCCACTCGTCATCGGTGATCTGTGTGGTATCTGACATGTCCTCGACCATAGAACGCCCACGGGTCTACATGGACCGATACCCAGAAGGTTCATCCACTGTTTCGAACCGAGAGGCGACTACGGCTCGATCTGTTCGGCCAGGCGATCGAAGAACGGGAACTGGGCGGGCAGCATCAGCAGCTGTGCCTCGCTGCGATTGACCCAGCGCACCCGGTCGATCTCGGGGTACGATCGCATCTTTCCCCGCCAGCGCATCTCGAAGTGGCCGGGATCGAGTGTCGCCGGCTCGAGCTGGGGGGCGTCCACCCCCCATGCCACGACCCGCTTGCCCGAGCGTTGCGTGACCTCGCCGAGCTCGATCCAGTGACCGTCGGGGACCGGCCAGCCGGTCTCCTCGCCGAACTCCCTCCCCGCCGCCACCCTGGCATCCTCGTCGTCCTCGATCCGTCCCTTGACGATCGACCAGGAGCCGGCGTCCTTTCGTGTCCACAGCGGCCCGCCCGGGTGGGCGATGAGGATCTCGAGGTCCAGGGAGAACCGGAACGGGACCAATCCTGCGCTGAACATGGTCGAACACTATTCCGATCGGGCGCTACACCAACCGGGCTCGCCCCCGAATCCGCCGTGATCGAATCGGTAGCCTCGGAGGTGATGATCCATGTGACGCCGCCGCTCCCACCCGCGACGATCCGCTTCCTGCCTGCGGTTCCGGAGGGATTCGAGTTGAGCGACTCCGAGCGCCTCTCCGATGGGCTCAGACGTCTCAGCATCGAGGAGTTCGATCGGGCGATCGGCGGATTGCTGTCCGGCTCCGATGTCGATGTCGCCATCCACGAGGCCCGCAAGTCGATGAAGCGGCTGCGCGCCGTGCTGCGTCTCATCCGCGACGAGATCGGCGAGGAGCGGTACCGGTCGGAGAACGAGTTGCTGCGGAACACCGCTCGGCTGATCGGGCCGGTCAGGGACGCCGCCGTCCTCGTCGAGACGGTGTCGACGATCCGCACCCGCTTCGGCGCCCATCTGCGACGGACGGCATTCGAGACGCTCGAGAGCAACTTGATCCGGCGCCACAGCGAGACACGGGCTCGGCTGGTCGACGACCGAGAGACGCTTCGGCGGGTCATCTACGCGCTCAGATCGGCGAAGGCCCGATATCGAGCGTGGCCCGCCGAGACCGATCCCGAGGAGACCTGGCGCGCCAAGCCGGTCGCTCACTCGTTCGAGACGCTGCGCGGGGGATTGGAGCGGACCTACGGTCGAGGTCTCGAGGAGATGAAGGTCGCCCACGCCACACCGAGCGGGCACAACTTCCATTGGTGGCGCAAGCGGGTGAAGTATCTCCGCCACCAGATGGAGCTGCTCCGCCCCATGTTCCCCGAGGTGCTCGACGGCTACATCGCTGCCCTCGACCAGCTCGGTGAGCTGCTGGGCGAGGAGCATGATCTCTCGGAGCTGACCTTGATCGTCGCAGGCCGCCCCGAGATGTGCAGTGACGCCGCCGAGCGCACGTTGATCACCGCCCTCGCCCAGCACCGCCGCAGCGAGCTGCAGACCGCGTCGATGGCCATCGGTCGCAAGGTCTACGCCGAGTCCCCCGAGCACTTCGCCGATCGCATGGCCGCCTACTGGGACACCAGCTTCGGCGTCCAGTTCGCAACCCAGGGTTCCTGACCACAATTGCTGTGGATCTCAGGTCGAGGTTCGCCCGACACAGAGATGCTGCGGAACGTCGTGGGTGCGGCGTATCGTGCTCGCACATGGGGGACCCACCGATTCGGAATAGTCGATGATCCGTCGCCGCACACTCGTCATGGTGCTCGGGGGCGTGGCGCTGGGCTTGTCGGTCTTCGCCTGCGACCTGGTCGACGCCCCGCCGAACCCCGACGAGCCGCTCCTGGCCATCGATCCCACCACGACGACCTCCGCCGCCGCCGAGACCACGACCGCTCCTCCGTGTGAGCCGGTGCTCCCCGCCGCCGAGCCGATCGAGCTCTCCGGTGGCCTCGTCGATCAGTCCGTCGCGCTCGCCCGCATGTGGGGCGGGTGCTCGACATCGGTCGTGGTTGCACGACCTGCCACGATCGCCTACGCCGCCGCCTTCGCCGCCGACATGCAGGCGCCGCTCCTGGTCTGGGACCCGGTCCGAGCCGACGAGCTCGTCGAGACGATCCGGGCGCTTGGGGTGTCCGACATCGTTGCGACGAGCCCGACCATCCAGCCCGATTCCGGCCTGCCCGTCACTCATGTGGAGCTCGAGTCTGTCTCCGACTTCCCGGCATCCTCGGTCTGGTTTGTGAGCGACACCGGTACCGATCCGGTGTTGATGACCTACCTGGCCCGGCTCAACGGCGCCGACGCCATCGTCGGCACCCCGCTCGAGGCGCTCGACGACACCCAGCGCGAGCTGCTCGCAGCGGCAGATGATCTCGTCTGGTCTCCGGATCCGACCCCGACCCAACGGTGGCAGCTCGATCTGATCGCCGACGGTGTCGCCACCGTGAACGGGACCCCCGACCTGCTCGCCGGAACCAGGTTCATCGCGTTCTACGGCAATCCGACCACCGGGGCGCTCGGAGTCCTGGGCGAGCAGGGACCGCAGGCGACCCTCGAGCGGATGGCGCCGATCGTCGAGGAGTACGCCGCCGACGGTGCCCTCACCGTCCCGACCTTCGAGATCATCGCAACCGTCGCCGATGCCCCGCCCGGTGATGACGGGGACTACTCGGCGGAGATGGGGCCGGAGCTGATCCGTCCATGGGTGGATCTGGCGACCGAGGTCGGCGGCTACGTCGTGCTCGATCTCCAGCCCGGCCGAAGCGACTTCCTCTCCCAGGCCCAGCGCTACGAGGAGTTCCTCCGGCTGCCCAACGTCGGGCTGGCACTCGATCCCGAGTGGCGTCTCGGCCCCAACGAGCGGCACCTCCGTCAGATCGGAAGTGTCGAGTCGGCGGAGGTCAACCTCGTCTCGGACTGGCTGGCACAGATCATCAGGGAGGAGTCGCTGCCCCAGAAGCTGTTCATCGTCCACCAGTTCCGCTTCGACATGATCGAAGGCCGCGAGCAGATCGAGCTGCGACCGGAACTGGCGACCGTGATCCAGATGGACGGCCAGGGGCCGCTGCCGACCAAGTATGAGACGTACGGCGCCCTCACCGGACCGGCCGATGCCGACCGCTTCGCCTGGGGCTGGAAGAACTTCTACGACGAGGACTCGCCGATGGCGACCCCTGCACAGGTCCTCGCCCTCGACCCCCTCCCCGTCTTCGTCAGCTTCCAATAGAGCTCGGGCTGGCGCCCTCGCAGCTTCCGGCATCCGGCTTCCGGCTTCCAGCCTGGGCCCGCGCCGCACGGGTGTCGGGATGCGTTCGCAGAATGTCGAGCCCGCGCCGCATACGGTTGCCTCAGGTTGGCCGGAAGCCGGGAGCCGGCAGCCGGTCACATCAGTCGGAGGCGGGTCCAGGAGCGTTGGGTGCAGGCGGGGCAGACGAGGCGGTGCGAGTAGTCGCGGCCCGGTACCCAGAGGCTGAAGCGGATCAGCCGTCCGAGGGCATCGAGGATGCTGACGTCGGTGGTCTTGCCGCAGCGGGCGCAGTCGATCTTGATCGGGCCGTGGGATTCGGCCTCGTGTGAGTAGAGCGCGTCCTTGCCCTCCCCGGCGGGCTTCTTCGATCCCGAACGGCCTCCGGAGAACAGGGAGCGCTTGCCGTCATCGGCCATCGTCAACCTCCTCTGCGATCCGACGATAGGCGGCCGCCGGCTTCGATGTCGACGCATGTGACAGGACCGACAGGCCTCGCCCGGGCGCCTCGGCAACCCGCACCGACTTGGGGATCGGCGGCTCGAACACCCTGAGGTCGTGGGTCGCCTTGAGGGTCGCCACCACCTCCTGTCCGAGGTTGGTGCGGGAGTCGAACATGGTGACGACCACCCCCGAGACGTGCAGGTCCGGGTTGGTGAACTGTTTCACCTCTTCGACGGTCTCGAGCAGTTGGCCGACCCCGCGATGTGACAGAGTCTCGGCCTGCACGGGGATGAGGACCTCGCCGGCGACGGTGAGCGCGTTGATGGTGAGGATGCCGAGCGACGGCGGGCAGTCGATGAAGACGTAGTCATAGGAATCCAGGTGGGGCTTCAGGGCGCGTTGGAGCACGAACTCCCGTCCGGTCCTCGTGAGCAGGTGCACCTCGCTCCCGGCGAGGTCAATCGAGGACGGTGCCAGGTCGATCCCGTTCGACTCGTAGAGGATCTCCGAGATCTGGGTTCGTCCCATCATGACGTCGTGCATCGACGGTTCCGGCTCTTCTTCGACGCCCATCGCGAACGTCAGCGAGGCCTGGGGATCGAGGTCGATCGAGAGCACCGTTCGCCCACGCTCGACGAGACCGGCGGCGAGTGCGTGAGCGGTTGTCGTCTTGGCCACGCCGCCCTTCTGGTTGGCGACGGCGATCACGCGTGCGGGCATGACGTGAGTCTAGGAATCCCCCGGACCGACGGATTGGGCCTCGACATCGTGGATCGGTTCGGCGGGGAGCGGCTTGATTTTGCGGCGCAACCTCCGCCTGCTCTTCTCGGGAACGAGGTGGCGCATCGAGTCGAGCTTGCCGAAGCACAACAGGCGGTCGTCCGGTTCGAGCACCCGGTCGTTACGCGGGTTGGGGATGACCTTCGTGCCTCGGGTGAGGGTGAGCACGGTGATGTCCTGATCGCGGAGGCCGGAATCGGCGATCGTCTTGCCGATCATGTCGGCGCCCTCACGCATGAGGAGCTCGGCGACGCCGTACCCCGTGCTGACCGTCAGGCGCTGGCGGACGTCGAGTTCGGGGAAGTCGACCTGGTCGGCGATGTAGTCGACGATCGAGCCTGCGATGTCGAGGCCCGTCGCCGTCTCGATGCCTTCGAGGCCGGGGGACGAGTTGACCTCCATCACCAGTGGGCCATCGTCCGCTTCGAGCATGTCGACACCGGCGACGCGCAGGCCCATGATCTGGGCTGCCTGGACCGCAACGCGCTCGAACTCGGGATCCAGGGTGACTGCCTCGGTGGTGCCACCTCGATGGACGTTCGAGCGGAACTCGTCGCCCTGCGCTTTCCGGCGCATCGCTGCGACCACCCGGTCGCCCACCACGAGTGCCCGTACGTCCCGCCCTTTCGACTCGGCGATGAACCGCTGGATCAGCACGTTCTGTCTTGCGCTCTGCAAGGTCTCGATGATGGCCTCGGCGACCTTGGTGTCGGGGGCGAGGATCACCCCGATTCCCTGGGTGCCCTCCAGCAACTTGATGACGACGGGTGCACCTCCGACGCGGTCGATCGCCGCGAGCACGTCCTGGCGGTCCCGCACGAAGGTCGTCGCCGGGATGCCGATGTCATGCCTGGAGAGGATCTGGATCGAGCGGAGCTTGTCGCGCGAGTTGGCGATGCCGGCGGCGGTGTTGGGGGTGTATACGTCCATCTGTTCGAACTGGCGGACGACCGCCAAGCCGAAGAAGGTGATCGAAGCGCCGATCCGAGGTAGCACGGCGTCGTACTCGCTGAGCGTCTTGCCCCGGTACTGCAGTGCGGGCTCGTCGTCTGCGAGGTCGATGGCGAAGCGCAGCGTGTTGAGGACTCTCACCTCGTGACCGCGATCGAGGGCGGCGGTCTTGAGCCGCTGTGTGCTGTAGACGTTGGGGGCACGCGAGAGGATGCCGAGCTTCATTGACCTGCTTTCGGGAGAGTCGTCCCAGCATATGGCAAGAGGTCGAACTCTCGAACCGGGACCGTCCTCTCCTGACGGTCGCTCCTCTTGTGACGTGAGGCTCTGGCCCGCCGGTTCGTGACGGCGGATGGTGGGGCGGTCGGGGTCCGTGGGGCCCCTCGAGTGAGGAGGTCGTCGATGCTGACGATGAACGAGGCTGCGTCCGCCTTTCTGGCGAACAAGCGGATCGCAGTGACGGGCGTGTCGAGGAACCCGCAGGGTCACGGGGGCAACGTGGTCTATCAGCGGCTGCGTGACCGCGGGTACGAGGTGTTCGCCGTGAACCCGAACGCCGAGATGGTCGAAGGCGACCGGTGCTATCCCAGCTTGGGTTCGATCCCCGGGGGAGTGGACGCAGTCGTGATCGCCACCAACCCCGAACGCGCCGGCGCCACCATGAGCGAGTGCGCCAAACTCGGCATCGGCCACGTGTGGATGCACCGCGGGCCGGGTGCGGGAAGCGTCGATCCGTCGGCGGCCACGTACGGCCGAGCGCACGGAATCTCGGTGATCGACGGTGGCTGCCCCTGCATGTTCGCTCAGACCGCAGACGGCGGTCACAAGGTGATGAAGTTCTTCCTGTCGCTGACCGGCAACGTCCCGCGCAGGGTCCCCGAGCCGGCCTTGATCCGCAGAGCCCAGTGAGCCTGTAGCCGGCGGGTGGCGATTGCCGGGCGGAGATTGCGCCGCCTGTCCGGAGAGCTCGCTGATCGGCTGCTTCGGGGAAGGCCGAATCTGTCAGAGGCGACCGGTATCGTGCCGGCATGGAAGAGACCACCGATCAACGCGGGACGTCGACTTCGGCGTTCGGGGTCGGTCGTCGTGAGAACCACGACGCCTCGGCGTTCTACTCGCGGTTTCCCGCTCCCGTCGTCTCCGACGACGACCTTCTCGGTCCGCTGCCCTCGGAGATCGATCTTCCCGAACCACCGGTGATCCTGGGCGATGCCCGCTCGATGACTCACCTGCCCGACCGGTGCGTGGCGCTCGTGGTCACATCGCCGCCGTATTTCGTCGGCAAGGAGTACGAGCAGGCCGTCACCGACGCCGGCGACAGCGAGCGTGAGGTACCCGCCTCCTACATCGAATACCTCGAGATGCTGCGCGACGTGTTCGCCGAGTGCGTCCGGGTGCTGGAGCCCGGAGGCCGGATCGCCGTCAACGTCGCCAACCTCGGCCGTAAGCCGTACCGCAGCCTGTCGGCCGACGTCATCCGCATCCTCCAGGACGATCTCGGACTGCTGTTGCGCGGCGAGATCATCTGGCAGAAGGCGGAGGGGGCCGGCGGGTCGGTGGCGTGGGGGTCGTTCCGCAAGTCGGCCAACCCGGTGCTGCGTGATCTCACCGAGCGGGTCATCGTGGCGTCGAAGGGCCGGTTCGACCGCGCCCGCAGCGCCCAGCAGCGGGAGAAGGAGGGCTATCCGCACGCCAGCACGATGCCGGTCGACGAGTTCATGGAGGCGACGCTGGACGTCTGGCGGATCGACCCCGAGTCGGCCCGCAGGGTCAACCACCCCGCACCGTTCCCGATCCCGCTCGCCAAACGCCTCATCGATCTCTATTCATATGAGAACGATCTGATCCTCGATCCGTTCGTCGGCTCGGGCACCACCCTGGTCGCCGCCGAACGCTCCGGCCGGAGGTCGGTCGGCTACGACCTCGAACAGACCTACGTCGACATCGCCGCCGCCCGGTTGGAGACGGAGCGAACCCGCCCGAGGTATCACACCTACGAGGGCGTCCAGGGCGAGCTCGACGTCGAGCTGTTCGGTGAGCTCACTCTCGACGAGAAGCGGGAGCACTTCCAGGCCAGGGCGACCAGCGATGGGAAGAAGGCGCAGGATCTGGCGCTCGCCACGCTCGAGTCGGCCGGCTTTCAGATCAGCAAGGAGGGTGTGAAGCTCACCAAGCTCGGCATCCAGTTCAACTTCGAGGTGCTCGACGCCGAGGGCCGGCCGTTCTTCGTCGACGTGTCGGG
>JAHEDH010000142.1 GCA_024641285.1 bacterium | reverse complement strand
CTGTGGAATGCCCTCGTCAGGATGGGCTTCTTCGTGATCGTGAGTGTCCTGATCACACGGCTTCGGGAAAGCATGGAGCGCGAGCGTTCGCTTGCCACGACCGATCCGCTCACCGGTCTGATGAATCGTCGAGCGTTCGAGGACGTGGCGAGTCGCGAAATCGAGCGAGCACGCCGAACCTCACTGCCAATCAGCTTCACATACCTCGACCTCGACGACTTCAAGAACGTGAACGATCGCATGGGTCATGCCGCCGGCGATGACGTGCTGCGAGGAGTCGCCGCGGTGGTGAACCTCGTGTTGCGTCGAGTAGATATCAAAGCGCGGCTCGGGGGCGACGAGTTCGCCCTCGTGATGCCGGACATGGGAGTTGAGGGAGCCATCGATGCAATCGCTCGACTGGTCGGTGCCTTCGACGCAGCCGGCATCAGGTGCAGCATCGGGACCGCGGTCTTCGAGACACCTCCCTCCAGCGTCCATTCGGCGCTGGAGGTCGTGGACAGCCTCATGTACGAGGTCAAAGCCGACGAGGTGGAACGATCCAAGCTGCGGGTTGTTCGTGACGAACCGGCGCCAGTACCCGCTCGACTCTGATCTCGTGTGAACCCGAGCCATGGACGTCGGGCTGGGCGGGCCTTCAACTCGACACTGGACCGAGGGCCAATTGGGGGCGCACCCTCGAGGTGGTCAGCGGTAGAGTCCGCGAACACGGCGATCTGGAACGAGGCACAGTGGAGTCGGCGGCTCAACCAACCTGTTTCCTGATCGCGGACATCTCGGGATACACCGCCTACCTCGCAGGCGTCGAGCTCGACCATGCCAACGACATCCTGTCGGACCTGCTCGGCGTGATCGTCTCGGCACTCCGCCCCAACTTCCGTCTCTCGCGCATCGAGGGCGACGCCGCATTCATGTTCGCCACGGTGGAGAAGATCGACGGATCGATGCTCCTCGACACCGTCGAGAGCTGCTACCTCGGGTTTCGTCGCCGCCGCCGGGACGTGCGACAGGCGACGACGTGCGAATGCAACGCCTGCATCCGGATCCCCGACCTCGATCTGAAATTCGTTGTGCACCACGGGCCGACCCTGCAACAGACGATCGCCGGTCGCCAAGAGCTGTTGGGTTTCGATGCGATCGTCGTGCATCGACTCCTGAAGAACGAGGTGGTGAACCGTCTGGGCATGGACGCATATGCGCTGTTCAGCCAGAAATGCATCGACGCCTCGGACATCGACCCTGCCGCCCTCGGCATGTCACCGCACCTGGAGACCTACGACGGCGTCGGCGACGTCCCCGCCTGGGCACACGATCTCGAGCGGCGCTGGCAGGAGGAAGAGGAACGCAGCAGGGTGCGCGTGACACCCGAGGATTCGATTCTCACGATCACCATTCCGACGAAGGTGCCGCCCCAGGTGGCATGGGAGTTCCTCACCAAGCCCGGGCAGCGCATGACCTGGCAGCCGTGGGTCACACAGGTCACGATCAAGGGAGCCCGGGGAGGACGACGCGGGCTCGGATCAGCCAACCACTGCATGCATGGCGAGGATGCCGTCGTCGAGGAGATCCTCGACTGGCGCCCGTACGACTACGTGACCGACCGCACGATCCTCGAGTCGCCGGACGGGCTGATCAAGGTGCTCCACACCATCGAACTGGAACCGACCGTCGAAGGCACGAAGATCGAATTCCGGTTTGCCGCGCCGGAGACGGAACGAGAGCAGGAGGCAATGACGGTGATCGGCCCCGCCTACGGAGCGGCCCTGGAATCCACCATTCCGACCCTCGTTGCGCAGTTGGAGGAGGCCATGGCCGCCAGAGAGGCCGAGCGGGGACCCGAGCCTGCCGTTCCAGGGAGAAGCGCCCCCGCAGACGGCTGAGAGAACGGCTGCTGAGCCCGCCATCCATCGAGCGGACTGCGAGTGGAGCGATGAGATCTCAGCTGACGTCTGGTTCGGTCAACGATCTCAGCGCGTCGATGCCGGTGTCTCCGCTACCGACCAGGCGAGATGCCTGGCGGGCGAGCGCATCCTCGTACCAGTTCCGGATCAGCCGGGCATTGCCGAAGCCGGGGCCGCGCTCGGCCACGCCGAGACGACTGCGCAGCCGGGCTTCGGCACCGGGCGTGAGCTCGTATCCGCCGTCGGTGCAGATCTTGACGAAGATCGCGATCAGCTCGTCGTCGGAGAAGTCGTCGAATTGGAGCGTGCGTCGGAAACGTGAGCCGATGCCCGGATTGGATTCGAGGAACTCGGCCATGGGAAGCGGGTACCCGGCGACGACGACTACCAGGTCGTAGCGATTGTCTTCCATCAGCTTGACGAGCGTGTCGACCGCCTCCTTCCCGAAGTCCTGTTCACCTCGGCTCGTCAGTGAGTAGGCCTCGTCGATGAAGAGCACACCGCCGAGCGCCTCCTCGACTCGCTCGCGCACCTTGGGGGCCGTCTGGCCGATGTATTGACCCACCAACTGGGAGCGCTCGACCTCGACCAGGTGACCTTTCGAGACGACACCCAGCGTCCCGAGGATCTCGGAGAACAACCGAGCCACGGTTGTCTTGCCGGTCCCCGGGTTGCCCGTGAAGACCAGGTGATACGACACATCCTGCGTCGGCAGCCCAACCGTTCGGCGCAGGTTCTGGATGTGGATGAAGTCGGCCAGCTCGCGCACCTCTGCCTTCACCGCATGGAGCCCGATCAGGGTGTCCAGCTCGGCGATGAGCGCTTCCATGCTCCGACGCTCTTCGCCAGACGAACTGCCGTCAGGAGACTTTTCGCCGGCTGTGGGACCCGACGGGGAGAACGGGTCTCCCAGCCCACTCTCAGATGCGTGCCGGCGCATCGCCTGACGGAGATGATCGATGGCACCGACCTCCAGTGCGCTCGCCGGACCACTGGCCGCGGCGACCTGTGCCACGAATGACATCACCGCGTCTGCATACTCAGATGACAGCTGCGTCCCTGCGAGCACATCGAACAGCACCATCAATCGATAGCCGACCGAACCGTTCGATACGGTTGCCGACATACTGCGAATCGACTGTCTCAGCCGTTCCACCGATGTTCGACCGTCGGGTGACGACGCGAGCGATTCGAGCCCCCCGATCGTGTGATCACCGTCGCTCAGCCACTCGATCTCCTCGAAGTCCACATCGAAATCGGCGGTCGCCACGAATGACATGAGCAGACGGGCATCGGCTTCTGGGAGCCTTGCGATCGAGGCGCCATCCTGCTCGTAGGCATCGCGGCAGTTGCGGAACGCCGACTCGTCGGCACCCTGCGCGCGCCGCAGCAGGTCTGCCACGGCGCCGGCGTACTCGCGCGCCGCGGCCTGGACGACACTCAGGCTGTCCACCTATCACCTCGAATCATGCGAAGAACTCTGCCTTGCGGTCGCCAGAGCGTACGCCGAGGACGAAGGCTTTGTCGCGGACTCCGACAGCGCCTGCACCTGCGATGATTGTTGCATGCAGGACAGCATCCACCCGGAGTTCCAAAAGGCGGTTCGTCGCATTCCGCCCCTCGCTGTGCCGAAGTGGTCGATTCGATTCGTTCGACCATTGATGGGCGCTGCCCGCTTCCTGATGCGGCCTCCTCCGCTTCCCGATGGAATCGAGATCACGGATCTCGCCATCGACGGCAGCGACGGACGGTCGATCGCGGTCCGCTGCTACACGCCGACCCGGGTCGACGGCCCTCTGCCCGTGCTGCTCTGGATCCACGGTGGAGGCATGATCCTCGGCGACCATCGCGACGACCAGTGGGGTGCGTTCTATGCCGATGCCCTGGGCATAGCCGTCGCATCGACGGCGTACCGGCTCGCGCCCGAGCATCCCTTCCCCGCGGCGCTCGACGATGTCACCGCTGCAGCTCGGTGGGCGCTCGCCGGTGGTGAAGGCCGTTTCGTCCCGAGTCGCTGCGTGATCGGAGGAGAGAGTGCCGGTGGAGGACTCGCTGCCGCAGTCGTCCAACGGCTCACCGACCAGGGCATCGGGGTCTCGGCTCAACTCTTGGTCTACCCGATGCTGGACGATCGAACCGCCGTTCGCAGCGACATCGAAGCCAAAGAACATGCGGTCTGGAACAAGGCTGCCAACCACCTCGGGTGGTCGTCCTATCTCGATGGCGAGCCCGGAAGTCCCACCGTGCCCCTTTACGCCGTCCCCGGGCGCCGTGACGATCTCGCCGGACTGCCTCCGACGTGGATCGGCGTCGGCACTGTCGACCTGTTTCACGACGAATGTATCGACTACTCGGAGCGACTACGGACGGCGGGTGTCGATTGCGAGCTCGACGTCGTCGAAGGAGCGCCGCATGGCTTCGCCTCCATCGCACCCAAGGCATCGATCACCCGATCCTTCCGTGCGTCGTCGGGCGCCTTCGTCCGCCGGATGCTTCTCGACCAGTCGCAACGGGAGAGCTGAAGCAGGATTCACCCCTCAGCGTTCGAGCGACAACCCGGCACAGACTCGTTTGCCGTTGGGCCGCCGCGGCCGGCCCAGGGCACGACGACGACGGGGGCGCTCGAATGCGTCACGCACGACCTGGTGGTCGCGCCCAGCGCGTTCGACTGCGATTCCCGGTGACCAGCCGTCCCGAGGATCAGGAGCTCCGCCGAGTCGCCGGCGTTCACCAGTCGCGATGCAGGGTCGCCAATCAACACGTCGCTTTCGATGTTCACCTCGGTTCTGCCCGCAAGGTCGTCCGTCAACGCTCGCAGGTTCGACATCGTGTCTCCGACAGGATCGGAGGTCTCGACGCCGGCAAGTCGCGGACGCTCGGCAAACGGCTCGAAAGGAACGACACAGACCGCATAGATCCGACTGTCGACCAGGCCGGCGAACCCGGTCGCCCATCGCAGCGCCTCGAGGGAGCTCTCCGATCCATCGACACCGACGACGAGCCGACCGTGCGGCGCCTCGATCGGTGTCTGCACCGGAACGATCACAACCGGCCACTGCGATGAATGCAGCACCTTCGACGCAACGGACCCCAGATGATGCGGCATCCACGAAGAGCGGTCATGGCCTCCGAGCACGATCATGCCAGGATCGGTTGCTTCGGCGGCGACCAGCAGGGCACGCGCCGGCTCGTCTTCGGTGATTCTCGATGCGTGGTCGACATCCGCGATCTTTGCCGACCATGTCTCCATGGCCTCTTCCACGGCTCTCCGATAGCGCTCGTAGTCGAACGGCGGGATCGCCATCTCGAGTCCCACCCAAGGTGAGCTGGCGTGCACCAACTCGAGTTCGCGGTCGATGCGGCGGGCGAGCGCCGCGGCCCACTCGAGTGCATGCTGGGATCCATCGGTCCAATCGACCCCGACCACCAGCGGCTTGCCGGGAGGTACGGCAGAACCGGGGTCAGTGGGTTTCACCATTGATCTCCTCTCGCTCGATCCAATCGAGAAATGAGGCGACGTCGCCAGAGTGTTCCGTAGCGATGTACGCCATTGCCCACGATTCGATCTCCTCGTCGGTGAATCGGGCTGCGTGGAGTCGATCGCGGGCGGCGTTCGCCAAGAGCTCTGCGCCCTCGACCTGGACCGAGGCCGGTACTCGCTCATCGAGGCCGGCGTCACCGGAAGTCTCGGGCTTCAGCTTCTGCATATCGTCTCCTCTCGACCTCTTCACGATGCCAGAGCGTTCATGAAGGGAGCATGAGAGCCGGAGGACTCCGGGCGACACCAGCGGGGTCGACGTCGCGCCGCACAGGTGTTGGGATCCGATCCCGCGGATACCGGCCCGGCGACGCACGGTCCCAGGCCTGGTGGCCCCGGATCGAGGGTCTCGGATTCGGTCGGATCGGGCGCCTCGGGCGATCCACGAGAATTCATGGCGACCCGGCTCTCCTGACAGCTCGTTTGCGAGATTCTCGAGCACTCGGACGGCGCTCACTTCTCTCATCGGCCTCTCATATGCTGGGACCGACGATGGCGATCATGAAGCCGGAGCGAATCTGATGCGCGTCCTGGTGGCAGAGGATCAGCCCAAGATGGCATCGGTCTTGAAACGGGCCCTCGAAGCCGAGGGCTATGCCGTCGATCTCGCAGCCGACGGTGAAGATGCCCTGTGGTTCGGCTCCGAGTGGGAGTACGACGCGATCGTCCTCGACGTCGGGCTCCCACTCCGGGACGGATTCGACGTGTGTCGTCGCTTGCGCCAACGAGGACGCTGGGCTCCGGTCTTGATGCTTACCGTGAAAGACGCCACATCCGATCGGGTGCAGGGCCTCGACAGCGGAGCCGACGACTACCTGACGAAACCGTTCGAGTTCGACGAGCTGTTCGCCAGACTCCGGGCACTGACACGGCGGACTCCGACGCCACGGCCGACCGTGCTCGAATGGGACGACCTGGAGCTCGACCCCGCCACCAAGTCGTTGACGCGTGACGGGACTGCGATCGAACTCAGCCCGAAGGAGTTCTCCCTCCTCGAACTGCTCATGGAGCGTGGTGACATGGTGACGAGCCGCACCGAGATCCTCGAACACGTCTGGGACTTCGCCTACGACGGAACGTCGAACGTCGTCGACGTGTACATCCGGTATCTCCGCAACAAGATCGACCGTCCATTCGATCGCGACACGATCGAAACGGTCCGCGGCGAGGGCTATCGACTTCACCACGATCCGAGAGAATCTTGAAGTGCCGGCCCTGACACGACCCACGACGCTGCGGGCCCGCTTCGGGATACGGGCCTTCCTGGTTGCGCTCGTCGTCCTCGAGTCGGCCACGATCGGCACCGGGTTGGTCTGGCAGGCGCGCACGATGCGAGTCGTCGATGACGGTTTGACCCAGCACATCCGCAGCGTCGAGGCCGATCTCACACGCGAATTCGCTGCCGGCCTCGACCCACTCGCCGGCACCGGCGTTGTGATCCTTCCGTCGCCCGAGCGCGGCATCCAGATCGTGTCCACGAGCGGCGAGGTGCTGGCGGCTACCGGATCGCTGGCTGAGCGGGCACCCATCCTCGTTCCCTCCGACCTCGAATCGACGACGACGTCGACGATCGTCACCGACTCACGCTTCGGGCATTCGCTGGTCAAGGGTGAGCTGGTCGAGGTCGGTGGCCGTCCGGTCGCCATCGAGGCGATCGCCTCCCTCGGGGACCTCGACGCGGCAGCGCGCTCGACGTGGATGCTCGCGGCTGCCGCGATGGGGCTCGCCGTGGCGATCGGTCTCGCAGTGGCGATATCGGTCGATCGAGCTCTCCGTCCCGTGAGCGCCCTGGCCCGGCGCGCCACCGAGATCGCCGAGGGCCGCCGGCCGATGCGCCTGTCGGTGTCAGCACCGACTGCGGAGTTGCACGATCTCGCCACCCGACTGGACGAGCTGCTCGATGTGATCAGCCAAACGCTCGACCGCGAACAGTCCTTCCTCGATGACGCGTCTCACGAGCTGCGGACACCGATCGCCATCGCCCGAGCGGAGCTCGATCTCGCCCGGCGATCAGTCCGTGAGCCTCCGGGATCGGAAGCACTCGCATCCGCGCTCGAGGAACTGACGAGGCTCGATCGCACCGCAGCCGACCTCCTGCTGCTTGCAAGGGCGCGGGCCGCTGACACGAACGGGTTCACCGCCATCGACATCGGTGCCATCGCCCAACGGGCCGCGGCAGACGTGCGTCGCGATCCTCGTCACACGCCGGTGCGACTGCACGTGAGTGGTGACGGCGTCGTCGAGGGAAACCCCGAAGCGCTGGAACGCGCCATGTCGAACCTCATCGCGAACGCGGCCACCCACTGTCGATCCAAGGTCGAGGTCACGATTGCCGAGACCGACGGTCGGGTCCGCGTATCCGTCTCCGATGACGGCCCGGGTATTCCCGACGATCTTCTCCCCACCGTCTTCGACCGCTTCACAAGAGGCTCGTCGCAAGCGACCGGCACCGGCCTTGGGATGGCGATCGCCGCACAGATCGTCGCAAACCACGGCGGAACCATCACGGCTGCCAACCGCCCGGAGGGAGGGGCGCTCATCACCATCGAGCTCCCCGCGGCGGAAGGGCCCGTTCTCACCCGACACCCCTGAGCACCGGGCCTGTTGACTCATCTAACGGCTCCGACCCGGAGTCGCACCCGTAGCTCTCATGGGCATCTCATCTGTCATCCGGCACGCTCGAGTTGGAGGAGAAAGCAGACGGACATGATCGATCTCGGTGGCCCGCAACGGGTCGTCGAATGGGGGTGACTGGGCATGGCAGCGACCATCGGGCACTGGCCGGGCCAGGTCCGGCTGATTCCCGTGTTGCGGTGGTGTCAGTTCCCTCCCGGCAGCACGTCGCCCATCGGCGACCTCATCGTGCGGACCATCGTCGGTGTTCTCGGGCTCGCCTTCGTGTTC